>CAZCWO010000104.1:0-7030 GCA_964502335.1 uncultured Rhodobacterales bacterium | reverse complement strand
AGATCTTTCTTTAATACATTTATATGCTAAATGAACGTCCTCTTCTTTCAATTCAAATGTTCCAGCAGTAAATCTTATAACATAATTGTCCTTAAACTTAGTTGGGGTTAAGTAAATTGTTCCTTCATTATTAATTTCTTGTAAAATTTTTTCATTTAGTTCGTTAATTTTAGTTGTCTTTTCACTAAGAAATCTAAAAGTAAACAAACCAAGAATAGGCCGAGTTAAAATCTCTACATTCTTTAATTCCTTAATGCTATCATGCAACCCTGTTGACCATTTGATATGATCCCTAATAACTTTCCTAAGACCCGAAAGACCCTCTGCACGAAGCAAAAACCAAAGTTTTAAAGCTCTAAATCTTCTCCCTAATTGAATAGTATAGTCTGATAAATTTGTAATTCCTGTAACGCCTTTAGTTTTTAAGTATTCAGGTGAAATGGATAGGGTGTTTTTTTGCATTGAAGCGTCTCTTAAGAATTGAACCGAGCAATCAAATTGAGCCCCTAACCATTTGTGAGGATTGAATACTATAGAATCAGCCTTTTCAATGCCTGACCATAAATTTCTAAATTCAGGGCAAATCATTGCAGAACCTGCCCATGCTGCATCAACATGAAGATATAGATTTTCTTCAGTTGCAACACCAGCAACGTCTGAAATATTATCGCATGAACCAGTAGAAGTGCCTCCAGTAGCAGCTATAACCCCTGCTGGTGCATAACCTTTTTCTTTGTCTCTTTGAATTGCCTTTCTCAATTCATCAGTGTCCATTGACCTTAAATCGCCATAGACAGGGATTCTGACTAAATTATCCTCTCCTATCCCTGAAAACCAAATGGCCCTGTCTATAGAGCTATGAACCTCCTCAGAGGCATATATCCTGAGCCTACTTCGGTTTGATAGACCGGTTTTATTGCCTGTCCAACCCAGTGATTTCTCTCTCATAGTTAAAACTGCAGTCAATGTAGCTGATGATGCTGTGTCCTGAATAATACCTTTAAACTCAGAAGGCAGGTTAATAGCTATTCTTAGCCAATCAATTATTTTTTCCTCTAGCTCAGTGGCAGCAGGTGAAGTTTGCCAAAGCATACACTGTGAGCCCATTGTATTAGCCAGCATTTCAGCAAATACAGACGCTGGAGCAGCATTACTTGGGAAATAGGCAAAAAATCTTGGGTGCTGCCAATGCGTTATACCAGGAACAATTTTTGTTTTGAAATCATCAAATATTTGCTCTAAAGGCTCTGGGTTTTCTGGTGGGATACTAGGAATTGAATTAAAAACCTGGCCAGGCTTTAGTTGAGATCTTACTGGCAATTCACGAATTGTTTTTCTATAATTTGATCCCCATTTTATGCCTTCCTTTCCCCATTTTTCATAGTCATCCCAATCCATAGTTTTTGCCTTTCGTATCTGTATCAAATTTATATCATTTGTTTTTTGCTAAGTTGTTTAAATTTTTAATTTTCTAAATCCAAGCCACCAAAAAGAAATTAATGCAAAAATAAACAAAATGATAGAAAATGGAAAATTAATAAGTTCAAGAGGGTTGCCGTCTATGATGACTAGGGTTTGTGACAGTAATTGTTCAAACTTTTTTCCAAGGAAAAAGGTTATTATAAAAACAACCACAGAATAACCAAATAAATTCATAATAAACCCAATAACTCCAAAGATCAGCATCACAGAGACACCAAATAAACCGCCTGTTGCCATAAACACCCCAACAAAACATAATAAAAGTGCACTTGAAAATATTATTGACTCTGGAGCTTTTATAACCTTTGACCAAAACCTTAAACCAATCTGGCCAATCCAAAGATTTGCAAAGTTAGCTATTATCATTGCACCAAATAAACCGTAAATTAATCGCCCTTGGTTTTCAAAAAGAAGGGGGCCAGGTTGTATCCCATGAATAACAAATGCAGAAATTAATAACGCTGCAGAAACGCTGCCAGGTATGCCAAGAGTTAAGAGAGGGATTAAATTTGCTCCCATCACCGCACTGTTAGCAGACTCAGTTGCTGCCACACCATGAATGTTCCCTTTTCCAAAAGAATCAGGATCCTTGGACGCTTGTTTTGCAGAAGCATAACTCATAAAAGCCGCAGCCGTAGATCCTATACCAGGCATTGCGCCTAAACAGGTCCCTATTAACGCACCCCTAATCATTGTATATCGGCACGACCAATACTCCTTAAAACTTAATTTTTGATCTTCTATATTTTGATTTTTTGGAATTTGGATAGCAGGAAGAGCTTTCCCTCTAGCATTTGCTAATCTTTTTAAGATTTCAGAAATTGCCAACATGCCAATAGCAACAGATGCTAAAGGAAGGCCATCATATAATTCAAAATAACCAAAAAATAATCTTGGCGTTCCATGTTCAGGATCAAGACCAACTGTTGCAAACAATAAACCTAACAATCCAGCAATTAATCCCTTAATCATCGAGTCTCCAACTAGACCTGAAATTATTGAAAAAGCAAAAACCATCAATGCAAATTTTTCCACAGGTCCCATCTTTAGCGCAAGAATAGCTAATGGGGCAGAAATTGTTATCAATACTAAATCACTAAATGTATCTCCAGTAACTGAAGAGAATAAAGCCATTTTTGTGGCTTTCTGGTGCTTTCCTTGTTTTGCCAGAGGGTGGCCATCAATTGCTGTAGCAGCAGAATCAGGTGTTCCAGGAGTGTTAATTAAAATAGCTGGTATCGCTCCTCCAACCAAACCTCCTTTGTTTACCCCTACGAGAAATGAAATGCCAACTAGAGGGTCCAAAACAAATGTAAATGGAATTGCTATTGCAGTAGCCATTACTGGACCAATTCCAGGAATAGCACCAACAAATTGACCTATTACCACTCCCATTATAATAAATATAAAGTTTTGAAGACTAAATGCATCTCCAAATCCTAATAATATTATTTCCAATTCAACCATAATATTGTTTCAAGGCAGCAACCTTCCAAGAAGTTGTTCTACTATCAGTAATATTAAAAAGGGGATTAGAAAAACTCCTAACAATAGCCATAGAATTCTTTTTTCACCAATGAGCAACATTATACTCAAAGCAAATATTGGCGCCGTATAAATAAAACCAAATTTATGAAATCCAAAAACTGCTATAAAAGCTACCGAAACAAAAACACCTGACCATAAGATTTGTTCGAACTCTAAAACAACTTTTCCTTTTGGAAAAATAAACTGAAATATACCAAAAACGATTAACAAAAAAGCACATGTATTTGGCAATGTCTGAGGACGAACCCAACCATAATCTAACTTTTCAATTTCAATTGGAAAAATGAAATATATAAATGCAAGACCTAAAAATATAAAAAACGATGCAGATAATCTATTAACTAGCATCTCTTAACACTAAAACTATTTTCAAATAAATAACAGGCTTAGCTTCAAATTGAAAAACTAAGCCTGCACAGATTATTTTCCAAAAAGAACGGCTATGTTTGCCAATCCACCAACCATCATTTCTTTAGAACCTTCAGGTCCAAGGTTATTTGGTTGCAGTTTTAAAACGTTTTGTACTACTTTACTGACGTTCTCAGAGTTTATTGCCGAATTAAAAGCTTTCGCCAAAGTTTCTTTTGCGTCGCTTGGCAATCCAGCTGGCGCTGCTATATACCACCAAGGGTCGACATAAATTTGGTAACCCTGCTCAATTAGTGTCTTGGTATCTGGAGAATAGTTAAACCTTGACGCACTAACACTTGCAAGCATTTTAAGGTCTCCGCTTTCTAGATATTGAATATGTGGACCGCCATTAAAAGCAGCGTCTACATGGCCTCCTAATAGATTTTGTATCATCTCTGCACCACTTTCTGTAGAAACCAACTTAAACCCAGCTCCTGATTTTCCATCTATCAGTTTCATAACAAGTTCCTGGGGTTTAGCATCAAACGCCACTATCGCGCCGCCCTTACTTTTAGAGTGTTCAATCAAACCAGCAATATCATCAAATGGAGCATCGCTTCTCGCTACCATTGCAAGCTGAGCATTAGCTACAGTGGCCAAATAATCAAAACTATCCAAATCAAATGTCAGTTTATCACCCCTCATAACTAAGTTAATTAAAGTTGGCATACTGACACCCATACCTATTTTTAGTCCATCAGGTTTTGCAACTGCGATTTTCGTGAACATGGCTATACCACCACCGCCAGGTTTATTTTCTACTACAACTTTCCAGCCATATTGGTCTTCTATTTCTTTACCGATAGCTCTACCCAACATATCCGTAGAACCCCCAGCGCCAAATCCTATCTGCAAATTAATTGGCCCAGATGGTGTCCAATCAGCAACGGCAGCAGTTGAAATGATAACTGAAAAACAAATTCCAAATAAGTATTTTATAATTTTCATTGATTTACCCCCAAATCTTAATTCATATAATTTATTAACAAAACGCTACTATGATTATAGTTTTTGTCAAATGTATAATATATAAACTCAAGTCGAAGTTTCTTATGTGTCAACTAAATCAGTATCAACACCTTCAATTGGTATTTCCATTTTCTTGAGCCAATCTGACATTGGCTGGATATCATGATGGTCCATGGGAGGCCTGACCGAGCCATGGTTGTGAGCTGGGACAGGCCACGCCAAATCTGGAACAACAGCAAGTCGTTGAGAAATATTCTCTGATGAGATATTGAATACGCAAAGATCTTCAGCTAATGCAACGGGCCCCTTCCAAAAATAACGAACGTCATCAAGTATAGGAACCCGAAGATCTTCAGATAACATTGTGTGATAAATTACTCCAAGTCTTGGCTGGCACATATCAAACATTTTTCCTGCAGAGCGAGGAGGACAATGAACTCCATGGCAAATATTTTGAGCAACTTGATATGGTAAATGTGTTTTTTCAGCGTATTGTTTTGCGGGTACAAACGCCTCATGGATAATTAAGTCAGCATTTTGTGAGTTTTCTACAAGAAATTGACTGGGCTTACCATCCCCAAGATAAACGATTGAAAGACCGTTCCAATCTAACCTATAACTTACAGGGCCATCTATACAGTGTATTGCAGGAAATGCTGAGATTTTGACATCATTCTCCTCAAAAATAACATGTCCATTAACGGAATAATCGAATTCTGTAAATTCAGTTTGCCAACCAGTTCCTGCGTTTACAGCTACACGTCGACTTGATAAGTCCCAAGCCATTAAACGGTTAAAAGCATCTCCGAATGCTTTTGTGCCAAGCTCTGGCTGCAAAGCAGATGGGCCCCAAATGCGTAAAGGTGAAAAACGTCCGCGAACCATTCCCATTCCATGCAAAGAGGACAAATCACCAAAATGGTCAACATGTAAATGGGTTAAAAAAACCTTATCAAGCAATGAATGTGGGACACCAAGAGCATTAAGGTTAGCACTTGATCCGGTACCTATATCAAAGATAAATTTGTCACCATTACCCAACTCTATCAACCAGCCAGCTGACGCCTGTTTCCTTCTTGCAAAAGGCATACCCGTACCTATAGCGGTAACCCGAATTTCATCTTTATTGACAGTTTCCCCAGGATAAAGAAAATTTTTGTCATTTTTAACCACTGATTCCTCCAGTATAAATTCTATTATGTGAATGAGTTAAATAATAAAATGCAAAAAAATTAGATTGCAAGTTATTAATAAACTTATAAAAGTTCAAATTTTTTAGATAGTTGGAAGTCTGTTTTCTTTTTATTGTAAAAACCTTTTTGGCGATAATCATCTGAGTGGAGAAAACACTCAACTGTCGCAAGGTTACTCTTATCTCGAAATGTAAACAACCTCGACATAGGAATAGCATGATGCTTTACATGCCAACGAGTTAAAGCAGCAACATTTACAAAAAGTGTTTTTCCATATTTTCTTTCAATATGTGATTTTCTCCCAAATCTATCATCTGGGTTTGTGTGAGTATGGCCGCCCATCCATATATCTAACTTTCCAGGGTTGTCTTCTAACCAATTCTCAAATCTATTTTTACCATACTCGTCTCCTACCCAAGATAAATATGATGCTGAAATTGGTGTTCCTTCTGAAAAGTACCCATGGTAATTAGTTTGCCAATCACCATTTTTATCCTTTTTCATGCCTTCCCAATCGCCTGAAGCGACAGTGGTTTCTCTCAGCATATAATGATGCACAGATATTAAAATCTTTTGTTTATGATTTTCCTCAATTTGATTAACCCACCAGTCAAATGTTTCTTTTGAAACAACACCAGATGGATTTCCACCTAATTCGCCTCGCCCTTTAATTTGATTTTTTGGATTTATATCACTCATCATTAAAAACCTTAAATTACCGACATCAAAATAATAATGTTCGAATGTCCCATGTATTGGGTATCTATATTTTTCATTTTTCACATTAGAAAAATGAGAGTTATCTCCCATTGGATCTATCCACTTACGAAACCACATTCCTTCTGGCTCTTGAGGAGAATTTCTATCATGGTTACCGCAAATGGTATAAATGTCCTCTCTGATATGTTTTTTTAAGGATTGAAACTGATTAACAACTTCCTGACCCTCTTCATCTGTAGGGAGACCAATTGCAGCGGAAAAATCTCCTATATTTACCCCAATGTCCCATTCAAAATAATTTTCTGAATCAATCAAAGCCTGCCTCAAACTGTCACGACCCATTTTTTTATCTGCATTCACATGAGCACAGCCACTTGCCCAAACTTTGAAAGTTTTTTTGTTCATTTTTCCACTTTTTTTCTTTATTGATATTTTAATACAGACTTTTTTTATACTTTTAGTCAATTGATTAACCTTGAATAGTATTTGGAGGAAATAATGAGGGCCTTAATTCAAAGAGTAACTTCAGCTAGTGTTACTATAAATGAAGAATTAATATCTGAAATTGAAAATGGCTTACTAATCTTTGTTTGCGCTATGAATGAAGACACTGAATCACAGGCTGAAAACTTAGCATCAAAAATTTCAAAGCTTAGAATATTTAATGATGAAAATGGTAAAATGAATAAATCTATTCAAGATATTAG
>CAZCWO010000103.1:0-7165 GCA_964502335.1 uncultured Rhodobacterales bacterium | reverse complement strand
TATTAACAGGTAACCCCATCATTGGTGCTATTGCTATCGAAAATTTTGGTTTAATGAAATAATTTGACTTAACATGATTCGATTGAGTTTGATAATATAGTGATAAAAAACCACCCAATGAATGTCCAAAAAATATTAAAGGTCGTTCACTTCCAAATTTTAATGACTTAATGATTAAATGCATTGAGTCTAGATAATTACTAAATTTATCTAAATGAATCACTGTTTTTGGGCTTCCAAATCTAGAAGATAATCCTTGCCCAGGTAAATCTAAAACTGCAACACGAAAATTTTGATTTAATAGACGCTTTGCAACTAAATCATACCGTTCAATAAACTCGCTTAAGCCTGGAATTATTAGAATATCTGCTTTTGGAGTACTGTTAAATAAAAAATATTCTGCGCATCGTAATTTAAATTTTTTTGATTTTAGCCAAAAAAGTTTTTTATAGAATTTTTTTGATTTCATTTAAATTAAGATGAGAAGGAAAAACTTTCTCCACATCCGCATCTCGCAATTTCATTAGGGTTTTTAAAGTCAAAGCCTGAAGAAAATTTACTCTCATTCCAATCCATTTGAGAGCCAACTAAGAACATGACAGCTGCAGGATCAATGAATAATGTAACACCTTTACTTGTAATTTTTTCTTCAAAACTTTTGGCTTCACTAGCATACTCAACAGAATATTTAAATCCTGAGCAACCAGAGGACTTTATTCCTATTCTTAGACCGATAACTTTCCTATCCCCTTTTTGAATAAGATATTTAACTCTTTCAGCGGCCTTATCACTAATTGTAATAACATCATTTTGTTTATTTAAGGACATGAAATTTATTCCTTCTAATTAACGTCCAATAATAATTTTGCATCTTCTGACATCATTTCTGATGTCCATGCTGGATCCCAAACTAATTTAACAGTAACCTCCCCAACTGTTTCAATTGAAGAAACCTTTTCACAAACCTCTTTTGGCAATTCTCCTGCAACTGGACAAGCAGGAGCAGTCAATGACATCTCAATATTAATATTGCCATTATTAAACCGATCAATTTTATATATTAAACCAAGATCATAAACACTCACAGGAATTTCTGGGTCAAAAACCTGTTTAAGTTTGTCAATTATTATACTCTCTTGAACTGCAACGGATGCACCCTTTAATCTTTTTCCAGCTTTGAAAACTTTTTCTTCACCCAGTTTTATAGAGCTGTCTATAAAATCATTTAAATCTAAACTATCATTCATATTTCTATCCTAACAGTTTTTTTACTGTCATTAAACCCTTTATAAGATCATCAACCTCAGTTTTTTTTGTATATACAGCAATTGAAGCCCTTGCAGTTGAAGATATATTGAAGTGCTTCATTAACGGTTGCGCACAATGATGACCAGCTCTTATTGCAATGCCTTTTTGATCTAAAATTGTTGCAATATCATGAGGGTGAGCATTTTTCAAAACAAAAGAAATAACGCCAGATTTTAATTTTGAATTTCCTATTATTCTTAATTCTTTTATTTCCGTAAGCCTATCTGAAAAATACTTAAGTAAAATATTTTCGTGGTTTCTGATATTACGCATTCCAATTTTTTGAACAAAGTCAATAGCGGAGCCAAACGCGATAACTTCGGCTATTGGCGGTGTACCTGCTTCAAAGCGATGTGGAGGTTCGGCATAAGTGGAGCTTTCTATTTCAACGTTATCTATCATATCACCACCTCCAATGAATGGAGGCATGTCATTTAATATTGAAGATTTTCCCCATAAAACACCCACACCTGAAGGACCATAAAGCTTATGTGAGCTAAAAGTATAAAAATCACAATTGATATCTTGCACGTCGACTGGTAAGTGGATGGCACCCTGACAGCCATCTACAAAACAAATTGCACCAGCATTATGGGCTAATTTTGATATTTCTTTTATTGGAAAAATAGTACCCAACACATTTGAAACATGAGGAACTGAGATAATTTTAGTTTTATTAGTAATAATTCTTTTTAAATCTTCTAAATCAAAGTTTCCTTGATTGTCGACGGGTACTGCTCTAATTTTAGAGCCGGTTTGTTGAGAAACTAATTGCCAAGGAACAATATTAGCGTGATGATCAGCAACAGTAATTATAATTTCGTCATTTTTTTTTAAAAACTTTCTTCCCCATGAATTAGCTACTAAATTAATTAATTGAGTTGCTCCAGATCCAAAAATAATTTCATTTGAACTTGAAGCTCCTAAGAACTCAGCAACCTTAATTCTCACATTTTCATATTTTGAAGTTGATTGTTCACTAAGCCAATGAAGGCCTCTGTGAACGTTCGAATATGTCTCTAAGTATGCACTCTTAAGGGTTTCTATGACAATTTTAGGCTTTTGAGCACTAGCTGCACTATCTAAGTAAACAATAGGATTGTTATTAATTTTTCTATTCAAAATAGGAAATTCAGATCTAATTTTATTAAAATCTAGAGATTGTTTAATATAATTAGGTTTCATTAAGCAGCATCTTTAAATTGTAATGGTTTTAGCCACATATTAATTGCTTTATTTAATTGTTTAATTAGATCTTCATCATGAATTTCTTCCAAAACTTCATTTAAATAGGCTCTAATTAGTATTTGTCTAGCTTCAATTAAGGGTAATCCTCGGCTCAATAAATAAAATAATTGATCCTGATTTAATTCTCCTATTGTGGCTCCATGAGAACATGAAACATCATCTGCAAAAATTTCAAGTTCTGGTTTTGAGTTTGATTCTGCCAATTTTGAAAGAAGCAGAGCCCTGCTCATTTGTTTCCCATCAGTTTTTTGAGCTTTATTTGAAACTTTTATTCCTCCTTGATAAACTCCAACAGCACTATCATCTAAGATGCCACGGACAATCTGATTCGATGAAGTATGTTCTGCTAAATGATTTACAGAAGTAGTAATGTCTTTATGATGTTTCTGCCTGCCAAAATATAAGCCTACAAGATTAAATCTACTATAGTCTCCAACTAAATTAATATTAATTTCATTTCGAGACAAATTTACACCTTGCTGTGTTATTAAAGAATTTAAAATTGAATTACTTTTCAATCTACCATTTATTAATGCTACATAATTTGAGTTATTAAGATTGTCTGTTTTATTAGAAACATTAAAGCCAAATGAAATATTTGAATTTTCTCCTATTTCAAATGAAATTAACGGAGTGCAAATAGAGTTTGAAGATAGAGAAAAATCGAATGAAAGTTTAGCATTCACATTATTGCCAATTTTAATAATAAATACTGAAGAATTCCAGGAACCTAATTTAATTTTTGAGTTAATTTCTATATTTTCTTTTGAATAGAAGTTATCTGGAAGTGATATTTCAAAGCCATTGTTAACATTTGATAAAATTACTCTTGACATCTCATGTTTTTTAAAAAATTCAGTCTTTAATAAATTTAAACTTTTTACATTAAGATCTTTTATTATCTCATTGTTTTTATAATTAAAAGAAATACAAAGGTCATTGCTTGATAGCTTGGAAGAGTTACTAATGAATTTATTTACATTCGTTAATTTCCAAGATTCTAAACGAGGATTTGGCCATCCTAAGTCATCAAAACTATTTTTGAAAGAAGCGCAGAACTTTTGAAAATCTTTTGAAGGTTTATAATTAATCATTCTCGATAAATCTCTTGTATCCCTCATTTTCAACATATTTAGCTAAATCAGGACCACCAGATTCATAAATTTTTCCATTAACCATAATATGCACAACATCAGGAATTATGTAATCTAAAAGTCTTTGATAATGTGTAATAACTAGAAAGCCCCTATCTTGATTTTTAAAACTATTAACACCATTACCAACAATTTTTAAAGCATCAACATCTAAGCCAGAATCTGTTTCATCAAGAACAGCAATTGACGGTTCAAGTAATGACATCTGAAGTATTTCAAAACGTTTTTTTTCACCACCTGAAAAACCAACATTAACAAATCGTTTAAGCATTTCTTGAGGAATATTTAAACTCTCTGCTTTTTCTTTTACAAGCTTTACCAATTCAATTCCATCTAATTCAGGTAATCCCTTAGACGACCTTGATGAATTGATAATAGCTCTGAGAAAGGTCATTCCAGTTACGCCAGGTAATTCAACAGGATATTGAAAAGCTAAAAATAACCCCATCCTCGACCTTTCGTCAGCATCTAGATCAAGTAAATTTTTCTTTTTAAGAGTTACACTTCCATTGAATATATTGTAATCTTTCTTACCTGATAAGATGTATGAAAGAGTAGACTTTCCTGATCCATTTGGCCCCATAATAGCATGTGTTTCACCAGGATTAATCTTTAATGACAATCCATTTAGAATTTTTTCATCACCAATTGAAGCGTGAAGATTATTAATGTTTAATAAACTCATTTTATACCTTAATTAAATTCCTAGCCAACACTTCCTTCTAAACTTATTCCAATAAGCTTTTGGGCTTCAACAGAAAATTCCATTGGCAATTCTTTCATGACTTCTTTGCAGAAACCATTAACAATTAATGACACTGCTTCTTCCTCAGATAATCCTCTAGATAAACAATAAAATAACTGGTCCTCACTAATTCTACTTGTTGTTGCCTCATGCTCTATATTAGAGGAAGGGTTTTTTGAAGTAATATATGGAATCGTGTGCGCGCCGCATTGATCCCCAATTAATAAACTGTCACATTGAGTAAAGTTTCGCGCATTAGTTGCCCCAGGCTGCATTAAAACTTTTCCTCTATAGGTATTTTGAGATTTTCCTGCAGATATACCTTTTGAAATAATTGTAGATGAAGTGTTGGCTCCCAAATGAATCATTTTTGTTCCCGTGTCAGCTTGTTGCATATTGTTAGTAATCGCTACAGAATAAAATTCACCTACAGAATTATCTCCATGCAAAACACAGGAGGGATATTTCCATGTTATAGCTGATCCAGTTTCTACTTGGGTCCAACTAATCTTTGAGCTATCACCTAAGCAAGCGCCTCTTTTAGTGACAAAATTAAAAATACCCCCTTTCCCGGTTTCATCTCCAGGGTACCAATTTTGGACTGTTGAATACTTAATTTCTGAATTTTTGTGTGCAACCAACTCAACAACAGCTGCATGGAGTTGATTTTCATCCCTCTGGGGAGCTGTACATCCTTCAAGGTAAGAAACGTAGGAATCTTCATCAGCAATGATGAGTGTTCTTTCAAATTGCCCTGTATTTTTTTCATTAATTCTAAAATAAGTTGATAATTCCATCGGGCACTTAACACCTTTGGGGATATAAACGAATGACCCATCTGTGAAAACAGCACAATTCAAAGCTGCAAAATAATTATCATTCTGAGGCACAACTGAACCAAGATATTTTTTAACTATATCAGGGTAATCTCTTATAGCCTCACTAATTGGACAAAATATAACGCCCTTTTCAGCCAACTGTTTTCTGAAAGTGGTTACAACAGAAACTGAATCAAAAACTGCATCTACAGCGACACCAGCCAAAACTTTTTGTTCCTTTAATGGGATTCCTAATTTTTCATATGTTTTAATTAACTCTGGATCAACCTCATCTAACGATTTAAGTTTTTCTACATTTTTAGGAGCGGAGTAATAATAGATATCTTGAAAATCAATTTTGGGATAATCTACCTTAGCCCAATTAGGCTCCTTCATTCTTTTCCATTTTTCAAAAGCTTCCAATCTCCATTTTAACATCCATTCAGGTTCTTCTTTTTTAGATGATATTAGTTTAATAATATCTTCGTTTAAACCTTTGGGAGCTTTGTCTACTGCTAAATTTGTTGTAAATCCGTATTTATATTTAGACGTAGCTAAATTAACTTTATCTATAGTCTCTTCTTGAATTGGCAATGAAAAGCTCCAGTTATGAGTGCAAAGTTAAATTATCTGATTTTTTGTGATGAAAAAAATCTTCGGGGTTTAACAAATCACTTAGTGAAACGCTTTCTAAAGCGTTCAATATTGCTCTATTAGCTTTATTCCAATTGCCACTAAGCAAACAAACTGATTGAGTGTCACATAAATCTTCTGATTCTTCTAGGCATGCTGTTATTGCTATTGGGCCATCAATTGCTTCAACGATGACTGCAACACTAATTTTTGATGGATGCGTTTCACAAAAATAACCACCAGAAGAACCTCTCCCAGCCTTAATAAGGTTTGCATTATTTAAAAGCTTGCATACTTTAGCTACAGTTGGAATAGCCAAACCAGTATCGGAAGAAATCTTTGAAGTGGAAAACATATTTGGAGACCTGCTAGACAAAAGGCCAAGTATTACTACGGCATAATCAGTTATTTTATTAAGCTTAATCATTTATCTTTATTTTAGATTAATTCTAAAACAATTCAAGTGATAACGACTCTCATCTTATCACAGGTTTAATTCATAGATAGATTTTTAAGAATATATCTACCATTAGAAACATCAGTAAAAAGTTTGTCTATTTCGGGATGGTTAATAGGCCCTGATTCAGAATCTGGTAACAAATTTTGTTGACTGACATAAGCAGAATAGAAAGATTCAGAGTTTTCTGCTAGGAGGTGGTAAAATGGTTGATCTTTTTTAGGTCTACTTTCTTCTGGTATAGATTGATACCATTCATCAGTATTGGAAAACTCAGGATCAATATCGACAATCACTCCTCTGAACTGGTATAGTTTATGTTTAACTATATCGCCAATATTAAAAATTGGAGATACAATCAAGACATTAGATAGAATTTCATTTTTTTCAAAAGTATTTGAAGTATTGGAAGTCATGAAAAATAACACCATTTATTATATTTTGTTTGAAACTTTAATATATTCTTTCCCACGGTAAATACCAGTTTTGAGATCTATATGATGAGGTCGATGTAATTCACCAGTATCTTTATCTTCCACATAGGCGTTGGTTTTTAATCTGTCATGAGATCTTCTCATGCCCCTTCTTGAGGAAGAAATTTTACTTTTAGGTACAGCCATGATTCATTCTTTCTGATAGTGATAATGTAATAAAAATTGCTTGTCTAAAACGGAAGTTGCATCCAATCTGGAATATAAGAACAACCATTTAGTATTATAGGAATTAATAATATGATGATTTTTGAATATACTTTTTTCATTTTTTTAATATCTTTCTATTGATTAATAATTACTTATAACAA
>CAZCWO010000102.1:380-7253 GCA_964502335.1 uncultured Rhodobacterales bacterium | reverse complement strand
TCATCAAATGGGGTTATAAGAGCTGTCATAGATCCAGTAAATTTTGGCTTTCCACCTCTAATCGTACCTAACAAATTTATCTCCTATAAAAAAAGTTGCTTATTCTTTATTAATATTATGAATTATATATAATAATTCATAATTAATTTATTATAATAATATGTTATCATTATATCAAATTGAAGAAGCTTACAAACGTATTAGTAAATATATAAACAAAACACCATTAATTAATTCTGATAAATTAGATAAGTTAACTAAAGCTAAAATTGTAATTAAGGCGGAATGCCTTCAAAAAACAGGTTCCTTCAAAATTAGAGGTGCCATTAATATGATTTCTCAAATAGCATCAAATAAAGTAGTCGCACCTTCAAGTGGCAACCATGCCCAAGGTGTTGCCGCAGCCGCTAAACTATTTAATAAGACAGCTACTTTAGTTATGCCTCAGGATGCTCCAAAATCTAAAATTTTAGGCGTTAAATTTTACGATGGCAAAATAGTTTTTTATGATCGTCACAAAGAAAATAGAATGGAAATTGCTAAAGAAATTGCAAAAAAAGAAAATTCTATTCTAGTTCCTCCATACGACCATAAAAATATTATTTTAGGACAAGGAACATTAGGTTATGAGGTGATAAAGCAAATGGAAGAAATCAGATTCATTCCAGAATTAGTTCTTTGCTGTTGTGGGGGTGGAGGATTAATTTCTGGAGTAGCTACTGCACTAAAATCAAAATGGAATAATTTAAATATTCATCCTGTTGAGCCTGAAAACTGGGACGATACAAAACTTTCTCTTTTAAAAAATGAAAGACAAACAATTAAAAATAAAAAAAATAGTATTTGTGACGCATTATTAGCAGAAACGCCTGGAAAATTGACATTTAAAATAAACAAAAAGTTACTCTCAAAAGGAATTTCAGTTAGTGATTCTAAAGCATTGCAAGCCATTCACCTTGCCTTTGCTTGGTTAAAGTTAATACCTGAACCAGGAGGTGCAGTTGCTCTAGCTGCCGCATTAAATGAAAGTGAGCTAATTAAAAATAAAAACGTTTTAATAATTATTTCTGGAGGGAATATTGATAAAGAAATATTTTTAAATTCCCTAGATACTGTTCTTCCAAAAATTTAAATTGGGCCAAATCAATTTTCTAGATATTTTTTTGCCATCTTATCTAAACTAATTGGCTTTATCTTTGAAGCCATTCCGCTAGCACCAAATCGTTCTAGTCTATCTAAACATACCTCATTCATAGCTTGCATTGCAGGACCTAAATATTTTCTTGGATCAAATTCTTCCGGTTTTTCTTTTAATACTTTTCTAATTGCTCCAGTCATGGCCATGCGACAATCTGTGTCTATGTTAATTTTTCTAACGCCATTCTTTATACCTCGTTCAATTTCAGCCAAAGGCACACCCCATGTTTGTGGCATCTCACCACCATTTTGATTAATTATATCTTGTAAATTTTGAGGTACTGATGAAGATCCGTGCATAACAAGGTGGGTATTTGGCAGCCGTGAATGAATTTCCTCTATTACATTCATAGCTAAAATCTCTCCATCCGGTTTTCTGGAAAATTTATAAGCGCCATGACTAGTGCCCATGGCTATTGCAAGCGCATCGACTTTAGTTTTCTTAACAAAATCTACAGCTTGACTAGGATCCGTTAAAAGCTGCTCTTGTTCTATCTTCCCTTGAGCGCCATGACCGTCTTCAGCTTCACCCATTCCTGTTTCTAAAGAACCTAATACGCCTAATTCACCCTCAACAGAAACGCCAAATAAATGCGCCATTTCTACGACCTGGCTTGTAACATGTATGTTATATTCATATTCAGAAGGTGTTTTACCATCATCACTTAAAGAGCCATCCATCATAACAGAACTAAAACCAAAACTAATGGCTGACATGCATGTTGCTGGGCTATTTCCATGGTCTTGGTGCATACAAACGGGTATTTCTGGATATAAAGTAACTAAACCTTCAATCAGTTTTGATAGAATCAAATCATTTGCATATGACCTTGCACCCCTACTTGCCTGAATAATTACTGGAGCATTCAACTTACTTGCTGCGTCCATAATAGCCAGGCCCTGCTCCATATTATTAATATTAAAAGCTGGCAATCCATATGCATTTTCAGCTGCATGATCTAATAGCTGTTTAAGACTTATCAAACCCATATCTAATACTCCAACTTAAAATAATCTATTTCAACATATTTTTTGATTTTTTAACTAATTCAGCTTTGTTAATTTTGAAATAGTCATAAAGCTCCTCTGCAGGTCCAGAAGCACCAAATGAACTCATCCCAATAAATGCATCTTTTTCCCTAAGCCATTTACCCCAACCAAAGTAAATTGATGCTTCAATTCCTATTCTCGGTTCTTCTCCAAGTGTTAATGATTTATATTCTTCTGATTGATCGTCAAATAATTCCCAGCAAGGCATTGAAACGACAACAATTGACAAATCATCTTTATCCTCTAATTCTTTAGCAGCTTCCATAGCAATAGATAATTCAGAACCAGAAGAAATTATCGTCAAATCTCTCTTTTTAGGATTGCCATAAATAATATAGGCTCCTTTAGCTGACAAGTTGTCATTTCCACTTTCATTTCTTAGCGTAGGTAATCCCTGTCTTGAAAGGGCAAAGGCTGAGGGAGTTGAAGAGCTCTTTAAAGCCAATTCCCATGCCTCATTTACTTCCACCCCATCAGCTGGTCTAAACACTCTTAAATTTGGTGTTGATCTGAGCATAGACAAATGTTCTATAGGCTGATGAGTCGGGCCGTCTTCACCAAGCCCAATCGAGTCATGTGTCAAAATATAAATAACTCTAAGTTTCATTAAAGATGACAGCCTCATAGCCCCTCTCATATAATCAGAAAAAACTAAAAAAGTGCCCCCATAAGGTATAAAACCACCATAAATAGAAACACCATTCATTACAGATGCCATCGCATGTTCCCTAACTCCATAATGGACATATGAACCTTTGCAATCATCTGGCTCTATAATATCCATTCCTTTTGTTAGAGTGAGATTTGAGCCAGTTAAGTCTGCAGACCCACCAAGCAAAAGTTCAGTGTTATTATTTATGATTTCAAGAGACAATTGACTTGATTTTCTAGTAGCATTTTTAGGTCTTTCTTTTTTGATTCTATTGCTATAATTTTTAAGTTCTTTAAAAAGTTTTTCAGGAATTTTTAAACTTAGAGTTTCATAAAATTTTTCCTTTAGAGAAGATGACTGTATGCCTTTATTCCAATTTTCATGTAAATCCTTTGTTCTAGCTAAAATTTGCTTCCATGAAGCTAAGATTTCATCTGGAAATTCAAATGGTGGATATTTCCAACCTAATTGTTTTCTTGTAAGTTCAATCTCTTCATTTCCTAATGGAGATCCATGTGCTTTGCTTGTATTTTCTTTGTTAGGCGATCCATAACCAATTTTAGTTTTACAAGATATAAGTGAAGGCAAAGAACTCTGCTGTGCATTTAAAATAGCTTTTTCGATTGAAACAAAATCATGGCCGTCAATTGATTGTACATCCCATTGACAAGATTTAAATCTCTCAAGCTGGTTTATTGAAGTTGCAAGATTTGTAGAACCGTCAATAGATATATCGTTGTTATCCCATAACACAATAAGCTTTCTCAACTTTAAGTGACCCGCTAAATCAATAGCCTCATGGCTGATACCCTCCATTAAACAACCATCACCAACCATTGCATATGTAAAGTGATTAACAATTTCATCACCAAATCTATTGTTTAATATTTTTTCACTTAAGGCCATTCCTACAGCATTAGCTAAACCTTGACCAAGTGGACCAGTTGTAGTTTCAATTCCTTCTGCATGTCCGTATTCTGGATGTCCAGCAGTTTTTGATCCAAGCTGACGAAAGTTTTTAATCTCGTCAATTGTCATATCCTTAAAACCTAAAAAATAATTTAATGCATATAGTAACATCGACCCATGACCAGCAGATAAAATAAATCTATCTCTATTTGGCCAATTTGGACTTTGAGGAAAAATATTTATAAATTTAGAAAATAAAATTGTTGCAACATCAGACATTCCCATAGGCATTCCAGGATGGCCTGAGTTAGCTGCTTGAACAGCATCCATTGACAATACTCGTAAAGAATTTGACATTTGGGACAATAAGCTTTTATTTAATTCACTTTTATTCATTCTTTATTTTTCCATTTTTATTTTTATTTTTGCAATTTCATTTTTTGAACCAAACATCAAAGGTATTCTTTCGTGAAGAGTTTGTGGTTTTAATGATAATATCGTGGAAATCCCATCAATTGAATCGCCTCCAGCTTGCTCTATCAAATAAGAAACTGGATTGGCTTCATATACAAGTCTTAACCTGCCCTTTTCATAACCTTTTCTATCATCTTGAGGATAAAGAAACACTCCCCCCCTTACAAGTATCCTGAATGCATCTGCGACTAGTGATCCTACCCATCTCATATTATAATTTTTATGATAACTACCATTTAAACCATCTAAACATGCTTTAATATATTTTTTAATCCCATTAGGCCAGAAATTATAATTTGAAGAGTTAATCGAAAATTCACATGTGTTATATGGTATTTTAATATTTTTCTTAATCAAAATGAATTCATTACTATCACTAAGTTGAAAGGCAATAGTACCTTTTCCAAGGGTAAAAACAAATATAGTCCGTGGCCCATAAATAAAAAACCCTGAGGAAATTAAATTTTCTCCTTTTTGCAAAATTGAATTAAGTGGATTGGAATTAGCTTTATATACCCCAAAAATAGTTCCTATTGGTGCATTAGTTTCTATATTTGAAGAACCATCTAAAGGATCTACACATATTGCAAAAGAGCCTTCTTCATTTAACAATAAAATTTCTTCTTCTTCCTCTGATGCATACCATTTTACACAATTATTTTTTAGTTTTTGTTTAATAATTTCATCTGCCTTCAAATCAAGTGATTTTGTAAAGTCCCCGTCAATGTTCTGGCGACCAGTAATTTTGCCAAGATCTTTACTTTTAGGGCTATAAATTAATTTGGATATTTCTATCGCTGCATTAGAAATAGCTAAAATAGCTTTCGAAAGGTCATAAAAATCATGTTTCTTTAAGTTACGATTATAATTTTTATTTTCAGTCAAAAATTTAGTTAAATGCATAATAACTTTTATTATTAAATTTATTGTAAACAACTTGTAAATAGTTTAATTCAGATTAAGTAAATTTAATTTTTTTTTAAAATAAGATAAATTTTATTTAATCAGATAATGTACAATTTAAGTCTACGACAATTAAAAACTATATTAACAGTTTCAGAATGTAAAAGATTAATTAAAGCATCGGAAACGTTGTCTCTCACGCCTCCTGCTGTAACCATTCAATTGAGGCAAGCAGAAGAAGAGATAGGGTTAATTTTATTTGACAGAACTAAAGACGGTTTAAAGTTAACTGATGCAGGAAATGAAGTTGTTCGGTGCACACAAAATATTTTTGGTCAATTAAATGATTTAAAAAGCAAATTAGATGAAGTTAGTCTAGCAAAAAGAGGTACCGTAAAGGTAGGAGTAGTATCTACAGCAAAATATTTTGGCCACAAAATTATAGCAAAATTTATGGATGAAAACCCAAACATTAAAACCTTTATTTCGGTTGCTCCAAGAGAGATAATTTTAAAGCAACTATCCTCATATGAAATTGAATTAGCGATAACCGGAACTATTCCTATTAACACCGAATTAGATACTAAAGCTTTTGGAGACCACCCTATAATATTTATTGCTTCCCCAAATTCACCTTTAATCAAAAGAAAAAACATTAAAAAAACTGAATTGATACATCAGAATATTTTAACCAGGGAAGCAGGCAGTGGAACTCTTAATACTCTTCAAAGTTTTTTAGACGAAACAAAGGAAGCATACGAACCTGCATTAACAGAAGTTGGATCAAATGAAACAATCAAACAAGCTGTCATTTCCAACTTAGGTATTGCTATGATTTCTGAGCATTGTTGTATCAATGAAATTAGGCACAACATAGTAAAAAAATTAAATGTTGAGGGACTGCCAATTATAAAAAAATGGTATGTAACAAAATTAAAAAATAGACAATTGTCTGCTTCAGCTGGCTTGCTTTTTGAATTTATTTATGAAAATGGAGATGAATTTATACCTTAAAAGTTAATTTGAAAATTCACTTGTATGTATATATACTTTTCCATACTCATCAAAATTAAAATATTATCTCATGTAGATAGTATTATTAACATCTCGGAAAGAAATTTTATTTTAAAATTTATATGTTGTAATTATGCATTGATTTTTATTTTCACTGGTTTTGATTCTTCAGGTATAACTCTATTAAGATAAATAGACAGCATCCCCTCTTTTAGTTCTGCCAATGAAACCTGAAGATTTGATTCCAGTCTGAATTTTTTAATAAATGGCCTTTGAGCAATGCCTTTATGAATATACTCAATTTCTTGGAAATTCTTTTCACTTTCAGTTTTTACAATTAATAAACTTCCCAAAACTTCAACAGACAACTGATCAATGGAAAAACCTGCAACTGCAATTGTAATTTTATATTTTTCTAATCCAAGCTTTTCTAGGTTGTAGGGTGGATAGTTAGGCTCTTTTAATTCAGAAACTTTATTGATTTCATCAAACAGTGCATCGAAACCAACAAATGACTTAATTAGTGAAGACGTTATAAAGCTCATATTAAACTATCTAAAAATTATTAAGATATAATAAATTACTTAGTGGTTCTATCAGCTAATTTATAAAATGACAATTATGAAAAAGCTGGATTAGATTCAGATTTTTTCTTTTGATCTTCAGCATTTCTT
>CAZCWO010000102.1:0-334 GCA_964502335.1 uncultured Rhodobacterales bacterium | reverse complement strand
TTGATAAAAGAAGTTCTAAAATACTTTTCTGTCTTTGAGTTTCCTCTATAATCTCTTCATTTAAAGTGGCCTCATAATTTTTATTCAAATTTTTGTTCATTTAACCCTCCAAAAATACAAAAAATTGACTACTTATTAAAAAGCAAATTTCATACCAGTTGATATTCATGAATAATAGGTTACGTTAGTAAAATATATTAGTGGGGATTTAATATAAATGAATGACGTGTTTTTGAATATAGACAAACAACCTGAAGAAAGCATATCCATTATATCAGATAGACTGGAAGTAAGATCCCAAACAGGGCAATTTGCTTCTTTCAGAAATGAATAT
>CAZCWO010000101.1:2165-7340 GCA_964502335.1 uncultured Rhodobacterales bacterium | reverse complement strand
TTTGTCCCTTGGAGCGAAAGCATGTTCAGGAGGAAGATTATATCTTTATGCTCTTGCAGCAGCTGGACAAAAAGGAGTCGAAAGGGCTTTGGGACAGATAAGGAGTGAGATAGAAAGAGATATGAAGCTTATGGGTTGTAATAAGTTAAATCAACTCAATAGAAATAATATAAAATTGCGTTGAAAAAAAATATAATTACACAAAAATGTGATGATGTGGTTCTTTAAGTTAAAATTTCGGGTCAGGTCTAAAATTTTTGGTGTAAATTCAATAAATTTTGATTGATTGAAAGATTAATAAATGCCCAGGCATAGAGGAAAATTTGATATTAATAGAAAAGAACCTTATGAACTGAGTCGTTCAAGGATTGAAAATTTTAGAAAATGTCCAGCATGTTTTTATATGCAACAAGTAGAGAAAATTGAATTTCCTAGCATCCCAGGATTTAACATTAATGAAGCAACAGACGTACTCTTAAAGAAAGATTTTGACTATTATAGGGATAAGCAAATACCTCACCCATTTCTTCAAAATAAAAACTTGTCTCACTTAATACCATTCAAACATGAGCATTTTAATCTTTGGACTCAAAGTTTACATTTTGGCGCTGAAAATAGATTTCATTACGATGATGAAAAAACTAATTTGAGAGTAGGTGGAGGAATAGATGATGCTTGGTATAACACAAAAACTAAAAAAATTCACATAGTTGACTATAAAAGCACTTCCCAAAAAAATAATAATGGTCCAATAACTCTAGATGATCAGTGGAAAGATTCAATTAAGAAGCAAATGGATCTTTATATTTGGGTAATGAGAAAAAAAGGCTTTAATGTAGATGACATAGGGTATTTTTTATATTGTGATGGGAACCGGTTCGCAGAGAATACGTTTTTAAAAAAAGATAACGCTTATATGGAGTTTAAGATGACACTTATCCCTTACAAAAGTGATTTAAGTTGGATTGATTCTACTTTAGCTAAAATTTATAGTAATCTAAGGTTAGACAAAAGACCTATGCATAATCCAAATTGCGAATATGGTCAATTCTTAGTCCAAAGCAAAGAAAATAGAAAAACGCAAAGATTTAAAACTCTTTTCTAAAACTGTTTTAGACTAACCAAATCAAATCCATTTTCAATTAGTCCATTTTTAATAGACCTTGCTTGATTTAAGGCTTCTTCTTTGTCTCCGTGAATACATATACTTTTAGCTGGTAGATGAATTTTCTTTCCATCTAAGGTGTGGATTTTCTCTCCTTTTGCTATGGAAATAGCTTGATTAACTGCTGTTTCAATATCTGTTATGAGAGAACCTTTCAAACTTCGAGAACTTAATGATCCATCTGACATATATGCCCTGTCAGCAAATCCTTCCTCTATACAATTTATCCCGTAATTTTCACCTGCTTTGATTAATTGTGAAAAAGTAGGAGCCAATAAAATTAAATTCTTATCTATAGTTTTAAAGCCACGAATTATTGCTTTTGCTACATTGATATCCTCGCAGGCAATATTATTTAAAGCTCCATGAGGTTTCATATGAGTTATTTCTGTTTTAAGCATTGATGCTATCCCTAAAAGAGCGCCAGTCTGATAGGCAATTAGATTCTCTATATTCTCATTAGAAAGGTTTAATCTTCTTCTTCCAAATCCTTCGATATCTGAAAAACCAGGATGCACTCCAATATCGACATTATTTTGAACACATAGTTTAATGACATTGTTCATAATATTTTCATCGCCAGCATGCTTACCACAAGCGATATTTGCAGAATTTATTTCATTAATAATGTCTTTATCATTGCCCATAGTCCATCTGCCATAACCTTCAGCAACATCAGCATTTAAATTAATTTTCAATTTCATGGTTTTCTCTATATTATTAATGAAATTATAAAATGAGTTTAAAATTACTTAATAGTAAACTATTTTTATTGTGACATGAAAAATTTTAATTTTCAATTAGCAGGTGATACCGGTATACATTTTTATCCAAAGAATGAAGACAATAAATATATTGAACTTTTACTAAATGAGATAAAGAAAAAACCTCCAAATGGCATAATTGACCTAATCCCAAGTTTAGTTAATCTACTCGTTGTATTTGATCCAAAAACAACTTCTTCGCTCGATTTAATTGATTATGTTAATCAACTAAAACTTTCAAAAACGAAAATTATATACTCAAACCCAAGTCATTGGGAAATTCCGATATGCTATGAAAGTAAATATGGGCTAGATTTAAATTTTATTTCAGACCAATGCGAAGTTTCTACAGAAGATGTGGTGTCCCTACATCAAGAAAAAATTTATAAAGTGAGCATGATGGGTTTTCTCCCAGGCTTGCCATTTTTGACAGAGTTAGATCCAAAACTAAAGCTTCCAAGAAAAAGCAACCCGAGAACTTTGGTCCCTTCAGGTAGTATTGGCATTGCCATTAATCAATCAGTGATTTACCCCCAAGACAGCCCAGGAGGTTGGAATTTAGTAGGCAGGACACCAATCAATTTATTTGATCAAAGGAGAGAAAACGCAATCCTATTATCGATAGGAGATAAAATTACTTTTAATAAAATCGATGGTGAAGAATTTGATGATATTTTTAACAAAAATTTAAATTCCCCATTTAAAATTAATAAAATAGAACTATGAAAAAGTTTGATGATAACTGTTCATATTTAAAAGTTTTGTCAGGTGGACAAACTACAAGTTTACAAGATTTTGGACGATATGGACATCAAGATAAAGGCGTCCCTCCATCTGGAGTTATTAATTTTCAAAACATGATACTTGCTAATAAACTGGTCGGGAACGATCCTAAGGATGCTGTTCTGGAAACATTTATAAGTGGTCCCATCATTGAAGTAAATGCAAATGAAGTATTAATAGCTCTTGTGGGTGGCAATCATTCATATTTAGAGATTTTAAATAAAAATTTAAAAATACGTTCAGGTCGTTCCATTCAATTAAAAAGGGGCGATAGGATTAAAATCATTTTGGGAAAAGATAATTTAATTTCTACGTTAGCAGTTTATGGGAGTTTTAAAGTCAAAGATGTTTTAGGTAGTAAATCTACAAATCCAAGTGTCAAAATGGGAGGCTTTAATGGTGGATTTTTAACAGATAATTTAAATTTACCTTTAAATCTTAATCATTATAAGGGACAAGATCGGATAGTATTAAAGTATGAACCAATAAAAGAAATAGCCAAGCTAAGAGTAATCTTGGGTCCGCATTTAGATAAATTCACTCAAAAAGTAATTGAAAAGTTTTTAGCAACTTCTTGGAAGGTTACAAAAGATATTAATAGGATGGGTATAAAACTTAGTGGCGATGTAATAGATACAACATCTAGCAGGGATATGCTTTCAGATGGAAATCAAATTGGATCAATTCAGGTTACCCTTAAAGGGGAACCAATAATATTGCTACCAGATAGAGGTACAATTGGAGGTTACCCTAAAATTGCTACAATTATTAGTTCGGACTTTGGGTTAATATCTAACTTGAAGGTTGGCCAAAAAATAAATTTTAAGAAAGTTAGTATAGAGGAAGCACAAACAATTGCTAGGGAAACACGAGAGAGATTTGATGGAGTCCTATCCTCAGTTACAAAAATTTGATAACCTTTTTTAAGGGTGATAAGTTGATTTCATCTATTACAGTCCCTTTTCGAATAGATAAAATATTAATGACAATTTTAGCGATATCATCTGGTTCAATAGCATTGCTAGGATCATCACCAGGCATGAAGTCATGGTTATTAAAAAAAGATGTTTTGACCATCCCTGGATTAATTAAAGTAACGTGAATATTTTTTGAGGATGCTTCATCTCTAACAGATTGAGAAAACCCTCTTAAACCAAACTTAGTCGCGGAATAAAGGCTACCATTCTTACTTCCTTTAAGAGCCGACTCCGAACCAATATATATTATGTTGCCTTTATTAATGGATTTCAAATGGGGAAGCAATTTATTTGTAATGATTATATGTGAGCTCAGATTAGTAAAAATATAATTAGAGATTTCTTTTGATGAAAAGGTTTCTATATTCCCAAACTTTCCAAAACCAGCATTACTAACAAAACCGTCAATATCTTTGTGGTCATTTATTATACCAGAAATTTTCTTAGGGAGGTCTTCTATGTTAGAGACGTCAATATTATATTTAATATAGTTATCTGATTTTGGATCAAACTTTTCGTGATTTCTCGAAATTCCAATAACCTTGGCTCCTTCATTAAGCAAATATTTACTTATTGAGCGACCAATCCCATCTGAACTTCCAGTAACTAATATTGTTCTGTTTTTAACCATGGTATTGCGATTATACTAATTAACCTTCATAAGTGCATCTGAATATAATACTTTCAGGGACAAACTCTAATGAAATTTTTAAACAAAAGTTTATCATTTCATCTTCGACTTCTTTATTATAAGCGACTTGGTTGTTAGCCAAATGAAATGGTCCAGTAAAAAGTTTCTCATCAGGGTATAAATTAAAAATCTTTTTGTACATTGCTTTTGGGAATCTTAGTGGCCCATAGCTAATAGAATGTATGCTTTTTAAATTGATAGAATCAAAAATATGTTGATGCAGATTACTATAGTGAATTTTCCAGTCTTTACCATATATCAGTGGGTCAAATCTTAGTCCTATCTTCCAACCAAGGTCACTTAGTTTTTTCATTGTTTCAATTCTTCTTTTTATTGTGGGAGCGCTTCTATCAAGTTTTTGTGACATTTGATGAGGCATTAAACTGAAAGCGACAATACAATTATCAATTGGATCAATACTGTCTAGTGGTTTAATCTGTATGCTCTTAGTTCTGAATTCGAGCAATGCTGAAGGATTGTTTTTAAATAAAGGAAGGATATGATTGGCAAAGCCAGAAAGATTTTCTAAAGCGAGAGAATCACAATCATAACCAGAAAAAAAGGTAATATTTTCTTTGTTGTTTTCTTTTATTAAACTTTTAATTTTAATATCAAAATCTTCATAGTTAACAAATAAAACAAAATTAGCAGATGAGTACATGCCTTGAAGAAAACAATACCTGCAGTCATAGATACAATTGTACATATGTGAAAAATAAAAATTTTTAGTCCCTCCCAAGCCAAATCCATTTGGAGCGGGCAAAACAAAGCCGTCATGTTTTTTAGCCAAAATCA
>CAZCWO010000101.1:0-2065 GCA_964502335.1 uncultured Rhodobacterales bacterium | reverse complement strand
CCAAATCCATTTGGAGCGGGCAAAACAAAGCCGTCATGTTTTTTAGCCAAAATCAAAGATGGGTTTTTTTTCTGAATTTTGAAATTTTGATTTCTTCTGTTAAATAACTCACCGTAACGATGAATTGAAATTTTTCTCACTTTTTTAAATTTAGAAAAAATATTTAAAGCTCGAGGATGGTCTTTAATTTCCTCTTCAAAATAAATGGTTTCAATCAATTTTTTCCCCAGTCGATCACATTATTATTTATAGTGGTATTTAGCTTTTTAAGAATAGATTTGGCATCTTTACATCTTTTGATTTCATCCATTAAGTCTAACCCATTAAAAGCAGCATCCCATTTCTTTGTAAGATCATTTAATGTATTTTTTTGAGAAACTGTGAAATGGAAATTAGAAATAATTTTTTGATAGTTTTTAGATAATGTATGTCGCTTAGTCTCCTCTGAAGATAATTTTTGGTAACCAGTTAAAGTGTCATTAATTTTTGAAAAATTTTGATTGACTAGCCTTTCTATTTTAGAGGAGTTAATGTTTTTCACATTATAATCTGAGTTATCTGATACGATCTTTAAAACTAAAATTAGTTCGTGCGAAGTTATCTTGTTCGCCACTTGATAGAAAGCTGACCCTTCCATATCTAACATGTATTTATCAGTATAATTTGTTTGAGGTTTGTCTAATGTTAATAAAGTTGTATAAGGTATCTTGCTTACAAGAGTTCTACTTGGATAGTAGATTATATTATTGTTGTTAGCTATAATCTTGTCTATCTGATAGATCCTACCATAAGTTGCTTCATATCCTGCAATTCCTAAATTTATCCAAATACTCCAAGGCTGAGCATTACTCTTGTGAAAAAGGTGCATAGTAGCTGCTGATGAATTAATTTGTCCAATGCCAGAGATGGTCAGCCAAATATCTTGACTTTTGTTCTTATAAACTGGAAATGGCCCTTCATGATCAAATGAAATTAAATCATATTGCTTTATAATTTCTTTTGCTTCAGCTTTTAAAGCAATTACCCAACGCATTGAAAAACTTGTAGTCATTTTAAATCAATTGTAGTTTAATTACTTTTAAATGAATTCTTCCCAATATTTAAGTTTTTTTGTATATTCATTTATTACTGAAGAATTATTTCTTTTTTTTGCGCCGTTAATTATGATTTTCAGTTTTTTTATTAAGGTTGCCATCGATTTATTTTTTTGATCTGTATTTAGATCATGATTTAAAATTAAATTTTCAATTGAATTGACCCTAAATCTATCCATTCCCCAATACGACTTGGATAATTGGTCTTTATGCCCGCCATATTTAAATGTTAGTTTTTCATCTATAAAAAGAACTTCTTCTTTGGAGCAAATCCTAAGCCACATATCGTAATCTTCGCATACGGGCAAATTTTCATTGAATAACCCCATATCATCAAAAATACTACGATCAATTAAAACACTGCTAGGTGATATGCAGCAAAGAGAAAGACATTGATTAAAAATATAACCTCCAAATTTTTGATGTTTTTTCATTTGATTGATTTGTTTACCGTTACGTATCCAGATTTCATTAGTGTGAATTAAACGGTATTTATCATGAGAATTGTGAAGAAGGTTTATTTGTTTTTCTAACTTTTTTTGATCCCATGCGTCATCAGAGTCTAAAAAAGCTATCCAAGGGCTTTTAGCATACTTTATACCTTTATTTCTTGAAGCGCTTACACCAACCTTGTGCTCATGAATTAATTTTACGATTGGGTAATATTTTTTGAGCATCTTAACGCTTCCATCAGAGGAACCGTTGTCTACTACAATAATTTCTATAGATTCAAAGGACTGAGCAATTACAGAATCTATTGCTCGTTGGAGAGTGTTTATTCTGTTTAGCGTAGGTATAATAACTGAAACTTTATAATCATTTTCTTTAGATGACATATTTATTTGTTTTTAATAGTATTTAATCACTACTTATTACATATAATTTATTCAATTACTATTTAAGGTCTATTTTAGGGATGAATAGTTATTGAGTGGTAAAAGTTAATTTTAATTATTGAAATAAGTGAGTGA
>CAZCWO010000100.1:0-7343 GCA_964502335.1 uncultured Rhodobacterales bacterium | reverse complement strand
ACCTTTTGCCAAAATTTTATCAGCATCTTTGGTAACAGTTACTCCATCAGGAATTTTAATAGCACTCAATCCAATCCTAGACATAATTCCTCACTAAAATACTTGGCATAAAACTTCTCCTCCAACATTCGCAGCTCTAGCCTCATTATCAGACATAACCCCTCTTGGTGTGGATAAAATTGAAATACCTAATCCATTGTATACTTTTGGAAGTTTGTTAATACTTGAATAAACTCTACATCCAGGCTTTGAAACTCTTTTAATCTCAGATATAACTGGAATTCCTTCTTGGTATTTTAGCTCAATCTCCAAGTGTTTAATCCCTGGCTTTAATTCAATAGAACTAAAATTTCTAATATAACCTTCTCTTTTTAAAACTTCCAATACATTAGTTCTAAACTTAGAACATGGCGCTTCTACAACAGCTTTGTTTGCATGCAATCCATTTCTAATTCTTGTAAGCATATCACCAAGTGTATCACTCATTGACATATTATATTCTCCTTGATTACCAACTTGATTTTAATATACCAGGAACCTGTCCTGTAGAAGCCAATTCTCTAAAAGCAATTCTAGACATTTTAAATTTCCTATAATTCCCTCTAGGTCTCCCAGTTATTAAACATCTATTCCTTACCCTTATATGTGAACTGTCTCTGGGCATCTCGTTCAGTTTAATTTGAGCTGAGAACCTTTCATCCAAAGGAAGATCACGATTCATAATTATTTTCTTTAAGGATTTTCTTTTCTCTCCCATTAAAGACACTTTTTTTATTCTAGTTTCGTTTTTCTTAATTGCACTTTTTTTAGCCATAACTATTACCTTATTTTAATTACTAAAGGGAAAATCAAAGTTCTTTAAAAGTTCTTTTCCCTCTTCATCTGATTTTGCAGTTGTTACAAAACAAATATCCATACCTCTGATTGTATCAATATTGTCATAATCAATTTCAGGAAAAACAATTTGCTCCTTGATGCCCATAGAGTAATTCCCATTTCCATCAAAACTTTTACCATTTAATCCCCTAAAATCTCTAACTCTAGGTAATGCAACATTTATTAGCCTATCAACGAATTCATACATATGTGACTTTCTTAATGTAACCTTCACTCCTATTGGCATGCCTTCCCTTAACTTAAAAGTAGCAATTGCATTTTTTGCGCGAGTTACAATCGGTTTTTGACCAGTAATTGCCGTAATGTCCTTAATGGCTGAATCAATTTTTTTTGAATCTTTTACTGCGTCACCAACACCAATATTTATCACAACCTTAGATATTTTGGGTATTTGATGTTTATTTTTATAATTAAACTTTTCAACCATTACGGGGTGAACAGATTTGAAATAATGTTCTTCTAGTCGAGTTTTCATATCAATACCTATTCATTAACCTTTTATTTCTTCGCCTGATCGAGTGGAAATCCTAATCTTTCTATCTCCATCAATTTTATACCTAACTCTAGTAGCTTTATTACTTTTTGGATCGACGTTTGAAACATTTGACATATTTATGAATGCCTCAATTTGTTCTATTCCACCAGGTTGATCTTGTGTTGGTTTTCTATGTTTTTTTATAATGTTAATACCTCTGACTTTAAGTTTATTTATTTGCCTATCAATTACATAAACTTCACCAGACTTTCCTTTGTCTTTTCCACAAATGACAATAACGTTGTCACCTTTTTTAATTTTTTTACTCATTAAATTACCTCCGGGGCCAAAGAAATTATTTTCATAAACTTTTTTGACCTTAACTCTCTAGTTACAGGACCAAATATTCTTGTGCCAATCGGTTCATTTTGATTTGTTATAAGAACAGCCGCATTAGAATCAAACTTAATTGAGGATCCATCATTTCTATGTATTTCTTTAGCTGTTCTTACTATAACTGCCCTATGAATATCCCCCTTTTTAACTCTACCTCTTGGAATAGCCTCTTTAACAGAAACAACTATCACATCTCCAATGCTTGCTATTTTTCTTCCTGTTCCACCAAGAACTTTAATACATTGCACCCTTCTTGCTCCTGAATTGTCTGCTACTCCAAGATTTGATTGCATTTGTATCATTTAACAGTCTCCAAAAAAAAATCTAATCATTGTAAATAACTTCAAAATTCTTTGTTTTAGATTTAGGTGCACATTCCCGTATCCTTACATAGTCACCAATTTTAAATTTATTACTCTCATCATGAGCAGAATATCTTTTATCTTTTTTAATAAATTTCTTATAAAGAGGGTGTTTAAAAGTTCTCTCTACTTTTACAACTATAGTCTTATCTGTTTTATTACTAACCACTTCTCCTTGAAGTATTCTTCTAGGCATAAATTATTCCTTATTTAATGTTATTTCATTCAAAATTGTTTTTACTTTTGCAATACCTTTTCTTACTTCTTTGACTCTGCCTGTATTACTGAGCTGCCCATTAGATGATTGAAACCTAAGGTTAAAACTTTCTTTGCTCAAATCCTCTAACTGCTTTTTTAGTTGGTCTTCATTTTTTGATCTCAATTCACTAGTTTTGATGCTTGGCATTTTTTAAGACTCCCCTAACCTTCCAACTACTTTAGTTTCCATTGGCAGTTTTGCTGAAGCCAAATTAAGAGCTTCTTCAGCGGAATTTTTTGTCACACCGTCAATTTCAAACATTATCCTTCCAGGCTTAACCTTAGCCACCCAAAACTCAGGGGTGCCTTTTCCCTTACCCATCCTTACTTCAGCTGGCTTTGATGAAACAGGTGTATCAGGAAAAATTCTAATCCAAACTCGACCAGCCCTTCTGAGATGCCTTGTAATTGCCCTCCTTGCCGCTTCGATTTGTCTGGCAGTAATCCTTGCTGGTTTGATTGCTTTAAGGCCGAATGCACCAAAATTTAATTGTGCGCCTCCTTTTGCAAGACCATGTATCCTACCTTTATGTGCTTTTCTATATTTTGTTCTTTTTGGAGATAACATAAAATAATTCCCTTAGCTTCTTGGTTGCCCAGGCATCTCATTTAACCTTTTCTCTTGAGCCATAGGATCATGCTCCATTATTTCACCTTTAAAGATCCAAACTTTTATACCACATATCCCATAAGTAGTATTTGCTTCAGCTTCACCGTAATCAACATCCGCCCTTAATGTATGAAGCGGAACCCTTCCTTCACGATACCATTCAGTTCTTGCTATTTCTGCTCCCCCTAACCTTCCAGCACAATTAATTCTAACTCCTGCAGCTCCTAATCTCATTGCTGACTGCACTGATCTTTTCATCGCTCTTCTGAAGGCCACTCTTCTCTCTAACTGTTGAGCAATGTTTTCAGCAACTAATCTTGCATCCACTTCAGGTTTTCGAATTTCTAATATATTTAAACTAACTTCCATATCTAATTTTTTACTTAATTCGTTTCTTAACTTTTCAATATCTTGGCCTTTCTTCCCTATAATAAGTCCTGGTCTCCCGGAATATATCGTAACTCTTGCTCTTCCTGCAGGCCTTTCTATAACAATTTTACTTACAGCAGCAGTTTTTAATTTTTCTATTAAATATTTACGAACATTAAGATCCTTATGAAGTAATTCTGAATAGTTTTTTTCAGCAAACCATCTGCTATCCCAAGTTCTATTAATGCCTAACCTTAGCCCAATTGGTTTAACTTTCTGACCCATCAACTTCATCCTCTTTTTCGTGAACAATAATGGTTAAATGAGAAAAAGGCTTTAAAACCCTAGCTGCTCTCCCTCTTGCTCTAGCTCTTAACCTTTTCATAACTATAGCCTTACCAACATAAGCCTCTTTAATATATAGTTTATCAACATCTAAACTGTGATTGTTTTCAGCGTTGGCTATTGCTGATTGCAATACTTTTTTAACATCAACTGATATTCTTTTTCTTGAAAATGACAAGGAAGCTATCGCTTTAGAAGCTTCTAGCCCTCTAATTGATTGAGCAACTAAATTTAATTTTTGAGGGCTTGTTCTTATATTCCTACCCTTAGAAATTGCTTCATTATCTAATATTCGTTTTGGGTTTTTTTTCTGACTCATTAACTTTCCTACTTTTTGGATTTCTTATCAGCTGCGTGGCCATAATAAGTTCTTGTTGGAGAAAATTCACCTAACTTCAAACCAACCATGTTTTCAGAAATCATTACTGGTACAAATTTTTTACCATTATGGACGCCAAAAGTTAGCCCTACAAATTGTGGAATTATAGTAGATCTTCTTGACCAAGTTTTTATCACATCTTTTCTTCCTGATTCTCTTGACTTTTCTGCTTTTTTAAGCAAATAGCCATCAACAAAAGGTCCTTTCCATATTTATCTTGACAAAGTTAAAACTCCTTTACGATTTTCGTCGACGAATTATCATTCTATCTGTCTTTTTATTTGATCTTGTTCTTTTCCCTTTAGTAGGCTTTCCCCAAGGTGTTACTGGATGCCTTCCGCCAGATGTTCTACCTTCACCTCCACCATGTGGGTGGTCTATAGGATTCATTGCCACCCCTCTTACATGGGGTCTCTTACCTAACCATCTTGACCTCCCAGCCTTACCATCGTTGATATTTTTATTATCAGAGTTAGAAACAGATCCAATTGATGCCATACATGAAGAAAGTACAAATCTAACCTCCCCAGACGTCATCCTTATAATTGAATGCGCTTGATCCCTTCCTACGAGCTGAACATAAGTTCCTGCGGCCCTTGCAATTTGACCACCCTTGCCAGGTTTAAGTTCTATATTATGTAAAAGTGTCCCTAAAGGAATGGAGGAAATGGGCATTGCGTTGCCTGGTTTAATATCAACCTTATTTCCAGAAATTACTTTATCGTCAACTTTCAATTTTTGAGGTGCTAGTATATAAGATTTTTCTCCATCTTTATATTTTATCAAAGCTATAAAAGATGATCTGTTTGGATCATACTCTATTCTCTCAACATTTGCCTCTATACCATGCTTTATTCTTTTAAAGTCTATAACTCTATATTTTCTTTTATGCCCACCACCTCTATGCCACGAAGTTATTCTTCCTGTATTGTTTCTACCTCCTGTTTTACTTATGCCTTTTGTCAACGTTTTTTCTGGTTTTCCAGTATAAAGCTCTCTTCTTGAAACTGTTACTAATTGTCTTTGACCGGGTGATGTGGGTTTATAACTCTTAAGAGGCACTAGATTAAACTCCCATACTTAGGTCTATTGACTGACCTTCAGGTAAACTAATTATAGCTTTTTTATAGTCAGGCCTTTTGCCTGATTTGCCTTTAAAAACCTTAACTTTTCCCTTAACTCTAATTACGTTTACAGCTTTAACTTTAACCCCAAAAATCAATTCAATTGATTTTTTTATTTCAATTTTATTTGAATTTATATTAACCAAAAATACAATTTGGTTGTTTTCTGAAAGCAGCGTTGATTTTTCTGTTACAAGTGGTTTTATGATTGTATTATAAGCTTTTTCTTTGCTTATATTAATTTTCTTTATAGCCATCAAAGTACTTGATTTCATGCTAATCTTTCCTCAAGTTTTTCTATAGCATTTTTTGCAATTATAAGTTTTGTATGCTTTAAAATATCATAAACATTTGCACCTATTTCAGGTATGACTTTAATATTTGGAATATTGCTAATCGCTCTTAAGAATTTATTAGTAGCATCACCACTTTGAATAATACATCCAGACATAACCCCAAGTTTTTCAAAATCTTTTCTTAATGAAGAAGTCTTTCCATCACTTTCAAGTTTATCTATAATAATTAAGTTTTGATCTAATAATTTTGAAGATAAAGCTGACTTTAATCCCATTTTACGAATCTTTTTATTTAGTTTATAGCTATGTGACCTATTCAATGGTCCATGAACAACTCCGCCACCACGAAACTGGACAACACTGTTAGCTCCCCTTCTCGCCCTTCCAGTTCCCTTTTGCTTAATAGCTTTTGATTTTGTTAAATTTATTTCTGAACGGGAAAGTACATCATGCGATCCCATTCTTCTTTTGGATAGTTGCCAATTTACCACCCTTGACATTAAATCAACCCTAGGCTCAATACTAAAAACTGAATCATTCAGTTCAATATCACCTGCTTTTTTACCATTAATTTTTACTACATTAATTTTCATTTTTTTCTGTTTCTTCATCTTTAATTTCTTTTTGATCTCTCTCAGAAATATCATCTTTTTTACTAGCTTCTAATGCATTGTTTGCATTATCAATAGTTTGGCTATCATCTGACAATTTATTTTTTTCTTCATCTCCAGTTTCTGGGACATTTTTACTGGTATCCTCTTTTAATTTAATATCTTGGTTATGATCATTTAAAATACCCGCTGGGAAAGGCACACCTTCTCTGGCTTTGTGTTTTATAGAATCCCTTATAAATACAAAACCTCCCTTTGATCCTGGAATAGAGCCCTTTATAAAGATTAGCCCTTCTTCTGAATCTATTGAAGCAATTGATAGATTTTGCGTGGTAACCCTTTTATTCCCTAGTTGGCCAGCCATTTTTTTTCCCTTAAACACTTTTCCAGGGTCTTGACATTGCCCTGTTGAACCAAGAGATCTATGAGAAATTGAAACACCATGTGAAGCTCTTAAACCGGCGAAATTATGTCGTTTCATGGCTCCAGAAAAACCTTTTCCTTTAGAAGTGCCAACAATATCAACCTTTTGACCAGATATAAAATGATTAACACCAATTTTTTGTCCCACATCTATAAAAGCATCTTCTGTTACCCTAAATTCTGCTATTTTCTCTTTTGGCTCAATTTTAGATTTTGAAAAGTGGCCTCTTTCAGATTTACTTAAGTTTTTTGCTTTTTTCTCACCAAATCCTATTTGCAATGCGTTATATCCATTTAATTTGAAAGTTTTTTTTGCAATAACTTGGCAGTTATCCATTTTTAAAACAGAAACAGGTATAGATTGCCCATCACCACTGAATATTCTGGTCATACCTATTTTTTTAGCAATTAATCCACATCTCATAAATAATATCCTACAACTTTATTTCCACATCAACGCCAGCAGCTAAATCTAACTTCATTAATGCATCAACTGTTTGAGGGGTAGGGTCAACAATATCTAAAACTCTTTTATGCGTCCTCATTTCAAATTGTTCTCTACTTTTCTTGTTAACATGAGGTGATCTAAGTACAGTAAATTTCTTTATTGAGGTTGGCAAAGGAATTGGACCACTCACAGTGGCTCCAGTTCTTTTTGCTGTATTAACGATCTCACCTGTTGACAGATCCAATACACGAAAGTCATATGCTCTTAGCTTTATTCTTATTTTCTGGTGTTCCATAGTTATAACTTTCTAAGAAGGAATAAACCTGTTGCAATTAAGCCGTAATGGATGC
>CAZCWO010000099.1:0-7429 GCA_964502335.1 uncultured Rhodobacterales bacterium | reverse complement strand
TATCCAAAACTTGAAAAGATTAAAACTAAAATGCCAGTTGTTCCCGATGGAGCTAAAACTTCAACTCTCAATATAAATTCAATCCATGGCGGTGAAGTTGATCACCCGGATGATTTTAATGGCTACCCAGCGGCTATAGTTGCAGATAGTTGTCGAATAATTATAGACAGGAGGTTTTTAATTGAAGAAAATTTGCAAAACGTTAAAGAAGATATTTATGATTTACTTGATTCAATCAAGGAGAAAAGAAAAAACTTTTCATACTCTATAAGAGATTTACATGAGGTAATACCGACCATGACTGATAAAAACTCGAATTTAGTTAACCAGTTGACTAATTCAATAAGGAAAATAATTGGGGTTGACCCTGATTACGTCATTTCTCCAGGAACCTATGATCAAAAACATATAGAGAGAATCGGAAAATTAAAAAACTGCGTTGCTTATGGTCCAGGGATACTTGACCTTGCTCATCAGCCTGACGAATACATTGGGGTTGATGATATGCTTGATAGTGCTAAAGTTATGGCTGTATCTTTGAGTGAACTGCTTAAATAACTTGAATTTTTTTCAATATTACGTTCATGATTAATAAAAATTAAAAAAATGGGAGATAAAAAATGAAATTTATTAGAAAATTATTTCTAGTTATAATTCCTTTAGTTTTTTCAGTTAATGCATTTGCAGCAAAAACTGATTTAACTGTTGGTCTTCAATTGGAGCCGCCTCACCTGGATCCTACCGGAGCTGCTGCGGGTGCTATAGACCAGGTCTTATATTCAAATGTTTTTGAAGGGTTAACCAGATTTGCCTCTGACGGGTCCATTATCCCTGGATTAGCAAAGTCATGGGATGTTTCGTCTGATGGTACAGTCTACACCTTTCATTTGAACCAAGGGGTCAAATATCATGATGGTAGTGATTTGGATGCGAATGATGTAAAATTTTCATTAGACAGAGCCAGAGCAGAAGATACAACTAATGCTCAGAAAGCTTTGTTTGCCGGAATAACAAATGTAGAGGTTTTGGGCCATCATAAAGTTAAAGTAACCCTTGATAAGCCAAATGGTAATTTTTTATTTAATCTAGCCTGGGGAGACGCGGTAATTGTTGCTGAGGAAAGCATTGAAAATATCAAACAAAACCCAATTGGAACGGGTCCTTTTGTTTTTGATAAATGGGTTCAAGGTGATAGAATTGAACTAAAAAAGAACGACGCTTACTGGGGAACGCCTGCAAAACTTGACGGTGCAACTTTTAAGTTTATATCCGACGCGTCTGCAGCTTTTGCTGCTATGATGGCAGAAGATGTTGACGTTTTTAAAAGTTTTCCTGCTCCTGAACAATTAGTTCAATTTGAGTCTGATCCAAGATTTAAAGTTTTAATTGGTTCCAATGAGGGTGAAACGATACTTTCAACAAATAACAAAATGGAGCCATTTAACAATTTAAAAGTAAGGAAAGCGTTAGCTCATGCAATAAATAGGCAAGCGATAATTGATGGTGCTATGTTTGGTTATGGCACTCCTATCGGCACTCATTTTGCCCCTCACCATCCTGCATACATTGATTTGACTGGGCAATCTCAATATGATCCAGATCTTTCTAAAAAGCTGCTTGCTGAGGCAGGTTTTCCTGACGGTTTTACCACAACTCTTAAATTGCCTCCTCCTGCTTATGCAAGAAAGGGGGGAGAAATTATTGCCTCTCAACTTAGAGAAGTAGGAATTAATGTTGAAATTTCAAATCTTGAGTGGGCCCAATGGCTTGAGGAAGTTTTCAGAGGAAAAGACTACGGCTTAACTATTGTATCACATACAGAGCCTTTTGATATTGGCATATATGCGAGACCAGAGTATTATTTTCAATATGATAGTAAAGAGTTTCAAAAAGTAATTGAAGATCTTACTGCAGAGACAAACCCAGTTCAAAGAACAAGCTTAATGAAAAAAGCTCAAAGAATGATTGCTGATGACTATGTAAATGGATATCTCTTTCAAAGAGCACAATTAAGTGTCATTAATGCTAAAGTTAATGGTATATGGGAAAACTCTCCAACTCAAGCGACTGACCTAACTTCAGTTTATTGGCAAAATTAAAAAATAAAATCGGAATGCTAAAATAGCATTCCGATTTTGAATAATTTTATAAAATGCTGCAATATTTTGTTAGACGGATTGTAACTTTATTCTTCACATTAGTAATTGCTTCATTAGTAATTTTTGTTTCTCTTGAAATCATTCCTGGTGACCCAGCTTCTTATATGCTCGGCATTAACGCCCAGGAAGATACACTGCAAGCGCTGAGACAAGAACTTGGTTTAGATAAACCAAAATTAGAAAGATATTTGGTGTGGGTTAAGGGTATGCTAATTGGTGATTTTGGCGTGTCTTATACATATAGAGCTCCAGTAATTGAAATGGTTTCTGATCGATTGTGGGTTTCTTTGCCTTTAGCTGTTTATGCCCTGGTACTTTCTACTTTTATATCTTTGCCTGTTGGAATATACGCCGCTGCTAATAGGGGAAAATTTTCTGATCTATCTGTAATGGGCGTTACACAGGTAGGTATAGCTGTTCCAAATTTTTGGTTTGCGATGCTATTAGTTTACTTGTTTGCAATCATTCTGCGTTGGTTTTCAGCTGGTGGTTTTTCTGGTTGGGAGGTTGGGTTTTTTTTGGGTTTAAAGTCATTAACCCTGCCTGCCATTTCATTGGCATTGCCTCAAGCATCTATTTTAGCAAGAGTAATGAGGTCGTCATTAATTGATACTCTCAATGAGGATTTTATTAAAACAGCAAGAGCTAAAGGACTAACACAAAACCAGGCTTTAATTAAACACGGAATTAGAAATGCATTGATACCGGTCTTAACAATAATTGGTTTACAGTTTTCTTTTCTTATGGCTGGAGCAATAATTATTGAAAATGTATTTTTCTTGCCAGGTTTAGGTAGGTTGATTTTTCAAAGTATTGCGCAAAGGGATATAATAGTCGTTGAGTCAGTGATTATGTTGCTCGTATTTTCAGTGGTTATAGTAACTTTTTTAGTTGATGTTGCGTACGTAATTGTTGACCCTAGATTGAGGTCATCAATTTTGTAATGTTTAGTTTTAAATCCAAAAATAAAAATATAAATAACCTCAGTTTAAGTTTTTGGGTGGGGTTGGTTTTTGTTTTTATTGTTTTTCTTTTAGCGCTAATTTCATTTATATGGACACCGTATGATGTGACTTCATTGGTAATTAGCGAAAGGTTTAAAGGGCCATCATTCAGCCATGTCTTAGGAACGGATCACTTTGGAAGAGATATACTCTCAATGATCATGGTGGGCGCGCAAACCTCAATCGCTGTTGCGTTGGTTGCAGTAGGAATAGGTATATTCTTTGGATTGCCTTTGGGCATGATAGCCGCTGCAAAAAGGGGTACTTTTTTTGATGATTTAGTTATGAGATTTAATGACTTAATCTTTGCTTTTCCTGCGTTAATAATAGCTATTTTAATTACCGCAATTTTAGGACCTGGCGCTTTTAACGCTATTATTGCTATTGGAATATTTAATATTCCAGTATTTGCAAGGGTTGCGAGGGGTGCTGCACTGACACAGTGGTCTAAAGAATACATTCTTGCAGCTAAAGTATCTGGAAAAGGAACTTTTTTGATATCTATTGAGCATATAATTCCAAATATTTTGAATCTTTTAATTGTACAAGCAACCATACAATTCTCTTTGGGAATATTGGCTGAGGCTGGTTTGTCATATGTTGGTTTAGGGGCTCAACCCCCTATACCGAGTTTGGGAAGAATGTTAGCTGACAGCCAAACCATGATATCAATTGCTCCACATATGGCAATTTTTCCAGGTATGGTAATCGTAATCACAGTTCTTGGTTTAAATTTAATTGGGGATGGGTTGAGGGATTATTTTGATCCTAAATTAAGAGGGTCGAATTAGATGAGTTTAATTCAAGCAAAAGATTTAAATTTAAGTATTCATAATCAAAAAATTCTAAATAATTTAAATTTTGAAGCAAACACGGGTGAAATATTAGGCATAATAGGTGAGAGCGGTTCTGGTAAGTCTATGACTGCAAACTCAATTATTCAATTATTACCTCATGGGGCATCTTTGAGGGGAGAAATTATTTTTGATAATAAAAACCTTTTGAATATATCTGAAGAAAAAATGTGTAATATCCGAGGAAAAGACATTGGGTTTATTTTTCAGGAGCCGATGACTGCTCTTAATCCTTTGAAAAATATAGGTGATCAGGTTTCTGAGGTTATTAAATTACATTTGAATATCACTTTAAAAGATTCAATTAAAATGGCAGCAAAGGTTTTGCAAAGAGTTGGTCTACCTCAAGAGAAATTTCCACTGACAAGGTATCCATTTGAACTGTCAGGTGGACAACGCCAAAGAGTGGTTATAGCAATGGCAATTGCTATAAAACCAAAGCTTTTAATCGCGGATGAACCTTCCACCGCACTAGATGTAACCACGCAGGCAAAACTTATTCAACTATTGAAAAAACTAGTTTCTGAAGATGATTTATGCTTGATCATGATAACCCATGATTTAGCAGTAATAGCAGAAATGGCTGACAAAATTATTATTATGAAAGAGGGTGAGATCATTGAAAGTGGCAGTATCAACATTTTAAATAAAGGTCTTAAATGTGTTTATAGTAAAACTTTATTTGCAGCTAGTGATTATAAATCAAAAAAAATAAACAAAATATCTTCTGAAAAAACTTTACTCGAAGTAAAAAATGTGAGTAGGGATTATTCTGATAATTCAATTAGTTTTCTTAAATCAAAGAAAATATTTAAAGCAGTTAATAACGTTTCTTTTAGTATCAACTATAATGAAAATGTTGGTTTGGTTGGAGAGAGTGGGTGTGGAAAATCTACAATCACTAGAGCAATTTTAGGGTTGGATCCAATATCTCAGGGAAAGATAACTTTAGAGACAGATGAGATAAAAGCGGAAAACGTTGATAATGAAATTAGAAAAAAAATCCAAGTAGTGTTTCAGGATCCTTTTGGATCTTTTAATCCGAGACATAATGTTTTTAAATTAGTTTCTGAACCATTGTTTCTTCAAAAAGAAAAGGTTAAAGAAAAAGAAAAATATGAGTTGGTGGAAGATTTACTTTTGCGTGTTGGACTAAAAGCTAGTGACAGTAAAAAATATATTCATGAGTTTTCAGGTGGCCAACGTCAAAGGATTGCAATAGCCAGATCTTTAATAGTCAAGCCAAAATTAATCATTTTAGATGAAGCTGTTTCAGCTTTAGATGTTTCAATCAGAGCTCAAATTTTAGATTTATTAGTTGAATTGTCTGAAAACTTTGGATTATCTTATTTATTTATAAGTCATGATCTTTCATTAGTGCAATCGATTACAACTAAAGTTTTGGTGATGAAATCAGGCGAAATTATAGAAGCTGGGGAAACAGAAGACGTTTTTAAATTTCCCAAGCATGAATATACTAAAACCCTTTTAGATTCATCACCCAATTTACAAAAGGCCTTAAAAAAACTTTGAATAAGAATAAAAAAAAATGAAAATTAACGTAGATGATTTAATTTGGTTCGACACTCAAAGCTGCTTTTTTGACGGTAGTTGGCAAAAACCTAAATCTGATAATTATCTGTCGTTGATTGATCCATCTGATGGTCAAGAAATATGTAAAATAGCTAGGTCAATGAAAGATGATGTGGACTTGTCAGTAGCAAGCGCCAAAAAAGCATTGAGCGGTGAATGGGGCAATTATACTGCTTTGGATAGAAGTCGAATGCTTCAAAAAATAAGAAACATAGTCAAAGAAAAAATTGATGTATTAGCTAAGTTAGAATCTTTTGATGTAGGTAAACCTCTTGCACAATCAAAGGCAGATGCTAATGCATTAGAAAGATATTTAGAATTTTATTCCGGTGCTGCTGACAAAATACATGGAGATACAATTCCTTATCAAAGTGGTTACACAGTTTATTCTCTTAGAGAACCTCACGGTGTTACGGCGCATATCATTCCTTGGAATTATCCAATGCAAATTATTGGACGTTCAGTCGTAGCCGCCTTAACCATGGGTAATGCAGTTGTTTTGAAACCGTCAGAGGATGCTTGTTTAACGGCTTTGGCCTTTGCAGACATCTGCCGCGAAGCAGGTTTGCCAAAAGGAGCTTTGAATGTTTTATCAGGTCTGGGCAATGAGGCTGGCCAAATGTTAAGTGAACATCCCGATGTAAACCACATTTCCTTTACAGGCTCTGTTTCAGTGGGAACTCAAATACAAAAAAGCGCTGCTAAAAATATTGTGCCAGTTACTCTAGAGTTAGGCGGTAAATCACCCCAAATAGTTTTTTCAGATGCAAATATAGATGAAGCGGTTCCTGTTCTTTTAAAGGCGGGTCTTCAAAATGCTGGTCAAACATGTTCTGCATCATCAAGAGTACTTATTCAGAACAGCATTTACTCAAAAGTAGAGCAGGCACTAATTGAAGCCTATAAAAAATTGAGTGTCGGTCCAGCAATTGATGATTTTGATGTTGGGCCTCTAATATCTAATAAGCAAGTAAAAATAGTTGAGAGGTATTTAAAATTTGGCTCAGATTTAAATAAATTAGCAGAAGTTAAAATTGATCCTCATAGTTGTTCAAGGGGATCATTTGTTGCTCCAACATTATTTGGGGATGTGGATCCACAGCATATACTCGCCCAAGAAGAAATTTTTGGCCCAATTCAAGTTTTAATTCCATTTAGTGATGAGGAAGAAGCAGTTAAAATTGCAAATGGAACAAAATATGGCTTAGTGGCTGGTTTATGGACCAGAGATGGTTCACGGCAAATGAGAATGGCAAAAAGTTTAAAAGCAGGTCAAATATTTATTAATAACTATGGCGCTGGAGGAGGAGTTGAACTCCCATTTGGAGGTGTTGGGCATTCTGGGTTTGGAAGAGAAAAAGGAATTGAAGCTTTAAATAGTTTTTCTATACTTAAAACAGTAGCAGTGAATCATGGGTAGTAATATGGAATTACAGGGAAAGAAAGTTATAATTACGGGAGGCGCATCTGGCTTTGGATCGGGAATATCAGAGAAATGCATAGAAAATGGCGCAACCATTATTATTGCTGATATCAATAAAAATTTAGCGAGTGATAAGGCGAATGAGCTTGGAAAAAATGCTCACTCAATAAGCACAGATGTTTCGAATGAAAATAGTGTTAAAAACTTGAAAATTGAATCAGAGAAAATTTTTGGTGAACCAGACATAATTATTAATAATGCTGGAGTGACCCATAATCCTGATTTCATTGAAAATATTTCAAATGAAGAGTTTGAAAGGGTGTTAAATGTCAACGTAAAATCAGTATTCTTAATGTCTAAGGAATTTGTCCCTCAAATGAAAAAAAGACAATCAGG
>CAZCWO010000098.1:0-7564 GCA_964502335.1 uncultured Rhodobacterales bacterium | reverse complement strand
GATGCCCTACTTGCTTGTACTTTTCTACAATGAGATCAGGGTTCTCCACTACTAAACGTATAGATACACTCGTAAATTTTCCTTTGGACGAAGATCTTGTATTTATTTGGGCATTTTCGTCGTCAAAAATGTGTTTCAGTTTTTCTATAGCCTCTTGATTTGAAGGGATTATAAATTTAAAAATATAATCTGAAGGCCATTCTGAAGTTTCTTCAAGTGTTTTTTTGGACGGACCTCCACCTACGATGCTCCAAGTAAAATCTGGTAATTGGTTATATAGGCTTATTAACGAATTTGCTGTTTCTAAAAGCCCTTTTCTATCTTCAATTCTGCATATTGATAAAAACTTTAAAGGTGAATTATTATTTTTTATTCTTTTTTTGTTTTGTGCTTTTACTGAAAACGTAGGAAAAATCACGTGTAATTTTTCTCTTTTAACTTTACAGATTGATAACAATAAATTTTCAGTAAATTTTGTTATTGATACAATGTACTTACATCTATCAAATGCCTTTTGAATGAGTTTTATTTTTTTATTTTTGTTTTTAACTAAAAACTCCTGTCCAATCGCAAAGCAGATAATATATTTAACATTTTTGGGTACAGCAAATACTGATTTCCATGTATCACATATGACCACATCATTTTTTTTATAATTATTTTTAACTAAAAACCTTTTTACAAATGGACGAAAAAATTTAATAGCAGGAAAATAATATATTTTAAAAGATTCTTTTGATTTATAGTAATGATCGGGATATACAAACACCTCTTCAGTCTTTGATATTAAACCTTTTGAAATAGAATACATTAAACTTTGCATCCCACCAATTTTGGGAGGAAAAGTTTGAGTTATAATATGAATGTTCATATTTTAATAACCTTAATTGTTATTTCTAAGCTGTTTTTCCATCATTTTGATCGCTCTTATAAATCGTGTAAAAGCGTATAACATAACAACTGCAAAACCATATCTTCCTTGTAACCAGTGATGTCTTAAAAAACATGCTTTAAAAAAATCAAATTGAAAACCAAATAACATTCTAAATAGTAAAGATGGCATAGACTTTTTGGGCGAATTATTTGCTATAGATGATGTGTATTGGTTCATTTTGTTAATTTGGTGTTCAAAATCTTTCATCCAGAAATGATAAATTAACCCATTTAAATTTTTTACTTTTTTATTTTTTGGTTTTTTAATTTTGTCCCAGGTAGGGTGATCGGGATATCTAACAACACTTTGTTTATACAGTCTTATCACTCTATCACCTGACCATGAATAGGGGTTTCTTCCAAAAGGAAAAACGTTCTGTCTTTTTAAAGAGAACAAATTGAAATGATCAGTTATATTATTGTCAAATAAACTTCTTATTTCACGTTTTAATTCAGAACTAATTATTTCATCTCCATCAATATTTAAAACCCGGTCATTTTTACAATTTTTCTCTCCAAACCTTTTTTGTTTTCCATATCCGTTCCATTTATTGAAAATTACATTTGCTCCCAGTTTTTTTGACATTTCAACAGTTCCATCAACGGAACCTGAGTCAACCACTATTACTTCATCAACCCAATCTATAACAGATTTAATAACCTCTTCAATTTTCTTGATTCATTTTTTGTTATGATAAAACATGATACTGGAAGTGTTGAAATTTTTCTCTCCTAGATTAGCATTATATATTTTAAAATTTATTAATGGAAACATTTCCGGGTTCTTTTCTTCCCAAAACTAGCAAGCCAATTATAAAAAAAACTACAGCAACAAACATTCCGGCTCTTTCATTGCTAGTCCATAATACTATGGAGGCATAAAGTGTAGGACCTAGAAAAGAAGTAATTTTTCCGGAAAGCATATAAAAACCATAGATTTGGGCTCTATGTGCAGCAGGTACCTGGTGGGAAATCAGTGATCTTGATGCAGACTGAATAGGGCCTATAAACAAACCTACTATCAAACCTAAAATCCAAAACCACAAACCATTAGGAGCTAAAATTACCCCTAACCCAAACAAGGTTAGAAAAAATAAAGATAATCGAATCGTTAAGAATGAACCTAGTTTATCATCGACCCATCCACCTATAAAGGCTCCTATTCCACATGTAAAGTTAACTGCGATAGCAAACATCAGTACAGTTTCAGTTGAAAAACTAAAAACTTTAGCTGCATAAATGCCAGAAAAAGCAAAGACAATTGTTAAACCATCTGTGTAAAACAATCTAGCGATCAAAAATTTTGTTAAACCAGGAATTTTTCTTATTTCTTTCCAGCCAGTCACTAATATTTTTGAAGGACTTTTTAAGTTGGAAGCGGGTGCACCTTCTCTTACAAAAATAAATAAAGGAACACTAAAGATTAACATCCAAACACCTGCAAGGATCATAGTTGCTCTTACATGCTCAGCATTAGATTTATTTAGATTAAAGGGTGCATTTTCAGGTTGAATAAATAAAAACAAAGCTATTGATAAAGCTATAATTGCCCCCCAATAACCAACACCCCATGACCAACCAGAAACTCTCCCAATCATTGCCTTAGGTGCGACGGAAGGTAATAGAGAATTATAAAAAACAAACATAAGCTCATTTGCAGCAATTGAAAAAAAGGATAAAATTAAGGCTAAGGTTATAAAACTATTATTAGGTTCTATTTTCCATAATAGAATCGTTGATATAATTCCTACAAACGTTACAACTAATAAAAATAACTTTCTCATTGCTTTTGCATCGGCCAGCCCACCAAGAATCGGGCTTACAATAGCAACAAAAACAGCAGCAGCGGCAGTCATGTATCCCCATAAAGCAGTACCATTTTCGGGATAAACTGTAGTTGCAAAATAAACTGCAAAAATAAAAGTTGAATGTATTGCCCCTACAGCAGAGTTTCCTACATCAAAGAACGAATATGAAATTGTAGAACGCCAATTGTATTTAGAGGTGTTCATAAGATTTTTGCCTTTTGAGCTTTAAAAGCTAAACGGATTTTATGAAGAATAGGTTCTGTATACCCTGAAGGTTGATTTTCTCCATTGAACACTAAAGAACATGCAGCATTAAATGCAAAAGATTTATCAAAATCAGCAGACATGGGAATGTAGGACCTGTCTCTAGAGTTTTGTTTGTCAACAATTTTTGCCATTTTCTTCATGGAATTTAAAACTTGCCTTTTTGAACAAATTCTATGATGTAACCAATTAGATATATGTTGTGAAGAAATTCTTAGTGTTGCTCTGTCTTCCATTAAACCAATATTATTAATATCAGGAACTTTTGAACAGCCAATTCCATGCTCAACCCACCTTACTACATAACCTAAAATACTCTGTGTGTTATTATCTATTTCTTTTTGTATTTCATTGAGTGTCCAGTTTGGTTTTTTAACTACTGGAATATCTAATAAATCATTTATAGAAGATTTAGGTTTTGATGAAAGAGTTTTTTGGCGATCAAAAACATTTACTTCATGATAATGTAGAGCATGAACTGTGGCAGCTGTCGGTGATGGAACCCATGCTGTACTTGCTCCAGAAAGACAGTGTTGAATTTTTTCTTTGTGCATCTCAGCCATTAGGTCAGGCATTGCCCACATGCCTTTTCCAATTTGTGCCTTTCTTGAAAAACCACATTTCAAGCCAACATCTACGTTCCAATTTTCATAAGCAGCAATCCAATTCTTTTTTTTCATTTCAGTTTTCTTAACCATTGGTCCCGCATGCATTGATGTATGGATTTCATCTCCAGTTCTATCTAAGAAACCAGTATTAATGAAAAAAGTTCTTGTTTTTGCAGCTCTAATACATTCTTTTAGATTTAAAGAAGTTCTTCTTTCCTCGTCCATTATCCCAATTTTAATAGTGTTTTTTGGTAATTTTAAAATTTTTTCTACTAACTCAAATGTTGAAACAGCAAATTTTACTTCTTCGGGGCCATGCATTTTTGGTTTGATTATATAAATCGATCCATATCTAGAATTATTTTTTTCTTTAAGATCATTTATGGAACATAAAGTAGTAAACATTGCATCTAAAAGCCCTTCTCCAACTTCTTTTTTTTCTTTATCTAAAACTGCTGGATTAGTCATAAGATGTCCAACATTTCTTACCAACATAAGAGCTTTGCTTTTTAGAGTTTCTTCTTTGCCTTTGGGATTAAAATAATTAAAATTTTTACTCAACCTTCTTGTAAAAGTTTTATGATCTTTAATTATTTTTTCTTTAAGAGACCCGTTAATTAAACCAAACCAATTACTATATGCTATTTTTTTGTCTTCTCCATCAACAGCAGCAACAGAATCCTCTAAGTCCATAATAACAGAAATAGCAGATTCTATCATAACATCTTTTATAATAGAACGATCTAAATCATTTGAGGTATTTTTTTTATCAATTAATATGCGAATGTGAAGACCATTTTTTTTTAATAAAATTTCTTTGGGATTATTTTTTTTTCCTAAATAACCAACAAACTGTTTAGAAATTAAAAGAGTGGTTATATTTTGGTTAAAAGATTCAAAAACAAGTTTGCTGTTATTAATCTTTATGTTTTTTATATTTGAGAAAGATTCGTTAATTAGAGGTGAAAATTTATCAAGAATTTCATAAGATTTTTTAACAACAATAGCCCCTCTTAATGGATTATACCTATCATTTATATCATATGGTTTTTTATTTGGGATTAAGTTAGTACCATAAATTGCATCATAAAGACTTCCCCATCGAGCATTAGCTGCATTTATCGCATATCTTGCATTCATAACAGGTACAACAAGCTGAGGTCCTGCAATTGAAGATATTTCGGGATCAATATTTTTAGTTTCTATTTTGAAATCGTTGCCTTCAGGTAACAAGTAGCCAATTTTTTCAAGAAATTTTTTGTATTTCTCTTCATCAAAAAGTTTGTTTTTATTTTCTTGATGCCATGAGTCAATTTTTGATTGCAATAAGTTCCTTTTTTTAATTAGTGAAATTCTTTGCGGTTCTAAAGTTTCAATAAACTTTTGAAATTCACTCCAAAAATTTTTTTTTTTAAAATTAACTTTTGGAAGAACATCATTAGATATAAATTTAAACAAAGTTTCGTCTATGTATAGACTATTTGTATTAATATATTTTGTCAAAGTTCATACCCAGCAAGTTAAATTGGAATTAGTAAAATTATTTGATGAATGTTATTAGTATTGTTAATAATATTCAATATAAAATTGTTTGGGAACAGCTATGAGTGAAAAAAAAATTACAGTTGTAGGAATTTTTGTTGTAGATATTTCTGTTTATTCAAAAAAACTTCCCTTGCCTGGAGAAACAATTATAGGAGAAAATTATATTATAGGACCAGGAGGAAAAGGCTCTAACCAAGCCGTTGCTATATCACGTTCAGGTGGAAAACCTTCTTTAATTGCAAGAATTGGAGATGATCAATTTGGACAAACAGGAATTAAACTTTATGAAAGTGAAAAAGTTAGCACAGAAGGACTGATTATTGCAGAAAGTGAAAAAACTGGTTCAGCGGCAATTTCAATTGATAAGCATGGAATGAATTCAATAGTTGTCGTCCCTGGAGCTGCAAACGGTCTTACAAAAGAGATGATAGACCAAAAAATTAATATTTTTAATAGATCCTCAACCTTATTAACTGGATTTGAAATACCCCTGAAGGTAGTAACATACTCTCTTCAATTAGCTCGGACTAAGGGACTTAAAACCATACTAAATCCAGCCCCATATTGCAAGATGTGCAAGGATAGTTATAAACTTGTAGACTTTTTAACACCAAATGAACATGAAGCATCGTCAATTAGTGGAATAAATGTCGTTAATATAGATACTGCACGAGAAGCAGGAAAAAAGCTATGCGAGTTGGGAGTAGGGGTTTCAGTAATAACTTTGGGCGAAAAAGGAGTGCTATGCACTCGAGGCACAAAAGATCATGAAGGCATATATCTTCCAGCTTTAGAGCTTAAAGAAAAAGTAATTGATACAGTCGGGGCAGGGGATGTTTTTAATGGTGCTTTTGCAACCGGTATTTCAGAAGGAATGACTTTGGAGGAGACTTTGGATTTTGCTAATAAAGCGGCGTCGATATCAGTTAGAAGACAAGGTGCGGCGTTATCAGCGCCCTACAGAGATGAAGTAAATAATCTATATTAATTTTTATTATATCGTTTATACCATTCCCACGCGTCACTTATGATTTTTTCAATATTAGAGTTTTTAGGAGTCCAATCTAAGATTTGTTTTGATTTATCAATCTTTGCAATCAATTCATCTGGGTCTCCAACCCGCCTGTTTTTTAATTGAGTTTTAAAATTAATTTTAGTGATTTTTTTTATCTTATCGATGACTTCTAAAACTGAAGTACCCTTTGAGCCACCAACATTTATGAGATCATTTGAATGCTCTTTAAGAAGTTTTTTAAACCCTAAAAGATGTGCCTCACTTAAATCCATTACATGTATATAATCCCTAATACATGTCCCATCATTGGTATTGTAGTCATTGCCATAAATGTTGAACACCGAATTTTTGTAGGCTGCATTTAAAGCTAAGGGAATAACATGAGTTTCTGGGTCGTGTACCTCACCAATATCATAAGAAAAGTCACAACCTGCAACATTAAAGTATCTCAGAGAGATAAAGTTTATATTACTCGCTTTTGAAACATGTGAAATTAATTTCTCTACTGCTAATTTAGTTTCTCCATAAGGATTTATTGGATTAGTTGGATGAATTTCATCAATTGGTGAATATATGGGGTTGCCATAAACCGCAGCTGTGCTTGAGAAAACGAGTTTATCGACTTTAAATTTTGTCATATTTTCTAATAAATTATAAGAACCCAATAAATTATTTTTATAATATAAAATTGGGTTATTACATGATTGTTCAACATTAGAAAGAGCTGCTAAATGAACAACGCCAAGAAATTTATATTTCTCAAAAACTTCTTTTAAACGATCCTTGTTGTTTAAATCTCCAACTTCTAGTTCCCCCCATTTTACTGACCATTTATTTCCTGTAGAAAGGTTATCAAAAGCTATCGGTGTAAAACCTGCATTATAAAAAACTTTGCAGATATGGCTTCCTATATAACCTGCTCCACCAGTTATCAATATATTATTCATAAAATATCCTTGAAGTTCCACTCAATACCTGATTGAGTTAAATATTTTTCAATTTCTTGTAAAAGAAAAACTAAGCTTTTTTGATTCACTCCTTCTGCTCGTGCAATTAGAGCGGCTTGTGTGTTTGAAGCTCGTATTAGCCACCAACCTTTTTCAGAAGAAGCTCGAATTCCATCAATTGTGAGCAAATCAGAATTTTTATAATTTTTAACAACTTCAGTTTGGATTCTTTCTATTATTGAAAATTTTATATTATCTTCACAATCAATTCTAATTTCAGGACTTGCATAAAACTCTGGAAGATTATCTAAAAAACCGACAAGCCCTTTTTCACGTCTTTTAATTTCTTCTAAAACTCTTAAAGCAGCATAAGGGGCATCATCCACACCGTTCCATTTGTCATTAAAAAAAATGTGACCACTCATTTCACCAGCCAGCGGAGCA
>CAZCWO010000097.1:0-7567 GCA_964502335.1 uncultured Rhodobacterales bacterium | reverse complement strand
ATGACCATTCTAAATTATGTTCTTCATCAGGGTTAAGAAAATTTTTTTCTTTAGTTAAATTGCCAGGAATTTTTATAATAAAGCCATTTTCTTTTCCTGATTTATCTAAACTTTTCCCTGATAGAAAATAACTTCCATCGTTAGCTTGAATTCCATGAACAGCGTGAGGATCAGATTCTTCCCCGCCGCAGCAGTCTCCGTCAGTTACCATGTATGAGACAGTTTTTGGAAGTTCATTTGCAATACATTTAAAATTAATGAAAATATAAAATAATTATAAAAATAGAATTTAATGAGATATGCATAATATATATAATACAATTTTTTAATTAAAATTTAATAAGGGTTTTTAATTTTAAGTTTTAAAATAAAGTTTATATTAACAAATTAATCTATACTAATTGATATTTGAGTGCTAATTTAGAATAATTATAAAATAAAAATAACATAAAAGAGGAAAAAATGAAAAAAATTATTATTACAATTGCATCATTTTTGATGTTTGCCTTTTCATTTATGGGATTTAGCTCATCAATAATTGCTGCTGAATTTATTTCTATTGGAACAGGTGGGCCAACTGGTGTTTACTTTGTTGTAGGAAATTCAGTATGTAGGATGGTTCATAAAGAGGCTGCAGAGGGCCGGAAAAGTGGAAGAAAGCATGGTTTAAGATGTGCAGCACCTTCGACAGGTGGATCTAACTATAATATTGGCCAAATAAAAGAAGGTGAGCTTCAATTTGGAGTTGCCCAATCAGATTGGCAATATCACGCAGTTAATGGGTCATCAAAATGGGAAGGCAATAAATTTGCTAACCTAAGGGCGGTTTTTTCTGTTCATCCAGAACCTTTTCAACTAATTGCAAGTGGGTCAAGTGGAATAAATTCCTGGGGTGATCTAAAGGGAAAGGTTGTCAATGTTGGAAATCCTGGATCTGGACAAAGAGGAACCATGGAAGTTTTGATGAAGGCAAAAGGAATGAGCATGGGTGATTTTAAACAGGCTACAGAACTTACTTCTTCTGAGCAGGTAGGGGCTCTCTGTGACGGCAAAGTAGATGCTATAGCTTATACTGTTGGCGTTCCAAATGGTGCCATTGGTCAGGCAATTGACGGATGTGGTGCACATTTTGTTGACTTGAATTCCGATGCAGAAAAGAAACTTGTTAATGACAATCCTTTTTATGCATTTGCTAACATACCTGCTGGAACATTTTATAAGTCTCAGAAAAAAGATGCTGTAACTTTTGGAGTTATGGCGACTTTTGTCTCAAGTGCAGAAGTTAGTGAAGATATTGTTTATGAGGTAGTCAGGGCAGTTTTTGAAAATCTTGATGATTTTAAAAAACTTCACCCTGCATTTACAAACTTAGATCCAAAGCAAATGATTTCAAATGGACTTTCAGCGCCACTTCATAAAGGGGCTGTAAAATATTATAAAGAACAAGGCTGGATGTAATTATTTAAGTATAAAGTATCCGCCAACATAATGTTGGCGGATACTATTCAATCTTTATGAAAAATTCCTCCGTAGATTTAGAAAATAAAATTAATGAAACTGAAGGAAAAACAAGACTTCTTTCAGGGTGGCAATTAAAATTTGTAGCTTTAGTTGCATTTATATGGTCATTATTTCAATTATGGTATGCTTCGCCTCTGCCTTTTATGTTGGGGTTTGGGGTTTTTATTGATGTGCCAGCTAGAGCATTGCATTTAGGCTTTGCTCTGTTTTTAGTTTTTATTTCGTATCCTTTTTTATCTAGGCATAGAAATCAAAAGTTTAATTTAATTTCATTGTCAATGTCAGTGATAGCCTTTTGTATCACGCTGTATTTATTTTTAGATTACGAAGGTTTAGTCGATAGAAATGGAATATTATTAAAATATGAAGCCTCTATATTTGGAAGAAATATTATTATTCCAGTAGAGTTAATATTAGGGTTAATAGGGATAACTATGCTTTTAGAAGCAACTAGAAGGTCCATTGGTCTTCCATTGGTAGTAGTTGCTTCTATATTTTATCTCTACTCTTATTTTGGGCAAAGTATGCCTGAAATAATTTCTCATCAAGGTTTATCATTAAACAGACTAGTAGGTTACCACTGGTTTGGAGGAGAAGCAATATTTGGCATCCCAATATCTGTTTCAGTTAGCTTTGTATTTTTGTTCGTTTTGTTTGGTTCAATGTTAGACTACGCTGGGGGCGGGCGGTATTTTTTAAATTTAGCAATAGCTTTGGTGGGAAAGTTTAGAGGAGGTCCAGCGAAGGCATCAATTTTAGCGTCAGGATTAACTGGGATGGTTTCAGGGTCATCTATAGCTAATGTTGTTACAACAGGAACTTTTACTATTCCTATAATGAAAAAAACTGGTTTTTCAGCAGTTAAGGCAGGAGCAATAGAAGTTGCAGCTTCTGTCAATGGTCAAATTATGCCACCTATAATGGGTGCAGCCGCGTTTATAATTGCAGAAATGCTGGGCATTACATATTTCCAGGTAATAACACATGCATTTATTCCAGCAGTAATAGTTTATTTGTCTCTTTTTTGGATTTCAGACCTAGAGGCTAGTAAACTAGGGTTGAAGGGAATGGACGAAAAGGAAATACCGGATTTAAAAACGACTTTTTTTTCAGGACTTCATTATATAATCCCAATAGCATTGTTAATATATTTCCTCATTGTAAAAAGATGGACGGCTGGAAGTTCAGTCTTTTATAGCATTCTTACTTTAATGATAATCATGATCATTCAAAAAATTGATAAGAAATGTTTCACAAACCCCAAGTCTTTATTAAGTGCTATTCTTCTTGGACTAAGTGATATTTGTAGAGGCATGATACGCGGTGCCATGAATATGGTTAATATTGCTATAGCTATTGCTACCGCAGGGATAATTGTAGGTGCAGTTGGCTCTACTGGACTTAGTAATGCGATGATTGAAGTAGTTGAAGTAATATCTGGTGGGAATATTGTAATTCTATTGTTATTGGTTATGGTATTATGTTTGATACTTGGCCTCGGGTTACCTACTACGGCAAACTATTTAGTTGTAGCGGCATTAATGGCCAATGTAATAGTCGAAATTGGAGGAGCTTCAGGCATTGTTCTCCCATTAATTGCAGTCCATTTATATGTTTTTTATTTTGGTTTAATGGCTGATGTAACTCCTCCTGTTGGTTTGGCTGCGTATGCAGCGTCAGCAATTTCAAGAGCAGACCCAATTAAAACAGGCATCCAAGCTTTTTACTATGAAATAAGAACTGCCATTTTACCAATCGTTTTTATCTTTAATCCTGAACTTCTGTTAATAGGCATTAAGAATTTTTGGCATGGCTGTTTAGTGTTCATCGTATCATTAATTGCTATTTTGTCATTTACTTCTGCAACACAAGGGTGGCTTATAGCTAAACTTCGTTGGTATGAAATCATTACATTGCTATTTGTAACTGTTTGTATGTTCAGGCCTGATTTTATAATGAATTCAATTTATCCTGAATATGCTCCTTTTAGTTATAATTATGAAGATGAAATTGAGTTTGAACATGATAGAAAAATAAGAATCCATATTACCCGTTATACCGACTATGGCGAGAGATATAAGTTATATGTGTTCAATGTTAAGAAAGGTTCACTAGTTTCTTTAAAAGATGTTACCGGTCTAGAATTAGAAAGCAATAACAATGGATATGCCGATGTTGTTAATATGGAATTTATGGGTGTAGCTGAAAAAAAAGGAATTCAATTTTATGATGAAGTTACAAAAGTAAGTATTAGTTCATTGAACAGACCTGATAAAGAATATATTTATATTATAGGTTTATTATTTTTAATTTTAGTATTTTATACACAGAAAAAATCTATTAAAACAAAATCTTAATAATTATACTCAATTTATTTATTTAATATGGAGGAAGTCTATAATAGATCCTCTACACATTCACTCCAATCAGGATCTGCATGTTTTTCCCAATAAAGGTCTTTAATTATACTCGTTATTGTGCCCATCGTTCCGTTACCAATAACTTTGCCATCAATTTTTGTAATTGGGATAATACCTCCAGCTGTTGATGTAGCAAAAGCTTCTTTAGAATTTTTAAATTGTTCAGAAGTTATTGAAATCTCTTTTGTAGGTATTTTTAATTCCTTTGCTAAGTCAATAGCTGTCTGTCTTGTAATACCTTCAAGAACACCAGAAAGAGGTGTTTTTAAACCATTGTCATCAATTGAAAAGATATTAAACCCTGGTCCTTCAAGAACATTATTATTATTGTCAACCAAAACTGTAGTATAATGACCTTTATCATAAGCTTCATACATGCCTATGACCAAGTCTAACCAATGATAATTTTTAACCCTAGGGTCAACGGATTCAGGTGAAATTCTTTTGATGCTGCTAATTGCTAAATCAAGTCCTTTGTTAAAATTTTCTGGTTTAAGTATCCATCCAAAAGGAATTGCAAAAGCTATAAATCTTGGAGTTGACTTTCTTGGATCCCTATCAAATGTTGGGGACATACCCCTAGTTTGTATCATTTCCACGTATGAGTTTTCAAAATTAGCTCTCCTAACACAGCCGGCTAAAATTCTCTTTAGCTCTGTTCTTTTTATTTTGCATGGCATGCGAAGTTTTTCTGTTGAAGAATAAAATCTATCAATATGACTATCTAACCTGAAGAAACGATTATTCCAGACATGAACAACATCGTATGTGGCGTCTGATCTTAAAAAACCCCAATCTAATATTGAAATTTTTGCTTCAGATAAATTAATAAATTCGCCGCCCATCCAAGCGCTTCCATCTGGAAACTTTTCTTCTGCCAACTTTTATCCTTCAATTAAAACCTTGATGTTTTATTTTAAACCAATCACTATTAAATTAAAATAAATTAAAATTTTCTGTGGAGATTATAATGGATCCAAATATTCGAGCCTCAATTCAAATTAATACTTTTTACTATTTTCTTATAGCAGTATCGTTTGCAATAGTGACGCAGTTGGTGACAGTGTTAACAATTATTTTTGGAGATATTACAGGCAAAGAACATGCTGTGGCTGTTCCCTTAATAGTAATTACTCTAATCAGCTCATTTGGAATGGTGCGTATGATGCTCAATTTAAGATTAATTTTAAGTGATATGGATGAAAAAATGTCCAATACTAATTTTGGAAGAGAAACTAAAGCTATTCCTGTGCATATTTTAGGTGTTTTATTTTCTGGTTTGTTTTTAATTAGTGCAGTTGTTTTAGTGCTTACGATTTATCGTTAACTTTAATTCAGTGATGACAATAATTGTGATCACTGAATGACGATTTAATTTCTAAAGAAGTTATTATCTTAAATAGTTTTTTAATTAACTATTTTACCAAAGTTATTAGATTGAATATTTTTATTAAAAATCCTCCTATTTGGTTTGTTGCAGTAACATTAATCTTGGGTGCGGCATGTTTGGGAGTTAGTCCGTTATTGGTAAGAATAAGTGAAGTAGGACCAGTATCTTCTGCATTTTGGAGATCCTTTTTGGCTCTTCCATTTATTATAATATTAATCCGAGGTTTAAATATCAAAATTGATTTTAAGGTTAGTAGGTACAATTATATTTTTTTAACTTTGCCTGGTATTTTTTTAGGAATTGATCACGCTGCTTGGCATCATGGAATAATGCTTACAACAATTGCAAATTCCACTTTGTTTGCTTCTATGGCACCTGTTTTTGTAGTAATATATAGTTACTTACTTTTCTCAATTATAGTTTCCAAGAAGTTTTTACTGGGTTTGATAGCATCCATTATTGGTGCAATTTTATTGATGTATAGTTCTTTAGAATTAAGTATTAAAAATATTTATGGTGATTTTTGGTCTTTGATTGCTGGTGCGTTTTACGCAGCATATTTAATGTCAACAGGTCTTTTGAGGGATAAAAAATTAAATTTATATATTATATTTTTCTTTGGTACTCTTTTTAGCGCGTTAACACTTCTAATTATAGTAATTTTTTCAAATGAAACAATTTTACCTATTTCTATTAATGGGTGGGTTGTTATTATAAGTCTTGCTTTCATCAGTCAATTTGTTGGTATAGGATTAATCACATGGGCATTAGGTAAAGTAAAAACAGGTCTTGCTTCTTTAACATTAATGAGTGAACCAATAACAGCTTCATTTTTAGCATGGTTTATTTTAGGTGAGTATTTATCAAATATTCAGTTTATTGGAGGTATATTTATCTTATTTGGAATAATCTATGCACAGAGCTCTGCAGAATTAAAAAATTAATTATTCTACTAATTTAGCTACCCTTATTAAGGTATTGGCTTTGTTTCTTTGTTTCTAAATCAGCTACTATATACTCCAATAATAATTGTGGTTTATCTAAATTAATAAATTTATTTAATGGTTTTTTCATTTAAGGGGCAGTTAAACCCAAAGCTTGTAATATCAAACTTTTATTAACTACTAATTTATGCTTTTCACCTAATTTAGAAATTAATGCAAAAGTTATGTCACTTTGAATAGACTGATTGAAAGGCTCAGCTAAAACTTTAGAAAGCTTATCCACTTCTTCTTTGCTGGCAGGAATGGATTTATCAAATCTAACGACTGAAATCCCTTTTTCGTCTGCAGAAATTTGATTTTCTCCCAACTTCTTGATTGCAAAAAGAGCTTTGATGACTTGAGGTCTACTATAAGCAGTGTCATTTACAGCTACACCTTTCACTTCTGAGATTTGCATGTTTTTATTTTTTGCGAATTTGATTAGGTCATTAGAAGCTGATAATTCTCCAGCTTGGGTTAAGGTTTTTTCAACTACTTTTGTTTGTATCCAAGATTTTTTGAGATCTATAAGAATATCATCAAATCTTGGCAAAAACTCTTTTATTTCTTTATCTACCTCTAAAGCGAAAAATATTCCATCCTCAGTTTCATTAATAGAAAGCTGGTCGTTATTCAAATCAGACCATAAAATTTCTAAAAACAATTTATCTTTAAAAAGTTTATTTTCTGAAATTTGCTTAATTTCATTAAAGCCATTTTCGTCAAGGGGTTCAGAAAAAAAGACTTTTAACTTCTTTTGTTTTGCAACATCTTCAATGCTGGAGCCAGAAGCGAATGCATCGTCAGCAAAATTTGCTAAATCGTAAATTAGATCAGTTGATCTTTCCATTTTTATATCATTTTTTAATTTATTTTTAATCTCTTCAAATTTTGGTGCAATTGATTTATTAATTTCTTGTAGTTTTATAATATGATATCCAAAGTCTGTTTCAATGATTTGACTTATCTCATTTAACTTTAAATCAAATACAACATTAGAAATTTCTTTAATAAGTTCAGATTTCTTTATATCCTTAATTATTGTTTCTTTTTCATTAAATTTATTTCTTGCTAATTTGTCAAATTCATTGCCTTGAGAAATTTCAGACAATAATTTTTCTGCTTCTAGTTTATTATCAAAAACCATTTGGTTAATTGATCGGGTCTCTTCTTTAATGTAATTTAACTTTCTTATATCAAATTCATCTATTAATTCTTGTTCACTAATTTCAATTTCATTTAAAAAGTCTTTT
>CAZCWO010000096.1:0-7662 GCA_964502335.1 uncultured Rhodobacterales bacterium | reverse complement strand
CCATCAATTGTGAGCAAATCAGAATTTTTATAATTTTTAACAACCTTATTTTGAATTCTTTCTATTATTGAGAATTTTATACTTTCTTCACAATCAATTCTAATTTCAGGGCTTGCATAAAATTCTGAAAGATTATCTAAAAAACCCACAAGTCCTTTTTTACGTCTTTTAATTTCTTCTAAAACTCTTAAGGCAGCATAAGGAGCATCATCCACACCATTCCATTTATCATTAAAAAAAATGTGTCCACTCATTTCACCAGCCAGTGGGGCATTTATCTCTTTTAATTTAGTTTTAATTATACTATGTCCCGTTCTACTAATAAAAGGAGCACCATTTTGTTTTTCAATAGAGTTAATAGCAGTTTGGCTGCATTTCACATCAAGTATTATTTTTTCTTTTTTGCCCTCTTTTAGAATGCTACCAGCCAAAAAAGCAGTTAAAATGTCTCCTGAAATCAATTTTCTTTCTTGAGAAAGAATCCCAATTCTATCACCATCACCGTCAAATGCGATACCTAAATCAGCATTAGTTTGAAGCATTTTATCTCTCAATAATTCAAGATTTTCATCAACAACTGGATCAGGGTGGTGATTTGGAAACGTACCATCGATTTTCTCAAACAACACTTGGTGCTCCCCAGGTAGTTTTGAAATCAAACTTGAAATAATTTCTCCAGTTGCACCATTGCCACAATCCCAAATTACTTTTTTATTTGGGAATGGGCCAGAAGAATTTAAAAGAGCATTAATGTAATTTTCGTTTATATTTTTTTTTAAAAGTTTTCCATTTCCACAAATATATTCATCTTTACAAATAAACCTATATAAATTTTGGATATCACTTCCAAAAAAACTTTTATCTCCAATCATAATTTTAAATCCATTATGATTAGGAGGGTTATGGCTTCCAGTAACCATAATTGCTGCATCTACTTTAAGAAAAGGTCGAGTAAAATAAAGCATTGGTGTCGGGCCACAACCTATATCAATTACATCAACCCCTGACTGAAGGATACCATTTATCAGAGATTGAGAAAGTTTTAGACTTGATAACCTCCCATCTCTCCCTACAGCAATTGTTTTAATATTTTTTTTAGAATTTAAAGAACAAAAACCTTTTCCGATCAGATAAGCATCTGTTTCAAAAAGTGTTTCATTGATAATTCCTCTAATGTCATATTCTCTAAAAATAGTTTTTGAAATTCTTTTTTTCATAAAAACTTACTTTGGGGTATTGGTTTTTAACCATTTTTTATACTCTCTTCCTATAAGAGGATCGTTTAGCGCATAAAAACTATTAGCTTGTATGAAACCTAATTTGGTTCCACAATCATAACGATTTCCATCAAAATTATACCCGATAAAGGGAACTTTCCCTATTTGAGAAGATAAACTGTCAGTTAATTGTATTTCGTCGTTAGCTCCTTTTTTTTGAAAGGACAAATCATCAAAAACACCTGGTTCAATGATATATCTTCCTACTACAGCAATATTTGAAGGTGCATTTTCAGAGTTTGGTTTTTCAATTATACGCTTAATTTCAATTTTTTTGCCGTTAATTTTTCCTGGTTTAATTGCCCCATATGATGAAATATCTTCATTTGGGACCTCCATTGTAGCGACCATGTTTCCTCCATTCCAGTTTGCTATCATTTGTTTCATGCAGCTCGGACGTGCATGAATTAAATCATCAGCTAACAGAACAGCGACTGCTTCATTTGAAATATAATTTCTAGCACACCAAACAGCATGTCCAAGGCCAGCGGGCACTTGCTGCCTAACAAAGGAAACCGAACCGGGTTTAAGAATCATTTCTTGAATGTGCTTTAAAACATCATCTTTATTTTGTTCTTTAAGATTTTTTTCGAGTTCAATTGAATGATCAAAATAATCTTCTATTGCACTTTTGCCCCTGCCTGTAACAAAAATAAACTCTTCTATTCCCGCTTCTATCGCTTCATCAATAGCATATTGGATAAGAGGTTTATCTAGAACAGGTAACAGTTCTTTCGGAATTACTTTGGTTGCAGGCAAGAAACGAGTGCCCAAACCCCCAACTGGGAAGATTGCTTTTCTTATTTTTTTATTAATTTGTGACATAATAATTTACTTATTTACAAAAGTTTAATTATGAAAAGTTTTATACCAAGATAAAAATTTTGGAATACCTTCTTCTATGGTAGTTGAAGGTTTAAATCCAGTAATTTGGTTTAATTTATTAATATCTGCTGCAGTTTCTGAAACATCTCCAGGTTGCATACCAAGATAATTTTTAACAGCTTTTTTGCCTAAGTTTTTTTCAATTATTGAAATAAAGTATTCAAGTTCAGTAGGTTTATTATTGCCAATATTGAAGATAGACCAAGGTGCGCTAGATGAAGCGGGTTCAGGATTCAATCCTGACCATTTAGAGTTTATTAGAGGTTTCTTATCTAAAAGACGAATAATACCTTCGACTATATCGTCGATATATGTAAAATCTCTTTTCATTCTACCATAGCCAAAAACATCTATTGGCTCATCCGAAAGAATTTTTTTTGTAAAAATATATAAAGCCATATCTGGTCTACCCCAGGGTCCATAAACAGTAAAAAATCTCAAACCTGTGCATGGTAAACCAAAAATATGTGCATAAGTATGCGCCATAGCTTCATTAGATTTTTTTGATGCAGCATATAAACTAACTGGATGATCAACATTCTGGTTTTCTGACAAAGGAAATGTTTTGTTAAGCCCATAAACAGATGAAGAACTAGCATAAATTAAATGTTCAATTGAATATTCTCTGCAATTCTCTAAAATATTTAAAAACCCCATTATATTGCTATTAATATAAGCATGAGGATTTTGTAGGGAATACCTAACGCCAGCTTGAGCGGCTAAATTAATAACTATAGTTGGCTTAAAATCATGAAAAACTTCTTCAACTTTATCTTTATTAGAAAGGTCTATTTGAGAAAAGGGCATTTTTTTATTTAATAGTATCTTTAGTCTGGCCTTCTTTAGTCTTGGGTCATAATATTTATTCATATTATCGATCCCATGAACTTTTATTCCCATGTCAATTAATTTATTGCAAACAAACGAACCAATAAAACCTGATGCACCTGTCACCAAAACTTTTTTCATATTTTGCCTAAAATAATTGTCCAAAAAATTTAGTTGTGTATAACTTAATTAATAATATAAATACAGCAATAATGAAAAAAGATACTAACTTTAAAAATATAAATTTAAGGAAGAAAAATTGAGGATTGCTGTTATAGGCTCTGGATATGTTGGCTTAGTGTCAGGCGTTTGCTTCTCTGAATTTGGTTTCAACGTTACATGTGTTGATAAAGATAAAAATAAAATCAATAAACTAAACTCTGGAAAAATTCCTATTTATGAACCTGGGCTTGAAAACATCTACAAGAGAAATTCAGCAGCAAAAAGACTAATATTCACTTCTGATCTAGCTTCAGCAGTAAAAGGGGCTGATGTTGTATTCATTGCAGTTGGAACACCTTCTAGAAGAGGAGATGGACACGCAGACTTAAAGTTTGTTTATGAAGTTTCAAAGGAAATTTCAAAAGCAATAGATGGTTATACATTAGTAGTAACTAAGTCAACAGTTCCCGTTGGAACGGGAAGAGAGGTTAAAGAAATAATAAAAAAATCAAACCCAAATGCTGATTTTGATGTAGTTTCTAATCCTGAATTTTTAAGGGAAGGATCTGCAATTGAGGACTTTATGAGACCTGATAGAATTGTTGTTGGTTTAGAGACTGAAAGAGCAAAAAAAATAATGTCTACTTTGTATAGACCTTTATTTTTGTTAGAAACGCCAGTTATTTATACATCGTTAGAGACATCAGAACTCATTAAATATGCTTCAAATGCATTTTTGGCAGTAAAAATTTCTTATATAAATCAGATAGCTGACTTATGTGAAAGAGTTGGAGCGAACATAGATGATGTCTCTAAAGGAATGGGTTTGGATAAAAGAATTGGAAATAAGTTTTTGCATGCTGGCCCAGGTTTTGGTGGAAGTTGTTTCCCAAAAGATACTTTGGCATTAGTAAAAACGGCAAACGACAATAATTGCTCAGTTACTATAGTAGAGGAAACTATAAAATATAATAATTTCAGAAAAATTAATATGGTTGCAAAAATTCAAGATGCTGTCGGAGAACTTAAAAACAAAAAAATTTCAATTTTAGGGCTATCATTTAAACCAGAAACAGATGACATGAGAGAAAGTCCATCAATTGATATAATTCATCAATTGTTGCATTTGAAAGCAATTGTTTCAGCCTATGACCCAGCTGCAATGGAAGAAGCAAAGGAAATTTTTTCAGATAAAATTATATATTTTTCAAATTCCGAGGAATGCATTAAAGGCTCAGAAATAATTGTTATATTAACTGAGTGGAATGAATTTAGAGCGCTTGATCCAATCTTAATTTCAAACCTAATGGACGGCAATACTATTGTTGATCTAAGGAATATTTTTGATCCAATAGCAATGCGAAGTGCAAAAATTAAATATATTTCAATTGGAAGAAATTAAGTATAAAATTTTTAAAAGGGAATAGGGTATAATTTATAAACCTTTAAAATTTCATCCAAAAGTCTTTGTTCAAGTTTTAAGTTTACAGATTGTATGTTATTTAATAATTGCTTTCTGTTAGTAGCGCCAAAAATAACAGAAACCATAAAAGGTCTGCTTAAACAAAATGAAAGTGCCATTTGGCACGGGTTAATGTTATATTTTTGGGCAATACCAAAATATTTTTTTGAAGCTTGGACCATGAGTTTTGTATTTCTATTGCCTAAATCTTCATAAATACTTTTTCTAGAACCGATTGGAACTTTATTATCCAAGTATTTGCCAGACAATATACCGCAAGCCAATGGAGAAAATGATAGTAACCCTATTTTTTCATGATGACATACTTCAGCCATATCCAGATCGAAATGCCTACAAAGTAAGCTGTATTCGTTTTGTATAGAAACAATTTTGGGTAAGTTATTTTGTTTTGCAATTTTTAAAAACTGCATTGTCCCCCATGACGTCTCATTAGATAGGCCAATAGTTCTAATTTTCCCTTCTTTTATAAATTTATTTAGCTCTTCTAACGTTAAATAAATTTCTTCCAACTCTTTTTGTGTTTCTTGTTGTGTTGGATCAAAACTCCAGTTTTGACGAAAATGGTAAGAACCACGATTTGACCAGTGGAGTTGATAAAGATCAATATAATCAGTTTGTAACCTTTTCAAACTTCCTTCCAAGGCAGAACGTAAATTATTAACAGATATAGGTTCTCCATTCCTAATAGAACTATAGCCTTTACCAGTAATTTTAGTTGCCAAAATGATCTTTGCTCTTCGGTTGCCTTTTTTAATCCAGTTTCCAATAATTCTTTCTGTATCACCCTGTGTTTTTGAGGAACGAGGTGTAGTTGGATACATTTCTGCAGTATCTAAAAAATTAATTCCATAATCTAAAGAAACTTCAATTTGTTCATTGGCGTCTTTTTGAGTGTTTTGTGAACCCCATGTCATTGATCCAAGGCATAATTTGCTTACTTTAATCTTACTGTCACCCAACAATTTATACTGCATTGTAAAACCATTATTTAACTTGATTAAATTTTATTTATATACATTTATTCTAATATGAATAGATTTTCAAATCTTCCTAAATTAATGGTTGCTCCAAACGGAGCAAGAAAGTCTAAGAAAGATCATCCAAATTTTCCAATTACGATTTCTGAAATTGTACAAGAAGCAAAAGATTGTTTTCAAAAGGGAGCTAATGCTATCCATGCACATGTTAGGGATCCGGAAGGGAATCATTCTTTAGATATAGGTTTATATAAAGAACTTATAAAAGAATTAAAAATCAAAGTTCCTGATTTACCCGTTCAAATAACAACAGAGGCAGTTGGAAAATATTCCCCTAAAGATCAAATCAATGTTGTTGAAAAAATTATTCCAGAATCAGCTTCAGTAGCATTGATAGAGATGATACCTGATAAGAATGATACAAATCTGGCACAAAAATTTTATAAGTTTTCAATAGAGAGTAATATTCAAATTCAACATATATTATATTCAGTTAATGATTTGAGAGTATTTTTACATTTAGTCAAAAACAAAATAATACCTCAACAAAATTTACAAGTTTTATATGTTTTAGGAAGATATGAAAAATCTTTTCAAAGTAGCACAAATAATCTAGATCCATTTATATTAGAGCATAAAAATTTTTTGACTTCCATTGACTGGGGGGTTTGTGCATTTGGTAAAGCGGAAACAGATTGTTTGATAAAAGCTTTTTCTCTCGGTGGAAAATTAAGAGTTGGATTTGAAAATAACTTTTACAACAAAGATGGAACAATTGCTGAAACAAATGCAGATAGAGTTTCAGAAATTGTAAAACTAATTGATGTTTAGTTTAAAAGATAAAGTTGTAATTATAACTGGTTCCTCTAAAGGAATTGGTAAAGCCACAGCAATTCAGATGGCAGAAGCGGGAGCTAAAGTTGTAATTTCATCAAGAAAAAAAGAAGAATGTGATAAAGTTGCTAAAAATATGAACTCAAATGGTTTTGTTGCTGCTTCAATTCCTTGCCATGTAGGAAAAAAAGATAATATTAGAAATTTGGTTCAAGAAACAATAAATATATATGATAAAATTGATGTGCTGGTTTGTAATGCAGCGACAAACCCAACATTTGGGCCAATAGCAAATCTTGATGACAATGCTTTTGATAAGATAATTCAAGTTAATTTAAAGTCATCCATATGGCTGGTTAATGAAGCTAGCCATTATATGGAATAGAACAAGGGCTGTTCGGTGATAATCATGTCTAGTATTTCAGCTATAACAGGAACCACCGATATAGGAGCGTATGGAATTTCAAAAGCAGCTGAAGTTGCTTTAGTAAGAAATTTAGCAGTGGAGTTGGGTCCTAAAGGTATACGCGTTAACGCAATAGCACCTGGTTTGATAAAAACAGATTTTTCGAAAGCTTTATGGGAAAATAAAGTAAATCTTCAAAAACACAAAGAGAAAACCCCTCTTAAAAGAATAGGGTTACCAGAAGAAATTTCTGGGGCGGTCCATTTTCTTGCAAGCGATGCGTCTTCTTTTATTACTGGTCAATTAATTGTAGCGGACGGTGGTGAGACTATAAGTTGGAATTAATTTTCTTATGTTGTCAGCTATTTATATTCGTTGATTTTAGTTTTCATGACAACCTTCAATTGGTTTAGAGATGCATGCATTCTTGTAAGTCTCAAAAAACAGATAAACTAAGCCAACTACATACTAAAGCTGGTTTATCCTTTCTCAAAATTTCAGTTGTTAACTGAAAACTAAATAAAATTTCTTTATCAGATCTTTGTTTTACATTCTGAAGTTCAAATACTCCTCGAATATTATCATTGCATTTAACGGGACTAACAAAACGTATTTTATCAAAGCCATAATTAATTCCCATTTTTTCACCAGGAAGACTTTTAATAGCATCATTATAAAATTTGGTGCTTAAAGATAAAATAAGAAAACCATGAGCGATCGTTGAACCAAACGGGGTCTCTTTAACTGCTCTTTTAGGATTTATATGAATAAACTGGTTATCCATGGTAATGCTAGCAAAATCATTAATCA
>CAZCWO010000095.1:0-7775 GCA_964502335.1 uncultured Rhodobacterales bacterium | reverse complement strand
TTTAAAGTTATTTTATTCAGGTCCTATGTTTAGATATGAAAGGCCCCAAAAAGGGAGATTAAGACAATTTACACAAGTTGGAATAGAAAGTATTGGGAATTCAGATGCAATTGAAGATGTTGATGTTATATCTTGTGGTGTAAGTCTATTAAAAAAATTAGGTATTTTAGACAACTGTATTTTAAATATTAATACATTAGGGGATGCTATTTCTAGGAAAGACTACAGAGAAAATTTAGTTAAGTATTTTATGAAAAAATCCTCTAAACTATCAAAACTTTCTCAAAGCAGATTATCTATAAATCCACTTAGAATTCTTGATTCAAAAGAAGAAGAAGATCAGGAAATAATTTTGAATGCGCCATTATTTTCTTCTTTTTTAAATAAAACTTCCATTGAACATTTTGAAAAAGTACTAAAGTTTTTAAAACTTTCAAAAATAGAATTTCTTCATAATGAAAAATTGGTTAGAGGTTTAGACTACTACTGCCATACTACTTTTGAGTTTATTACAAAAGATTTGGGCTCTCAGGGAACTATTCTTGGTGGAGGCCGATATGATGGGCTTTCAGAAATGCTAAATGGACCTAAAATGCCAGCAGTAGGCTTTGCTGCTGGAGTAGATAGATTGGCAATGCTTTATTTGTCCAAACTATCAAAACCAGTCATTATAAGTATTGTCCCAATTGAAAAAGAAAATTTTGAGTTTTGTTATAAGTTATTAAATAAAATTAGAGAAAATAAGATTTGCGCTGAAATTTATCCCGGAGGAAATGTAACAAAAAATTTAAAAAAAATTAGCAAAAAAGATTCAAAATTTGTAATTTTAATTGGAGAAAATGAAATTAAAAATGGGAAATTAATCTTAAAGAATTTATCAACGGGCAATCAGTCTGAAGTTTCTATTGAAGAATTGTATAAAGATTTAAAATTATTAACTAAACTTGATGTCAATAAAAAGTAATTTAGATAAAATATTAACTCGAAAGGTAGATTTAGAAACTCTACTTTCTTCAGAAAATTTAACTAGTGATGAAGTTGTGAAATTTTCAACTGAGCTTTCTGAAATTGGCCCTGTTGCTGAGCAAGCTAACTTAGTTAGCAAGTTAGAAAGCAACTTAGCAGAAACCATGGAGCTCCTTGATGACAAGGGTAATGATAAGGAGATAATCGATCTTGCGAATATAGAAATTAATGAAATTAGAGAAAGTTTACTCATTGAAACAAAGAAACTTAAACTACTTCTTATTCCTAAAGACAAAGATGATCTAAGGAATGCAATTATTGAAATCAGAGCGGGAACGGGAGGGGATGAAGCTGCTTTGTTTGCTTCCAATCTTTTCAATATGTATCATAGATACTCTTCAATAAAAGGATGGCAATTTGAGGTTATTACTGTATCTGAAATAGGGATAGGCGGATATAAAGAAGCGATGGCATTAATTTCAGGTTCAAATGTTTTTGCAAAATTAAAATTTGAATCAGGAGTTCATAGAGTTCAGAGAGTGCCAGAAACAGAATCAAGTGGTCGAGTTCATACCAGTGCTGCAACTGTTGCTGTATTGCCTGAGGTAGAGGATGTTGATATAGAAATAAATGAAAGGGAATTAAAAATAGATGTTTATAGGTCCTCAGGACCTGGTGGCCAATCTGTTAATACCACAGATTCTGCAGTTAGGATCACGCACCTTCCCTCAGGAATAGTTGTTACACAGCAAGATGAAAAATCTCAGCATAAGAATAGAGCCAAAGCAATGAAGGTTTTGAGAGCTAGATTATATGAGTTGGAGCAACAAAAAAAAGAAAAAGAAAGAGCTGATTCAAGAAGGGTCTTAGTAGGTTCTGGTGATAGATCAGAAAGGATTAGAACTTACAATTTTCCTCAGGGCAGAGTTACTGACCATAGAATAAATTTAACACTTTATAAATTAGAAAAAATTATCAATGGTGAAGAATTAGACGAATTTATTGACACCCTAATAGAGCACGATCAAATCTCTAAATTAGCACAAATGGGTGAAGGTAATTGATCCAAGCTGAAGAGTTATTAAAGTTAGGGCAGCAATCGTTAAAAGACAAGGGAATTACAAGCTATATATTAGACACAAGAATTTTATTAGCGACCAGCCTAAACTTAAGCCAAAAATATTTCTTACCAAATATTAAGATTTCTGATTCTGACCAGACTAAGTTTCTTGATTTAATTAAAGCAAGAGGTAAAGGTAAACCGATAAGCAGAATTTTGTCTTATCGAAGTTTTTGGGATTCAGAATTTTATATAAACTCATCAACTTTAGATCCCAGGCCAGATAGTGAGGTTCTAGTTTCAAGTGCCATAGAACTTGCTAAGTCAATCGATGAAAAAGAATTAAGTGTTTTAGAACTTGGTGTTGGAAGTGGGTGTATTCTACTTTCAATATTGAAAGAAGTATCTAATTCGTTTGGAGTTGGGGTTGATATTAGTCATGAAGCTATCAAAGTTGCACAAAAAAACTCAAATAGACTTAATCTAGAAAAAAGAGTTAGATTTATCGTATCAAATTGGGCCAACTCCTTAAATGCTAATTTTAATTTAATTATATCTAATCCGCCTTATATAAAATCAAGTGCAATTCAATATCTTCAAAAGGAAGTAAAGGACCATGATCCCTTGATTGCTTTAGATGGTGGAAATGATGGGCTAAATAGTTATAAACTAATCTTGAAAAATATTGATAATTATATGACTTCCAAGTCATTCTTACTTTTTGAAATAGAAGGAGACCGATCAGATGAATTGATAAAAATATCTAAAAACAAACCGTTAAACCTTTTTTGTACTAAAAAAGATCTATCAGGCAAAATAAGATGTTTGATATTTCATAAAAAAAAATAAATTTTTTACTTGGAAAGATTGTAAATAACCCTTACATTGACTGCCATATAGATAAATAGTGAGTTGTAGTAATTTAGAGTGTTAAAACTCTTTTATCGCTAATCATAAAATTTTGCAAAATAAGGCTAATATAATAGCATGTCTATACTAATAATAAATACGTTTATTTAACTAAAAGTTGCGAATAATAAAATGAGATCAAATAACAACTATAAAAGAAATAGGAATAGGAATCAAAGTAGACGAAACGCAAATGGCTCGTCAAATAACAAATCAAACAATTTTGATAGTTCCGGACCAGATATGAGAGTTCGTGGAAGTGCAGTTCAGGTTAATGAAAAATATATGGCTTTAGGAAATGACGCCTCTATGAGTGGAGATAGGATTAAAGCAGAAGCATTTTATCAGCATGCGGATCACTATTATAGAGTTTTTATGCTTGCAAATGGAGGTGTTGATCCAAGAAAATTACAAAATGATGAAACCCCTCCAAATAAGGAAAGCGAAGTTGAGGCAGAAAAAAACTCTGAAATTTCAAGTGAAACTGAAGTGACTTTGGTTGAACCTGTTGCTGAGAATGAAAAAAGCCTTAAAGAAAACTCATTAGATAACAAAAGTGAAGATAAAACCAGGCTTTAAGATAGCTTAAACACCAAATTTTATATAAAATCTCTCTCTATTACAATCTTGTATTAGTAATCATTAGTTACCATATTAATTATAAATTTGAGCAAAACTAATTTTGGTGACTTGTTTTGATGAACTTACCTTTTTCGGAAAAAGCCGGGGGAATACTTCAGCTTGCTGAAAAAAATGCTAATAAAAGAAAAAACCCATCAATTATTCCTGAGCATGTATTAGAGGCTCTTCTTGACGAAGGTTCTGGGATGTCTGTCGAAATTCTAGTAAATTGTGGTGCTAATATTTTAGATTTAAAAAGAAGTATTTCTGATTACTTATCAAGAATTTCTATTGTAAATGGAGCAAATTCAAAATCTTTACCAGATAATAAATTCATAAATTTTTTGAAAAAGTCACAAGAATTAGCATCTAAAAATAACGACGAAGTTATAACTCTTGAAATATTGTTGTTAGCATATGCATCATTGGAAGATATTTATCCAAATTTAATCAACGAAATTGGTGTTTCACATCAAGAAATTAACAAAGAGATTGTGAAAATGAGACTAGGAAGGAATGCTGTTGGAGGCAACCCAGAATCTGCAATAAATTCATTAAAAAAATATACTAGAGATGTAACAGAGGAAGCAATTAAAGGCAAAACTGATCCTGTGATTGGGAGGGATGAAGAAATTAGGAGAACCTTACAAGTTCTTGCTAGAAGAACAAAAAATAACCCTGTTTTGATTGGCGATCCAGGAGTAGGGAAAACAGCAATTGTTGAAGGGTTGGCTTTAAGAATTATAAACAATGATGTTCCTGAAACATTGAAGAATACTAAATTGCTTGCATTAGATCTTGGAAGTTTGTTGGCGGGGTCCAAATATAGGGGGGAATTTGAGGAAAGACTAAAGTCAATTTTACATGAAATAAACAATTCCGAGAGACCTATAATTTTATTTGTAGATGAGCTTCATACTTTGGTTGGTGCAGGTTCATCTGAGGGTTCTATGGACGCATCTAATATGATGAAACCTGCTTTAGCAAGGGGAGAGCTGCACTGCATTGGCGCGACGACTTCAGAAGAATATAGGAAGCATATTGAAACGGATGCAGCCTTGGCTAGAAGGTTTCAACCTATTATTGCAGGTGAACCAAATATCGACGAGACAATTTCTATTTTGAGAGGTCTTAAAGAGAGGTATGAAGCTCATCATGGTGTCAGGATTTCAGATAAAGCTATAGTGACTGCTGTTAAACTTTCAGATAGATACATTTCAGATAGATTCATGCCTGACAAAGCAATTGATTTAATGGATGAAGCTGCAAGTAGGAGAAGAATGGAACTGGATTCAAAGCCAGAAAAATTAGATGAAATTGATAGACGTTTAATCCAACTCAAGATTGAACGTGAAGCTCTTCAGAATGAAAAAGAAGATCAGTCAAAAACGAGGTTAAAGGAATTGTCGAAAGAAATTGAAGATTTAGATACTCAAAGTAAAGATTTGTCTAAAGTTTGGGTGAGTCAAAAGGAATTATCTGATCAGAGCAAAGCATTACAAGATGAACTTGATGAAGCGAGACAAGAGTTGGTTTCTGCACAAAGAGAGGGAAGATTGGAGGATGCCGGGAGGTTAATGTATCAAAATATCCCTGAACTACAAAAAAAAATAGAAAAAGTTTCTACCCACAATCAAGGAAAAATATCATTAGCTAGAGTTAGTCAGAAAGAAATTGCATCAGTTGTTTCTAGGTGGACAGGTGTTCCGGTAGAAGAGGTGCTTCAAGAAGAGCGAGACAAGTTGATAAATATGGAAAAAAAGTTGTCAAGTCTAGTGGTAGGACAAAAAAATGCAATTAAAGCTGTTTCCAATACAATAAGAAGAACCAGATCTGGAGTTAGTGACCCTTCAAGACCAATGGGGAGTTTTATTTTTCTTGGTAAAACTGGTGTTGGGAAAACTGAACTTGCAAAAAGTTTAGCTTTATTTTTGTTTGGTGATGAAAAAGCATTGCTTAGAATAGATATGTCTGAATATATGGAAAAACATTCTATTTCTAGGTTGATTGGTTCTCCTCCTGGCTATGTTGGTTATGAGCAAGGTGGATCAATTACAGAAATTGTAAAAAGAAGGCCATACCAAGTAATTTTATTTGATGAAATAGAAAAAGCACATATTGATGTGATGAACCTACTACTTCAGGTCTTGGATGAGGGAAGGCTCACAGACAGTCATGGGAAGTTAATTGATTTTAAAAATACAGTTTTAATTCTTACATCCAATTTAGGATACCAACATTTTGGAGCTGAGTTAGACCAAAGAAATGTTCATGAGAAGGTCATCAAAGAATTAAAAAACACTTTTAGACCAGAGTTTTTAAATAGAATAGATGAAACAATAATTTTTGAGTCTCTTTCAAACGACCATCTTATAGAAATTACAAATATTCAGCTAGAAAAATTAATAAAGAGAATGGAGGAGCAGAATATCAAATTAGAAATACAAGACACTGCTGTCAATAGAATAGCCAAAGAAAGTGTTGACCCAGAATATGGTGCAAGACCAGTAAAAAGGTCCATTCGCTATTTATTAGAAACTCCTCTTTCAAATAAAATTTTATCTTGTGAGGTTCAATCTGGAGATTTAGTTATTATTTCGTCAGGTGAAATAGGCGGACTGGTATTTAATGTTAAGAATTAAATGTAATCAAATTTCATTCAACTCTGCAATCTCTTTTAATATTTTATTGACATTTGACGTAAATCTACCTCTTTCCTCCTCAGGGACCCCTTTACCTGAGGGCATTTTTATGCCTAGGGGGTTACTTTGCTTGCCGTTAATAATGATTTCATAGTGAAGATGTGGTCCAGTGGATCTCCCACTTGATCCAACATAACCAATTATTTGGCCTTGAGAAACTCTAGAGCCTCTTCTGATTCCCCTAGCCCATCCATTGAGATGCGCATAAGCTGTTTTATAAGTAGAATTATGTCTAATTAATATATATCTTCCATATCCATTAACCCAACCAACCTTTTCTAAAACGCCATCTCCAGCTGCAAAGACTGGAGTTCCATAAGGAGCAGCAAAATCAACGCCTTTGTGCATTGCTGTAAATCCCCTAATGGGATGTTTGCGCATTCCAAATCCAGAGCTTAATCGTGCGCCGTTTATAGGAGTTCTCATTAACGCCTTTCTTGCACTTTGACCATTCTTGTCGAAATAACCATAAATGCCATCTTTATTGACATATCTATAAAATTTTAATTTTTCTCCGGAAACATCTAATTCTGCATAAGAAATTTCCTCTAAGCCCAATCTTTTGTTATCTAAAGTGTCATAACTTTGTTGAAACAGAATTTTAAATTTGTCACCAGGTTGGATTTGCCTTTGAAAATCAACCGAATAACCCATAAGTTGAACAAACTCCATAAGAACATCTTCTGGCAGTCCAACTTCTTGAGCTGATATATATAAGCTAGTTTTAATTTCGCCAGAAATCAATAATTTCTCATTTCTAATGGGGCGAATAGCTTTAAATGCTACCCAGTTTAAATCTTTATCAAGAATAGCGTATAGATTGAAATCCTTTGAAATTTTAAAGGTAAAGGCGCCAGTTTTATTGGTTTCAGGAGATATAATTTTTACTTCAAGGCCAACAGGCAATCTTCTTAAATCTATTATATTCTCTATAGCAAGAACAGCATTATAAGCTTTATGAGAATTAAAACCTCCTCTTTGTAATAAAGGATTAATCCCTTCATCTTGCTTTAATTTTAAAGCCAATACTTTCTCTCTTTCAGTAACTATATTCGTTCTAAGAAAAACCATTTCAGTTAAGCTTTTAGTGGCTTCAGGAAATATGCTTTTTGGGTCTGGTTTAGATAATGGTGGCATCAATTCTGAGGGGATTGACAACATAAAAAAAGCTGGATCAGGTTTGTTTACTGGTAATACTATATTTGATTTGCTCCTCCATAAAGCTTCATTTGGTTTGGGCATCGGAGCCTCAATTATGTTTCCATTGCTAATGAAGATAAAAATAAAATTTGAAAAAAGAATTATTAGAATAATTTTTAAAAGGTTAGCCTTTTTGGGAAATAAATTAGAATTCATTTTGGCGCATTAGTGATAGAATTATAGAAAAATGATATTGCATAGTATATGAGTAAAATCAAACGTCAATTATCTACATTTAAAAATAATTTTAACGATCTAAAAATGTTACCGATAAATTAAAAAATTGTTTGACTTCATTAATGAAGAATAATATACAA
>CAZCWO010000094.1:4742-7803 GCA_964502335.1 uncultured Rhodobacterales bacterium | reverse complement strand
CCAAGGTACCAAGAGTTACTTGTTTTAAGAAACATAGTTCGTTCTGATTCAAGTTTTACTTCATCAAGCCATGCTAATGCAGCGCTTTGGCTTGCTTCAATTTTATTTTTTTTCATATTCATTAATTTTGAAATGCACATTGTTACCCAGTCAACGTGCTGCTCAATTGCTCGTGGCATATTTGTTAATACCGAGGGACTTCCAGGTCCCGTTATTGTAAATAAGTTTGGGAAATTAGGGATTTGCAGGCCTAATAAATTGATTGGTTCTGTTTCCCACTCACTCTTTAAGCTTTTTCCTTTTTTGCCTATTATATTGATTTTTAATAGTGAACCAGTAATTGCGTCAAAGCCTGTTGCAAAGATAATGATATCTAACGGATAATGGATATTATTTACTAAAACACCATTGTGATTAAAACTATCTATGGGTGTTTTTTTTATGTTTACTAATTTAACATTGTCTTGATTGAAGGTTTCAAAATAATTAGTATCTAAGGCTGGCCTTTTTGCTCCAAAGGGATAGTCAAAGTCACTCAGTTCATGTGCCGTTTCAGGGTCATTAACTGTTTCTTGTATTTTATTGATGATAAATTTTGAAACAACTGAATTAGCACAATCATCATAGTTTATATTAGAAAAACTATCCCTAAAACTTAACCCGCCGTGCTCCCATGCTTTATTTAAAACCATGCTGTCTTTTACCGAACCAACTTGAAGTATAGGAGTGGTGCTATGCTTCCATGGGTGTCCATGCCTATTGTTGATAGAAACATCTTTCAAGTATTCAAATTTGTTTTTATGTAAATTTAATTGCTTTAAATTTAGTTTTTGGTTTCGAGCAGGAATACTATAATTTGGTGTTCTCTGGAAAACTATAAGAGACCTCACCATTTTTGCTATCTCTGGAATGACCTGAATGCCTGTTGAACCTGTTCCAACAACACCCACATTCAAGCCATTAAATTTTATGTTTTCATTAGGCCATTTACCTGTATGAAGTATTTTTCCCTTAAACTTTTCTTGATTAGGAATTATTGGGAGATTTTCACTTGAAAGACACCCTGTAGCCATTATTACAAATCGTGTGTCGAAAGTTTTGCCCCCATCTAATTTTATTTGCCATTTGTTTGTTTTATCAAAGTACTTCATTTCTTTGACATTTGACGAAAAGCTAATGCTTCTAAATAAGTTTAACTTTTTAGCAACAAATTTTAAATAATCTTTCACTTCTTGCTGTGATGGGTATCTCTCAGTCCAGTTCCATTCGTTATAAATTTCCCTATTAAAATAATAACAATACGCCTGGCTTTCTGTGTCACAACGCGCTCCGGGGTATTGGTTCCAATGCCATGTGCCTCCAACTTCGTCTGCTGTTTCAAGCAAATGACAGTTTAAATTTAAATGATCTCTCAGGGTGTATAGTTGATAAAGTCCAGAAAAACCTGCACCAATAATAATCGCATCTAGAGTAGCCATGTTTATTAATTATCATATTATAATTTTATTGCAAAATAGGCATTAAGGAAGCAAATTAATGTTATATAAGGAAAACTTTTATGTATGAAGTGACAGTGCAAAATGACGGACAAATCCTAAATCTAATAAATCGTAAAGAAAATCTTATCAGGAGGTTTCACGCTATTTGGTTGAGAGACAATTCAATGGACAGTGACACAAGATCCACACAAAATGGCCAAAAGCTTATTACACTAGAAGAAATACCCAAGGATTTAAAAATAATTTCTGCCAAGGTTGTTGGCGATAAGGCTGAAATTTTCTTTGGTCCTGAGAAAAAATCTATAGATTTTGAAATTAACTGGTTACTTGAGCAAAGTTACGATAAGAAGGGAAAAAATTTCTCCAAGGGATGGATTGATGAGAAGATCATTTTATGGGACCACAAAATAGAAAGTAATTTTCCTACATCTTCATTTAAAAAAATTATCTCTGATGACAAAGAACTATGGAAATGGTTGGAGGGTGTAGTACGCTATGGTTTCGGGAAACTGATTGAAGGCCCTTTAGAAGAGGGCGCGTTATTCAAATTAGTTGATAGATTTGGTTTTATTAGGGAAACAAATTATGGAAGACATTTTGAAGTAAAAAATAAAGTAAATCCTTCAAATTTAGCATTTACAGGCAAAGGTCTACAAGCTCATACAGATAATCCTTATCGCGATCCTGTTCCAACGTTGCAGATATTATATTGCCTTGAAAATTCAGCCTCAGGTGGAGAAAATATGGTTGTGGATGGATTTAATGCTATAGAAAAACTTCAGAAAGAAAACTCTGAATGGTTTGATACTTTATCAAGCTATTGTGCTAAATTTGAATTTTCTGGCGAAAAAAATGTCCAATTATCTTCACGCAGACCTATGATAGAACTTAACCCAGATGGAGAACTAATTTCAATTAGATTCAACAATAGATCTACATCTACAATAACTGATGTTCCTTTTGAAAAAATGAAAACTTATTATGATGCATACCGAAGACTAGGAGAGATCATTAATGATGAAGCAATGGAGGTCAAGTTTCGATTAGATCCTGGTGAATGCTTTATTGTTGATAATACCAGAGTTCTCCATGCTCGAAAATCATATTCAAGTTCTGGAAATAGATGGCTTCAGGGGTGCTACTCTGATAAAGATGGTTTAATATCTAGGTATCAGGTTTTATCTAAAAGATTTAATGAATAATTTCTTTGAAATGCAATGAAAAATAATCTTACAAGTCAGAATGTAGTATCTTTTATAAAAGATATTTTTGAGCGTCGCGGTGCTGAGGAATATTTAGGTGAAAGAGTTACTATTGCTGAGCATATGCTGCAAGCTGCCACCCTGGCTGAGAAAGAGGGCTGTAATGAAACTATTATTGTGGCGGCTCTTTTACATGATATCGGTCATTTTACCAGTGAGTTTGGTTCATTTAGTATGAATGATGAAGTTGACAAACTCCATGAAGATGCTGGAGCAAGGATTCTTGAAAGGTTTTTTCCAAAACAAGTAGTTGATTGTGTAAAGTTTCACGTTTCAGCTAAAAGATACTTGTGCGCTAAG
>CAZCWO010000094.1:0-4642 GCA_964502335.1 uncultured Rhodobacterales bacterium | reverse complement strand
ATTAGAAGAAGAGATGAGCGAGCTTGTCAGTCTAAGTAAAAAAACTGAGAGGGATAGAGCTCCAGTGATTTTAGATCAACAGAGCGTAGGTCGTTTATCAAGAATGGATGCTATCCAACAACAAAATATGAGTATAGCAACTGAAAAGAATAGAAAGGAAAGAATAGTTAAAATTGAAAATGCTTTGCAAAGAATAGAAAATGGTGATTTTGGCTTTTGTGTTGTTTGTGGTGAAGAAATATTTGCCAAAAGGCTTTTAATAGACCCAACATTTTTAAAATGTATAGAGTGTAATTAGTTTAAAATAATGGTGGAAATATGAGCATGAATTTGTTGCTTAATAATGCTTGGAAATTGTATCAATCTCATCCAGAGCTTAAGAAGTTTTCTAAATGGCCAGATGACTTAATACTTTCTAATATTAAGCCATGCATGATACCAGCTTCTTCACTAGTGAGAGATTTTCCTATTGACGGGACAAGAGAAACACAAGCTTTCATTGATAGTATCAAGGAGAATGTACATTTGGGAAATTGGACAAGGACTTATAGTGAAAAAGAAGTTGGTTACGATTTTTTAAATCGATATGGATATTATGAACTTTTTGGCCCCAATGGACATTTTCAAACAACTCAACTAAGGGCTTTTATAGGCTATTGGGGCAAAAATTTATTTTATGATTGGCACTGTCATGAAGCTGAGGAAGTTTACTTAGTTCTTGCTGGAGGGGCTTGGTTTTATGTTGAAGGTGAAAAAAAATGGGTTGGTCCAAATCAAACATGCAGCCACTCATCTATGCAGAGGCATTCTATGCAAACGAAGAGAGACCCAATTTTGACGTTTGTCATATGGAGAGGCAAAGGATTAAATGATTTGCCAAAAATGGTTAATTAATAAGAGATCAATGACCGATTTGTATTTAGTTGCTTTTTAAAAATTTATAAAATGTAGAAAATTTTTGCAAGAAAGAGTCAAATTTGAAAAGCTTGTAACGATTATTAATAAAGTGATAGCTTTGGATGTAATATTTTATAAAAAAAATCATTATGAACTCAAGATATTTAAAAACTTTAGAATCTTTGCCAATTTGGAAAGGGAGTATAGAAGTTAAAAAATTAGATGGTGGTATTACAAACAATAACTTTATAGTTAATGATCAGGGAACAAAATATGTTGTAAGAATTGGAGATGATATACCTGAACATTTAATTTTTCGTTCAAATGAGTTGTTTTCAAGTCAAGCTGCTGCAGCAATTGGAGTGTCACCAAGAGTAGTTTACCATAGTAAAGGAGTTTTAGTTTTAGCTTATATTAAAAGCAAAACACTGACATCTAAAGAAATTCAAATGAACATGCACAGAATTATCCCTTTAATTAAGGAAGTGCACAAAAATATTCCAAATTACCTAAATGGTTCACCAATCATTTTTTGGGTTTTTCATGTAATTAGACACTATTCTAATTTTTTAAATCAGAATAATAGTATTCATAATTCAAAGATTGAATATCTTTTAAACTGTAACAACTTTTTAGAGAGTATTTCCGCACCACATTATATAGTTTATGGTCACAATGATCTTCTGGCAGCCAATTTTTTAGATGATGGTAAAAAACTGTGGTTAGTTGACTGGGAGTATTCAGGTTTTAATGATCCAATGTTTGATTTAGGTGGACTTGCTTCGAACAACAATTTTCAGGAAAAAGATGAAATTTTATTGCTAGAAGAATACTTTGAGAAAAATATCAGTGATCAACAAATTTTAAAATATAACGCTATGAAGACAGCGTCATTACTCAGAGAAACTATGTGGAGTATGGTTTCTGAGATAACATCGAAAATTGATTTTGATTATTCAGAATACACTGAACAGAATTTGGACAAATTTGAATCTAGTTTTAATAGTTTAAAATCATAGTAATGAAAGAACTTCCAAGATCATCAAAAGTTGTTATAATTGGAGGAGGTATTGTTGGTTGTTCAACAGCATACCACTTAGCGCAATTAGGCGTTGAGGTTTTATTAATAGAAAAAAATAAACTGACTTCTGGAAGTACATTTCATGCTGCAGGGTTAATTGGACAGTTGAGAACAAACTCAAACATTACCCAATTAATTGGTTATTCAATTGAGTTATATTCAAAATTAGAAGAGGAAACAGGGCTTGCAACTGGATTAAAAGTAAATGGTGGCCTTCGCTTAGCTGCAAACAATGAGAGATGGACAGAAGTTAAAAGACAGTCAACAACTGCTCAATCATTTGGGTTGGAAATGGAATTACTCACTCCCAAAGAAGCACTAAGTTTATGGCCAATAATGGAAACTAGAGATTTGGTTGGAGCTGCATTTCTGCCTAACGATTGCCAGGCAAACCCGTCAGATATAACTATTGCTTTAGCAAAGGGCGCTCGACTGAAAGGAGCCTCGATTATTGAAGATACATCTGTTTTAGAACTTATAAAGGATGACGATAACATTACAGGAGTAAAAACTTCTAAAGGTGATGTCAATTGTGAGAAAGTTGTGTGTTGCGCTGGTCAATGGTCCAGAGAACTATCTATGCGGTTTGGAATCAATGTCCCTTTAATCTCTTATCAACATCAATACCTCGTTACCGAGAAAATTGAATCTTTAATGTCAAATCTACCAACTCTTCGCGACCCTGATAATTTAACATATTTTAAAGAGGAGGTTGGTGGATTGGTAATGGGGGGCTATGAAACAAATCCAAAAATTTGGGCAAACAAGAAGGGAATACCCGATAACTTTAATTTCAGTTTGTTAGAACCAGATTACAACCATTTTGAAGTTATTATGCAGAATGCTCTTAGAAGAGTTCCTTTATTAAATGAGGTTGGAGTCAAAAGTTTAATCAATGGTCCTGAGAGTTTCACACCGGATGGTAACTTTATCTTAGGAGAAGCTCCAGAACAAAAAAATTATTTCATTGGAGCAGGATTTAATGCCTATGGCATTGCGTCAGGGGGTGGAGCAGGAATGGCATTGGCTGAATGGGTTAGGAATGGACGCCCACCATTTGATTTATGGCCTGTAGATATAACTCGTTTTGGATTGCCTCATGGAAAAACAGAATGGCTGGAAAAACGAACCTACGAGGCATACTCTAAGCATTATACCATCGCATGGCCATTTCAAGAAAATGAAAGTGCCCGGCCGTTTAAAGTTTCACCGATTTATAAGGAACTAAAAAAGAGGGGAGCCGTTTTTGGTGAGAAGCTAGGCTGGGAAAGACCGAATTGGTTTTCTGGAAATAAAAATCTTAAAAATATTAATTCTTTCAAAAGACAAGAATGGTTTTATGAAATTGGTGAAGAGCATAAATCTGCAAGAGAAAAAGCAGTTATAATTGATCAAACATCTTTTGCAAAATTTCTAGTATCTGGTGAAGATGCTGAAAGATTTCTTAACTATATTTGTGCAAATGATATTTCTAAACCCGTTGGATCTTTAATTTATACTCAGATGTTAAATGAAAAAGGGGGTATAGAAACCGATGTAATCATCGCGCGAACTTCTAAAGATTCTTTTTATATAATCTCAGGTACAGGATTTATGACGCATGATTATCATTGGATTAATTTAAATCTTAATAAAAGTTTAAAGGTAAAGATCGAGAACTTAACAGAATTATACTCTGTTTTTTCTATTATGGGGCCTAAGTCTAGGGAAATTTTAAACTTAGTATGTGAAGAAAGCTTTGAAAATATAAATTTTCCTTTTGGAACTTTTAAAGATGTTTTAATTGCAAACTGTCCTGCTAAAGCCTTAAGGGTCTCTTTTTTAGGAGAATTAGGCTGGGAATTGCACTTTGAAACACGCTATGCAGAAGAAATTTACGGTTCTATATTAAATAAAGGCCAGCCCTTGGGTTTAAAAAATGCAGGCTATAGGGTTATAGAAAGCTGTAGATTGGAAAAAGGTTATCGAGTTTGGGGTCAAGATCTTGGCCCCGATTACACGCCATTAGAAGCAGGATTAATTTGGGCCACTAAAATTAATGCAAATGTCGACTTTTCAGGCAAAAAAGCTCTATTAGACCAACGAAGAAATGGAATATACAAAATTTTTGCTGGGTTTACATGCATGGATCGCTCGGTTGTTTTATTAGGTCGAGAAACAATTTTCAGAAATGGTAAGAAAGTAGGTTGGCTTAGTAGTGGTGGGTATGGATATACAATAAAAAAACCTATTGGTTATGGTTACATAAGAACTCAATCACCTATAGATGCTAAATATGTTTTGAATGGCAATTATTCACTTGAAGTTGAAAATAAAAAATTTAAATGTGATGTTCATTTAAAGCCACTTTATGACCCAATGATGAAAAAAATTATGATTTGACATTAAATTTCAATGAGAGGAATAAAAATCCTCGTGTCGGTGGTTCAAATCCGCCCCTGGGCACCACTTACATATTCAGTAAACCCTTAGGTTTTAAGCCAATCACACCTCATTGTTAGTGTTGAGTTAATTTTCCCCTGTAACGGTAAAAATGTCAAGAAATGAGCTGCTGTTGTGACGGAGGTGTGACTGAAAATGAAATTTTTAACTATTGGGCCTGTAATACCTGTTTATACTGTGGTATATTTGATTAGCAGTATGTTGAGTAAATACTGGTAAACG
>CAZCWO010000093.1:0-7870 GCA_964502335.1 uncultured Rhodobacterales bacterium | reverse complement strand
CAGAAATAAATAACCTTTTATCTAATAAATTAAGAGCTTTATTTGAATCTAATGTTTTGCCACAACCAAAAGGAGAATAGATTTCTATTGAATGACCCAATTCTTTTAAGCTCTGCCCAATTAAAAGACCATCGCCACCATTATTCCCTGGACCACATAAGATTAATATTTTTCCATTCTGAAGAATTTTTGAAATATAGTTATAACAAAGTTTAGCAGCACGGCACATTACAGTGAAACTAACCTCATGGGAAAATGTCGCCTTTTCTGCTTGTTCGATTAATTCCTTTTTATATATATAATTGTTAAAAAATGTTTTTGTCATTTCACTTATAAATATTATTCTACAATCAAGTTTTAATTAAATTTAAATTAATATAATTATTATAAAAATTTTATTGAGGAGAAAAAATGAAAAACTTTATTATATTAATATTTTGTTTAATATTTTTAAATATTAATGCATTTGCAGAGACAAGAAAATATGAAGAAAAAGATTGTGAAGAAATTTTTAATGCTATTAACTTCTTTATATATTTGGCTGACCAGAATTGGAAGCAAGAGGATCAAGAAGGTGAACAAAAGGGATTGTTTTATTCAGGAGCTGCATCAAATTATGCCCAAGTTTATTCTGTGTTTTGTAAATAAGTGTTAATTTTTTCTATAATTACTTAAGAGAGAAAAATGTCAATTTGGGGAAGTTTAATCGGAGGAATGATTGGCTTTTCATTAGGCGGGCCTTTTGGAATGCTATTGGGATCTTTTATTGGTGGAAGAATTTCTAAGGCAAGGTCTTCAAGTACATTTAAGTCTTTTGCTCAACCCCAGCAAATGTTCGCATTATCTCTAATAGTTTTATCTGCAAAACTGAGCAAAGCCGATGGATTGGTTAGCAAAGAAGAGATAATTGCAGTCAAGGAAAAGTTAAAAATCCCAGAAACGGAAATGGGACAGGTTGGCAAAATTTTTAACAAGGCTAAAGAAGAAAGCAAAGGATACGAACCTTACGCAAAACAAATTTCTGATATTTTTCGAGGAAATATAATTGTACTAGAAGAAGTTATAAATATTTTATTTTATGTCGCTGAAGCTGATGGAGTAGTTAGTAAAAATGAAGAGCTAATGATAGAAGATATAGCTAAAATATTTGGACTCAGTCAAAGTCAATTTGAAAGCATTAAGGAAAGTAGGAAATCTTCTGACAAATTAAATCCATATATTGTTTTGGGGAGCAGTCCTGAAGACAGTCTTCAAACTATCAGAAAAAGATATATCAAATTATCAAAAGAACATCACCCAGATCTTCTTATGAGCAAAGGTGTCCCTGCTGAAGTCATCAATGAAAGCAAAAATAAAATGAGATCTATTAATTCAGCTTGGGATCAAATACAAAAACTAAAGCAAAATTAAATTTAATTTATTAGACATAAAACTGTCTTATGGAATCAATGAATTCAGTCACCAGAAAACAACAAACTTGATATGGAGGGTAAAATGTTAAAAGTCGCTTTGATCACTGCTGGTGGTAGCGGAATGGGAGCTGATAGTGCCCGTGCATTAGCAAAAGATGGCTTCAAAATCGGTATTCTTTCATCCTCTGGGAAAGCTGAAATACTTGCAAAAGAATTAGGAGGGATAGGAGTTACTGGCACCAATAAATCCGAGGATGATTTAAGAAAACTTGTAGATGCTTCATTAAACAAGTGGGGAAGGATTGACGTTTTGGTTAACTCTGCTGGTCATGGGCCTCGTGCTCCAATACTAGAACTAACAGATCAGGATTGGCATGAGAGTATGGAAGTATATTTTCTAAGTGCAGTTCGACCAACAAGGTTAGTAACTCCGACAATGGTAAACCAAAAAAGTGGTGTGATAATCAATATTTCTACCTTTGCTACTTTTGAACCCAATCCTACTTTTCCTACTTCTGGTGCAATGAGAGCTGGATTAGCTAGCTTTACAAAGTTGTTTGCTGATGAGTATGCCCCAAAAAATATTCGGATGAATAATATTTTACCAGGTTTTATAGACTCCTTACCTGAAAAAGAACAATTTAAAAAGCTTATTCCTATGGGTAGATACGGCAGCTCAAGAAATGAAATAGCAACTGTTGTATCATTCCTTGCGTCAGAAGGCGGCGCTTATATAACTGGCCAAAATATTAGAGTGGATGGAGGCATCAGTCGATCTGTATAAAATAATTTTTAACATGAATTTAAAGTTTAATTAAAAACACTTAATTAATTCTACAAACTATTAAAGATTTCATTAGAGTTTTATTTGAATTCAAGAGTAGCAATGGAAAAATTCTTGTTTTAAAAAGAACTTTCCATTGCCCAAAGAATACCAACTGTTAGTCTCTTTTTAAGATTACATTGACTTTGATATTCAACCCTTGAGGAGGAAATTGTCTAACAAAACAGGAGAAAAAAATAAACGTAAAAACCTTCATGTTAATACTATTGTTAAACTATAAGGCAAAAAATTGTTCTAAAGATGATAAATTATGAAATTTAATTAAATAGTATTTATATCCTTACTTATACTGATAACGTTAAAAAAAACTTAGGTAATAATTGATAGATAGATTTAGGCAAACTTATGAATGAATTAAATTTAAAAACCAAGGCTATTAATGAAATTGAAAAGTACTTTGACGATGGTTCATTTTTAAAGGATCTTGATGAAAGAGTGAAGTTTCAAACTGTAAGCAGGAGCAAAAATAAAATACCTGAATTATTCAGGTATTTAAAAGAGAATTTGTCCCCCTACTTATCCGAATTAGGGTTTAATTGTAAAATTGTTGACAACGCTGAAAAAGATTCCGGACCAATAATGATAGCTTCAAGGATAGAAGGAGGCAATATCCCAACTGTTTTTAGTTATGCTCACGCTGATGTTGTCCCAGGACATGAAGATCAATGGTTAGATGGATTATCTCCATGGAAAGTAGTTGAAAAAAACAATAAATATTTTGGTAGGGGCACAGCAGATAATAAGGGTCAGCATACTATCAATTTTGCCGCATTAAAAACCGTCTTAAATGTTCGTGGTTATTTAGGGTTTAATATAAAGATATTGATTGAAACAGGAGAGGAAGTAGGTTCTCCCGGCTTGCAAAGGTTTTGCAAAGAAAATGCTAAATTTCTTTCATCTGATTTATTAATAGCGTCTGATGGCCCCAGACTAAATTCATTTAAACCTTCGATATTTCTTGGATCAAGAGGGGAGATTAGTTTTAATTTAGAATTAAACTCAAGAGAGGAAGAACATCATTCAGGAAATTGGGGTGGACTGTTATCAAATCCTGCGATTATTTTGTCGAATGCAATTTCTACAATTGTAAATAAGAACGGAGAAATATTAGTTAATGAACTCAAAGCAAAGCCCTTACCAGACACAATTCGAAAATCAATAAGAAAACTCAAAATAGAAGGCGATAAAAACTCTCCAAAAATTGATAGATTTTGGGGTGAGCCCGGGAATACTTCAGTTGAAAAATTATATGGCACAAATACATTCGAAGTAAAAGCTTGGAAAGCTGGAAATCCTGAGGTGCCTGCAAATGCAATACCTGCAAAAGCAAAGGCAATTTGCCATATGAGATTTATAAAAGGAACAAAAGTTAAAGACATCATACCTGCATTGAGGAAGCATTTAATAAATAATGGATTTAAAAAAATAAAAATTGAACTAGATGGAGAGCCCAGGGAAGCATCAAGATTGGACCCAGATCACCCATATGTTAAGTGGGCTTTAAACTCTATCAAAAAAACTACCAACTTAAAAGTAGATGTAATCCCTAACATTGGATCAACTATACCCAATGATATATTTTTTGAACATTTGCAAATACCAACCATATGGATACCTCACTCTTATGGAGGATGTTTACAGCACGCTCCAAATGAACATATACTTAAAGATTTAACTAGAGATGCGTTAAAACTTATGACTGGCATTTGGTGGGATCTTGGAGAAAATCCTCCAAAAATTTTCTAACTTTTGGCACTAGAAAACATCCATTTTATTAAAGTTTTTAGATGTTTTTTTATTAAGCATTCCTATCACTTTCTAATTGAATTATTGTTGATTTTCAATCGCTAACAACCTTGTAATTTTTCTGCTAAATCTTTGATCAGTTTAAAGTATTGTGATTTGCTGGCTTCAAAAACCGAACCTAACGGATCCAATACTCCAGTTTTGATGTCAGTATCCTGCGCAATTGTTTCTATAATTTTAGGATTAAACTGGGGCTCAGAAAATATACACTTGATATCTTTTTCAGTAATTACTTCCTGGATTTCAGATATTTGTTTGGCACCTGGAAGAACATCTGGGTTTATTGTAAGAGCGCCTGCCGTATGAAAACCAAATCTTTTTTCGAAATATTGATAGGCGTCATGAAATACAACAAATTTAGCATTTTTATTTGTATTTTTGTTTATTTTATTCACCATTTCATCAATAGCAGTGATTGTTTCATCAGCATTTTCATTATATTTATCAGCATTATCAGGATCTAAATCGGATAACTTATGCGCTATTTCATGAAGCATTTTTTTTGCATTTAGTGGATCTAACCAAATGTGAGCGTCATACTCTCCATGATGATGCCCTTCATGTCCATACTTGTCATGATCTTCATGTTCGAAAATATTCTCTTCCCTAAATTTTAATTTATCAATACTATTTAATTCCATAAATGAAATCTTCTTTGCCATTTTAGCGATTGAAACCAGTGGCTTTTCCATAAATGTTTCCATGTCTTCGCCAATCCAAAAAATAATTTCAGCCTGTTCTATCAATTTTGCATGAGAGGGTTTTAATACAAAACTATGGGGTGTTGAACTACCTTCAATAATCAATGAAGCTTCCCCAACACCATCCATAACATTTGAAACTAGTGAATGAAGAGGTTTAATAGTTGTCACAACTTTTATGTCTGCCTTTGCAGTCAATGAACCTATAAAAATAATTGTAAAAATAAAAGTTATTATTTGTGCAAAAAATGTTTTATCCTGTTTCATATTATTGTTTACCTCAAAAATATATTTGTTATAAAGTAACGTTGTTATAATATAACATTTCAGATTGTAAATAAAAAATGCAACATAAATCAGACTTGATAGTAAAATTAGATAATGCCGGCGTACATAAATCCTCTAAATGGTTGGTAAGGGGAGTGTCACTTGAAGTTTTAAAAGGACAAATTGTAACATTGATTGGTCCGAACGGATCAGGGAAAACAACAACTGCAAAAATGGTGCTGGACATCTTAAATTTAGATGAGGGTTCAATCATAAGAAATACTAATAAAATGGCTTACGTTCCACAAAAGATAAATATTGACTGGACACTCCCTCTCCGTGTCGTAGATTTTATGAATATAACCGGCCAAATTTCAAAGGTACAAATTTTAGATAATTTAAAATTAACCGGTGTTGACAATTTAATTTATTCAGATCTTCGTAATTTATCTGGCGGTGAATTTCAACGTGTATTGATTGCAAGGGCAATTGCAAAAAATCCTGAATTGCTAGTCTTAGATGAGCCTGTTCAAGGTGTAGACTTTAATGGAGAAATCGCATTGTATAATTTAATCAAAAATATTTCTGATAGGTTAAATTGCGGAATATTACTAATTTCCCACGATATACATTTTGTAATGTCATCTACAGATCAGGTTATTTGTTTAAACGGACATGTATGTTGTTCTGGAACCCCAAGTGCTGTAGCTAAAGATCCTGCCTATATTGAAATATTTGGAGAGCATACCGCATCAACATTATCGTTATACAAGCATCACCATGACCATTCACACTCTACTGATGGAAGTATCTCAAAAAATGTTTGATGATTTCTTTGTAAGAGCTTTAATAGCTGGCATTGGCATCTCTATCGTTACAGGCCCACTCGGTTGTTTTGTTATTTGGCGCCGACTATCTTATTTTGGAGATACTTTATCGCATTCAGCACTTCTTGGAGTAACATTAGCTTTTTCATTAAGTATTAATATTTCTTTTGCAGTGTTTATTGTTTCAGGTGCAATTGCATTACTTTTAATAAGTTTGCAAAAGAGAACAAAATTACCCGGAGATGCATTATTAGGGCTTCTTGCACACTCTACACTTGCGATAGGGCTTGTTATTATTGGTTTCCTCTCTTTCATCAGGTTTGATATTATGGGTTTATTATTTGGAGATATTCTTTCGGTAACCAATGACGATATTTTTATTATTTGGTTTGGGGGCTCTTTCATTTTAATAGTTTTATATTTTATTTGGCAGTCATTGTTTGCAGCAACTGTTAATTATGATCTAGCTGCAGCTGAAGGCATGAAACCTGATAGATCAAATATTATTTTCACGTTGCTTTTGGCTGGAGTTATTGCAATTTCAATAAAAATGATAGGTGTTTTACTGATTACTGGATTACTTCTAATACCCCCAGCAATGTCAAGAAATATAAGCAATAATCCTAAACAAATGCTGGTATTTTCTATAATCGGAGGCATTTTATCAGTTATTATAGGATTATTCTGCTCTTTGGAATTTAATACTGCATCAGGACCAACTATCATTTCTATAGCATTAGCACTATTTGTTTTGTCATTAATTTTTACTCTAAATAAAGTTACTAAGTTGCAAAAATAAAAACAGTTTGATAATTATGAATTATGGTATTTGTAAAAGAAAATTTAACTAAAAACCAACAAGCAGTTCTAAGTTTATTAGAAAATTCCAAAGAACCATTAAAAGCATATACTATTCTTTTTGATATTCAAAAAAAAGGAATTAAAGCTCCAACTCAGGTATATAGAGCTTTGGATAAACTAATCGAAAATAGAAAAGTTCATAAGATTGAAAGTAAAAATTCTTATATTGCATGTAACAATGTTAATTGCAGTTCTCAATCATCGACATCTTTTTTAATTTGCAAAAAATGTGACATTGTAGTTGAGCTTGAAAAAAATAATTCATCTTCATATTTTTCAAAACTAACAGAAAAATTTGATTTTAAATATTCTGAGCATAATTTAGAAATTTATGGTTATTGTAAATCATGCAAATAAAAGGTTTATGATCAAATTATAGTTAAAAAAATATTACAATCATGTTTAAGATAAAATAATCAAATTCATCTTACTGATATCAAAACGCAATACCGGTTCTCCGGCATTGATTTAGGTGGGGTTGTGACCGTCCATCTTGCAAAGAAGTGGCTTAACCGATCGACGATGGTACTGTCTTAAAAGTCCAGAAAAAAGTATCTTTAATTAAGTTGTTTATGTGCAAAGACTAAAATCTGCCTCTTAAGACCATTAAATGATTTCTTGATAGTATTTCTGTAACTCCAAGCTATATTGGCACCAATTTGAGCAGCTACTAGATAAAAAATTAATGAACACATACACATATCAGTATAATAATCCAAATAAAAAAAACCTCAAGTCTAAACAGTTCTTATATCTTCACTTATTCTTTTAACATTAAAGAACCCAACTGGGTAGTTAGCGTTACCTCCATACTGAAAAGTATCTTGGTATATCCTTCTAATTGTCTTCCCACAATTATAACAAATCAGTATCCATCTTTTATGGAATAACTCCCATTTTACTCTGTAGAGGGTTTTATATGGGTAAGAACATTCTTCGCATTTTTTCATGAAAAAACCTTACCTGAAACTGTTTACTTATAAAGATAAAAATGTTATATAATACGTATCGCTGATTTAATACAAATTGCGGGCGATTAATAAAAGCAGCTAAAGCGGTGAGGGTCGTCTCAGCTTAGTTGTGACGATTTTTTTTAATTTAAACCGCCCTTGAACGTATTAAACATTGATTAACTTAATTTGTAAGCCCTAC
>CAZCWO010000092.1:0-7892 GCA_964502335.1 uncultured Rhodobacterales bacterium | reverse complement strand
TTATTATCAGGGTTAACTTTATCAATTAATTTTATAAGATCCTCTGCTTCTAGAGAAGGACCACATTTGATACCTACTGGATTTTGAATGCCTGATAAGAATTCTAAGTGTCCATGATCATGTTGCCGAGTTCTATCCCCAACCCATAACAAATGGGCTGAAGTTGAGTACCATCCCTTTTCAGATGTTATCGTGTCTTCCCTAGTTAGGGCTTCTTCATAGTTAAGTAATAACGCTTCATGACTTGTATAGAATTCAGTTTCCCTCAATTGAGATACTTTATCCGAAGTAAGTCCACAAGCTTTCATAAAGTTTAAACTCTCGGATATTCTATCAGCAATCTCCTGGTATCTATTAGTTTCAGGTGCATCAGATAAAAAATCTAAGGTCCACTCATGAACCTTTTGCAAATCAGCCATTCCACCTTGAGCGAATGCCCTAATTAGGTTCAGAGTAGACGCTGATTGTTCATATCCATCCAAAAGTCTATTGGGATCAGGCTTTCTTGAAATTTCATTAAATTCCATGTCATTAATAATATCTCCGCGGTAACTGGGCAATTCAACCCCATTTAAAACCTCAAAATCCGATGATCTTGGTTTTGCAAATTGACCAGCAATTCTACCAATTTTAATAACTGGCATTGAAGAGCCAAAAGTTAAAATTACAGCCATTTGGAGTAAAACTTTAAAAGTATCTCTAATACTATTTGCTGAAAATTGACTAAAGCTTTCAGCGCAATCACCACCCTGTAAAATAAACGCTTCTCCTTTTTCAGCTAATTTTAAAGATTTTTTTAAAGCTTGAACTTCTCCAGCAAAAACAAGAGGTGGTTTTAAAGATAGTTTTGCTTCTACAGAAGTTAATTGTTCCTGATCAAAATATTCTGGCATTTGAACAACAGGAAATTTTCGCCATGTTTTTGGATTCCAAGTCATATTTTTTCATAATAAGTTAAGTTTTATAGGGTATTATCATAAATTAGGGTAATTACAAAGCGTGACTTAATTTTTAGTTTTTAGCTGTCCTCATTGTGACAAATTCTTCTGCCGCTGAAGGATGTATTCCAACCGTCAAGTCAAAGTCTTCCTTTTTCAACTTAGCTTTGACAGCAATTGCAATAGACTGCATGATTTCAGGTGCGTCAGATCCCAACATATGAGCTCCAAGTACAACTCTAGTGTTCTTATCAATTACTAACTTCATAAATGATCTCTCTTCACTGCCAGACAAGGTATGCTTTAAAGGTTTGAAGTTACTTGAGTAAATATCAAGTTCATACCCTAAATTTAGAGCTTCTTCCTGTGTGAGGCCAACCGCCGAAACAGGAGGCTGACTAAAAACTGCGTAAGGGACATTATCATATTCAAAATACCTTAATATATTTCCATACTCCCTGTCTGCAAATGCATGCCCTTCACCCAATGCGACAGGAGTTAAATTAATTTTATTAGTGACATCTCCTATAGCATAAACTGAATTAATATTTGTTCTTGAGTTTTTATCAACTATTACAGAATTTTCTGAAGACAAGTTAATGCCTACATTTTCCAAGTTTAGTTTTTTTACATTAGGAATTCTTCCTGTAGCAGCTAAAATTTGATCAGCAATGATTTTGTTATTATCGTTCAAAGTAATGATTAATTTGCCCTTTTCCTTAACGCTTAAAATTTTAGAATTTGGATACAAATTAATGCCGTTTTTTTGCAATTCAATCTCAAGATTTTTTCTAATTTCATTGTCAAAACCTTTTAATGGAAGATCCGCACGATAAACCAAATGAACTTTAGAACCAAAACCACTAAAAATACATGCAAATTCAATGGCAATATATCCACTGCCCATTATAACTATTGTCTTAGGAAGATTTGGGAGTTTCAATGCTTCATTTGAAGTTATTGCATTTTTTCTCAACCCATCAATTTCAGGAACATAAGACACTCCACCAGTTGCAATTAATATTTTTTTTGATTGTATTATCTTATTATTAACCTCAACTTCATGATTGCCAACTAGTCTTGCAGCACCACTTATAAGTTTGCAACCTGAATTAGAAAGCATACTCTTATAAACTTCGGAAAGCCTATCTAACTCTTTTTTTAATGATAAGTTTAAATTATCCCAGTTATGGGAAAAATCCTTAACTTCCCATCCAAAACCTCTAGAATCAGAAATTTGCTTTTTAAACTCTGAAGCGTAAACAAGAAGTTTTTTCGGCACACACCCCCTCAATACACAAGTGCCTCCAGGTCTTTCCTCTTCAATGATAGCTACCTTTGCTCCATGTCCAGCTGCTACCCTAGCAGCCCTTACTCCTCCAGACCCAGCACCGATTACAATTAAATCATATTCAAATTTGGAGTTTTGCAAATTTTAACTTTCTAATAATCTAATGATTTAATTTATTTATTTTTCAAGAAATAAACAATATATAAAGATAATATTATTAATATTTTAACTTTATTTGTATGTTCATAATGAAGGTTTGAAAATGCCAGCTGAAATAAATAATTTAAAAAATTTAGGCAAAGAAAGTTTGATACCTGAAAAACCTGATATTAAAGTTTTAGAGAAAGTGAATAATCCTAAAATTGGTGATATTTATTCAATTAGGTTTACATGTCCTGAGTTTACATCTCTTTGCCCTGTGACAGGTCAACCAGATTTCGGCCATTTAATCATTGATTACGTTCCTAAAGAGTTTTTACTAGAATCAAAATCTCTTAAACTATACTTAATTGGATACAGAAATCACGGAGCTTTCCATGAGGATTGCTCTATAACAGTCGCGAAGGATATTGTTGATGTATTAGATCCAATTTGGTTGAGAATTGGTGCTTATTGGTACCCTAGAGGAGGAATTCCAATTGATGTGTTTTGGCAAACTGGTAAACCTCCAGAAAATCTTTATCTTCCCAATCAAAACTTCCCTAACTATAATGGTCGAGGTTAAAAAATTCTTTTTGCTGCTAATCTTTGGACAACAGATTTTTTTGAGTTTTCAAACCTTTCACCAAAAAAATAATCTATAGTTATAAAGTTTTTAGGTTTGATTTCTAACAATTCATCCCGACACAATAAATAGTCAGGGTTACTAGGCTTTCCATACTTTTCGTTCCCAACAGCAAAAGTTTCATAAATTAGATATCCACCAATATCTACTAAATTAAATAAATCGCTAATTTTCTCTCTAAACAAATAATTTGAAATTAAAACAATTTTAAACTTTTTCTTTGAAAAACTCCATTTTAAGCTATTTTCTAAGTCTTCATTAATTGTTTCAATATTCTTCATACTTTCTAATTTTTTTAAAAACTCTTTATTTTTATCAACAGCAAAAATCTTATGTCTATTAGAAAACTCTAATGAGTGCCTTCCCTGTCCACAAGCAATATCAATTAAATTCCCACCAGGTTCGATCGAATAAATTATTTTTTTTATCCAACTAGAGGGTTCACTCACTATAATTGTCATTTGGAGGTCAAAGCTCTTATTTGCATTTCAAATGAATTTAAAAACTTAGATCTATCTGACTTCAAAAATGATTTATTATTAGAAATCATAAATGGATTGGCTGAACGCATTTCTGTCATTAAATTTCTTTTTGAAAGTTCATTACCAATATTATCTTCATTTAATACATGTCCATCATGTTTAACTATCAAAGCACCCTTTTTTATGCATTCTGAAGCTAGAGGGATGTCAGTTGATACAACAATATCGTTTTTTTCTACATTGCTGATTATGTAGTCATCAGCTTTATCGAGTCCACTTTCAACAAATATACTTTTGATTAACGGATTAGGATTAGGTCTTATCCCTCCATTAGAAACCACATAAACATCTAAGTTATTCCTAATCGAAACTTCGAAAACTTCCTTTTTGACAGGGCATGCATCTGCGTCTATAAAAATTCTGGTCATATTAATTGAAAATATACTAAATTTTTATATACAAATATCAATAAATAATAAAAATTAGTTTCCATGAATGCAAAAGACTTTTTCATTGCTTTGTTTGTACCTTTGTCATGGGGATTAGGGTTTGTAGCAGCTAAATCTGGTTTAGGTCATTTCCCACCACTTTTATTAATGAGCTTAAGGTTTTTCTTATCATCTATTGTGATAGTATGGTTTTTCCCTATTCCAAGATTATATTTAACAAAAATTTTCTTTATAGCTTTGGTATCTGCAACACTTCAATATGGCCTGACATTCTCAGGTTTAAAAATTTTAGACACTTCAACGGCCTCTCTACTTGTTCAAACTGAAGTTATTTTTGGAATAATTACAGCAGCTGTATTTTTAAGAGAAATGCCAACAAAAAAACAAATAACTGGAATTGTAGTTGCATTTGTTGGAACAATTTTATTACTCGGCACACCCTCTGTTGAAGGTAAATCTTTAGGGGCATTTTTGGTATTGAGTGGAGCTTTTTGCTGGGCTATTGGTCAAGTTATGGTAAGGAGCCTTCAAGGAAACGTTAATGGTTTTACACTTATCTGCTGGATTGGAATTTTTTCGTGCCCTCAAATGCTCTTAATGTCAATATTGATCGATGGAAATCCAATTCCTTTATTGATAAGTGCTAATTACGTTAATTGGCTAACAGTTATATATCTTGGGATAGTAATGACTGTTTTAGGTTATGGTGCTTGGTTTTATATTTTATCAAAACACTCAATGCCTATTGCAATGCCCTTTTTATTACTTATACCAGTCAGCGCGATACTTGGAGCATTTGTATTTTTTAATGAGCTGCCATCTTTAGAGGTTGTCCTTGGAGGTGTAGTAATCATTTCAGGGTTGGGAATAATATTAATCGAACCAAAAGCAATTTTTTCAAAATTAAAATAATTAATAGTTATGGATTTAAATTTAGAAAACCACTTTGAATTTCCAATAGAAGTAATATTTTCAAAAAAAAGAAAAACTATTTCGATACAAGTTCATGAAAAAATTATTATAGTAAGATCTACCTTTTGGACCTCTAAAAGAGATTTAAAAGCTTTTATTTTAAAAAATCAAAAATGGATCAATAAAAAAATATTAGAGCAAAAATCAAAAATAAAAAGACAATATCATTTTAAGCATAATGAAACCTTTTCCCTCATGGGGAGAGAGTTCAATCTTCAACTGGATAAAAGATTAAATAATAGTCCTTACATTTTAGGCAATTCAATTATAACTAGTAATAATGAAGCCACTACTAAAAAGTTTGGAACAGTAAAAGAACAACTAGAATACTTAATTAAGGATCTTGCATATAATCATCTTTGTGAAAGGACCGAATACTATTCTAAATTAATTTTTGTAAACCCAAAACGGATATCTATCAAAAACTACAAGTCTAGATGGGGAAGTTGTTCCTCTAAAGGTGAAATTTTTTATAACTGGAAAATTATAATGGCGCCAAATAAGATTATCGATTATTTGATAGTTCATGAGTTATGTCACATGATACACTTCAACCATTCAAAACAATTTTGGTCAAAAGTTCAGGAGTATATTTCTGATTATAAAGAAAGAAGATTATGGTTAAAAAATAATAGTTACAAATTGAGTTTATAAAATTAACGCCCGCAAGAAACGGGCGTTAATAGTTAGTAAATTTATTTTAAATTCTATTTTGTTTTAGTTCTAGTTTTAGCTTCAGCTTTAACTTCAACTTCAGATTTGGAAGAAGTTGCCGCTGACCAAATCATTAACCCAAAAGCAATCTTATTAACAAAGTCAGCTATGTTATAGATACCATTTAAAGTTGATGATTCCACTTGCTCTCCTGCATAGCCAAGAACATACCCAAGAGGATAAATGGCCCATCCAATAAGTACAATTAGTCTCATAGTTTTAAATGCAGACTGAACACCTTCAGGTGCGCTTGATAAATTTTCTTGAGCATCCCCTGCAAATATTGCCCACAAGATGTAACCCCATCCGAGCATGCCAACAATGAATGATAGCCATACATTCACATATCCAACTTCGCCACAGTACCCAGCTAGTAACATTACAAGTGATGCAATGAGTAAGTTCCAGAAAACTCTGCCTGCAACTGCTCCAACAGCTGCAAGAATTAAATAAAATTCTACAATCTGCAATGGAACGGTAAGTATCCAGTCAATATACCTGTATACCGTAGGCGTAAGACCTCCTTCACCGGGTACATATGTTTCAACCCATACTGCTCTCATATAAAAATAGTGAACTGCTGCAATCATTGTAACTAGACCAGCAACTACTAAAGAAGTTCTCCATTTAGCATCAACTTTCATTGATTCCATAAAAAAGAAAACGGTAGCTGCAACCATACCAATTGAAATAATCCAAAAACTCATTCCAACAAAATCATTTGCCTGAAGATTGCCAGATGCAAAAGCACCAAATGGTATGAGTGAAATCAAACTAGCAGGAATTAAATACCTGCCTATATTATTAAAAAAGTTACTCATTAAATAAAAACTCCTACTATTTCTAATAACTACATATATAAGGAACAATCAAAATTCAATAGCCATTTAATTAAATATTAATCATTTATTTTTTTAATGATTTTTTATAGATTATTTAACTAATTTTAATATGTAAGATATTTTTATGAAAAATAATTTTATCGTTTGGATTGTTTATTTATTTTATGTTGTGCAATTTTGAAATTCTGAGGTCAATTTATGTTAACCGACTACGTGTTAATAAGTGCTTTGATAATTTTATTTTATGTGGCATCTTATGGACGATCATATCAAAAATACAGAATTCGAGTTTTTCAACTAGGTTTAAATGGGTTGTAATTTACCTAGAGATAACCATAATATTTTTGATTGTTGTATTAATTTTTGATCATCATGCAGCAAATCATATAGCTTTAAATGCATAGAAAATAATGAAAAAAATATCTGCTGTATACCTTACTTTATTAGGCGCAACTTGTATGAGTTTTGTTGGCTTGCTCATAAGGTTAATTGATAGTGCAGATGGATTTCAAATTCTATTTTATCGTTCATTGGGGATGTCTGCAATCATACTTCTAGTAGCTTGTCTCAAAAGAAAAAGTAATCCAATCTTAGTTTTGCTTTCACTAGATAAAAATGATTTTCTAATGGGAAGTTTCCTTTGTTTTGCTTTTTTAACATATGTTTTTTCTATGTTGAACACATCGATTGCTTCAACTTTATTTCTTCTTTCAATGTCTCCTATATTTGCTGGATTAATCAGCTGGTTCTGGATTGGAGAAAAACCTAAAAAGATTGTTTGGATCTCTATGTTAATAGCTCTTTTTGGAGTTTTACTAATGATGGGGGATGGACTCAACAATAATAGTAAAACTTTTGGAAATTTTTTAGCCCTATCGTCAGCAATTTTTTTTGCTCTTATGTTAGTTCAAGCAAGAAAAAGTAAAAAAACAGATGTACTGGGAGGCACTTTTTTGGGTGCTGTTTTTTCATTTGGACTCGGGATAATTATAACTTTAATACTTAAAAATGATCTCATCATCAGTAAATATGACATGTTTTTATCCATTTTCATGGGGTTATTCACTATAGGAATTGGAATAGCTTTAGTAACTTGGGCAACTCCCTATTTACCTGCTGCTGAAATAAGCATACTAGTCTTAATTGAAAGTATTCTTGGCCCGATATGGGTATGGATCTTTTTAAATGAGATAATATCAGTTTTTGAAATTATAGGAGGATTAACAGTTTTATCGGCTGTAGTTTTGATGATATATGTAAATCAGAAAATTTCTGCTTACGAAAAAAACTCCGGCTCTTCCAAATGAAAGAGCCGTCATTTTTTGGGGAGGAATTTATATTAGTTTATTTTCATTTAGCGTGCCAAAATAATAAATTCTTTCATATTAGAAAATACAGACTAAATAAAATATGGTAATTT
>CAZCWO010000091.1:0-8112 GCA_964502335.1 uncultured Rhodobacterales bacterium | reverse complement strand
TTGTGATGAATACCAAAAGTGAGATCATCCAAGCTTTTGAAGATTATCATTCAGGAATCTTGGGTTAGAAATCTTTGACTAAAACAACTTAGTATTAATGAAAAATAAAATAATTAATTACGATGGCGATTGCGGTCTTTGTCATTTTTTCGTACGATTTATTTTAAGAATTGATGCAAAAGTGAAGCAGTTATTACTACTTTTACTGCTTCATAAGCAGCTTCAATGGAGCCTTCAGTTATCGATGTTTCACCTGCAAGAGAATAATACCCAAGTTTTCCCTCTATGAATTTTGGAATAATTTTTGAATTCATCGATCTACTTGGCCAAATATTGGGTATTGCTTCACCTTTAAACCCTTCTTCTATCCATTCATCCCAAGCAACATTCAAAAAATTAATGTAATCTTCATCATGAATTTTATTGATTATTCCAAAGTCAATTTCTTTTGGTTTTTTAATCTCACCTAAGTTCTGCTTTTTAATTTCATCAATAATATAGTCCATTCTTTCTGGCCGTTCAAAAGGTATTACAAGTTCCCCACCATATAACTCTGTTTTTGCATTTCTAAGTGAATGTTTCGATGAGTAAATTGTTATCATTACAATTTATTCAATTTTAAATTTTTTGAAGTTATAGTAATAGATTCCCTAAGAATAGATTCAATTTTTCTAATTTCAATTTCGTTAAGTATTAAAGTAGGAGAGAGTATTAAGATATTGCCTAATGCCCTTGCAATTAATCCTCTTTTTTGGCATTCATTTGCAATTTTTAAACCTATAGCCAATTCATCACTATATGTTTCTTTTGTTTTTTTATTTTTAACAAATTCAATACCCATCATAAAATGACTTCCCCTAACTTCTCCTACAATATCTAAATCATCAAGGCCTCGTAACAAATCTTCAAATAATTTTCCAGTTATTTGCACTTTTTGAGGTATTTTTTCTCTTTCTAGAATATCAATATTAGCAAGCGCTGCTGCTGAAGCCGCAGGATGTCCTGAGTATGTCATTCCATGTAGAAAGTAGGCTCCAGGTTCAGAAATAACTTCATAAATATCATCAGAAATTATTGTTGCAGATAAAGGCTGGTAACCGGAAGTAAGGCCTTTAGCGGTGCATATAATGTCAGGTATCATATTATATTTATCCTCAGAGGAAAACATATGACCTAGTCGACCAAACGCTGTGACCACCTCATCAGCGATGTACATAATTTCATTTTCTTTAGTAATATCCCTCATTTTTTTATGATAACCATCTGGAGGAACTATTATTCCCCCTGCTCCCATGATAGGTTCTGCAATAAATGCAGCAATGTTATCAGCTCCTAACTCATGAATAGTTTTAACCATATTGTCAGTTAAAAAGTTCAAAAATTCTTCCTCTGACATCTCTCCAGCTTCTCTGTAACTATATGGAGAGTGAAGATGATGAACTAAATTTTCGGTTACATCCCATCCATCACTGTAAGCGGGCGTAGTCATTGCCATCGCTAAATGTGTTGAGCCATGATAGGCACCTACCCGAGATAATACTTTTTTCTTTTTAGGCTTGCCTAGTCTATTGTAATAATGATGTAGCATCCTTACAGCACTATCATTAGCTACAGAACCAGAATTTCCAAAATGCACTCTATTAAGATTTCCAGGGGCCAATTGAGCAATTTTTTTTGATAATTCAGCTGCAGTAGGATGAGTAAAATTATAAAAAGTAGAGTAATAGTCCAAAGTATTTAATTGTTTAGTGATGGCGTCTATAATTTCTTTTCTTCTATGACCTACATTCACACACCATAAACCACCTATTCCATCAATTAATTCATTGCCTTCACTATCAGTAACATAAGCTCCTTTGGCAGATACTATTGCTGTTCTAGCATTGGTTTGTTTTAAACCATCAAGATTGGCAAATGATTGAATTAGGTGACTATCGTTTGTTAGAATTTCGTCAGTGTTAATATTCATATATTGTCCACTTTAAATTTTTAAAATCTAATGATTAAATTATTATATGAATTAATTTCAAAAAAAAACATATGATTAATTTAATTTACTTAAAATAATTTTTACAAAACTTAATAAAATTCTGAACATTGGTTGATTCAAATTCATTATCGATTTTTGCTATACCTAATTTTAGAGGTTTATGCTCTCCTTTAATGGGGACTTGAGATAATTTTATTCCTTCAATGGATTGAGGTATTCCAAGTTGAAAATTGGCGATTGAGTAACCAAAATTATGAGCTACAAGAGATCTTACCACACTAATTTGAGAGGAACGCTCCTTAATATATGGCTTCAAGTTTTTAACACTAAATAGTTCTAAGAAATAATCTCTACTCAAAGGCAAATCAAGTAAAACCATTGGTTCATTAACTAGTTTTTTTAATTCAATTTCCTTGCATTTTGAAAATTTATGATCAATTGGTAGCAATACATGAGGGGGAATATTCAATAAGGAAGAAAAGGAAATATTATTTGGAATGCTTAAGTCATATGTTAAAGCTACGTCAATTTTTCCACTTAGGAGAAGTTCAATTAATTCTAATTGATTGCCCTCTATTTGATTAATTATAACATTTGGATTTTTAGTGATATAACTTCTTCTTAGTTGAGGCACAATAATTGGTGCTAGGGTAGATAAACAACCTAGGGTAATAGGTCCTGAGGCGTAATTTGTTATATTGGAAGCCAAATCATATAAATCTTTAGATTGTTGAAGAATTAATTTAGTTGCTTTAGCAAACTTTTCTCCACCTGGAGTTAAAAATAAACCGGTAGCATGTTTCCTTACAAATAGTTGTAAAGAAAATTCTTTTTCTAGTTGGGTTATGGCAGTTGATATCGATGGGGAAGAAATATTTAATTGTTTAGCGGCAAGAGTTATACTCTTTGTTTCTGTTACAGTTAAAAAATATTCTAGTTGTTTTAATGAAAATCTCAATTTAAGTATTCACTTAGTACTTTACCCAAACAGTTTTCAACCCCGTATATTTGTCAAATGAATGTAATGACAAATCTTTACCAAATCCTGATTCCTTGAACCCTCCAAAAGGTGTCATTGGACTAAGTGCGTCCATAGAATTAACAGAAATAGTTCCGGCATGCACTTTATCTGCAACAAAATGGGCTTCTGACAAGTCATCAGACCACACAGAAGCTGCTAGTCCATAGTTTGTATTATTTGCTATCGAAATGGCTTCTTCTTGCGTATCAAATGGAATTATAGATGCTACGGGACCAAAAACTTCGTCTTGAGAGATTTCTTTATTTCCATCATTATCTTTAAAAATTGTAGGGGCAATAAATGTGTTCATATTTGAATGTGAAAAATTTTTACCTTCATAAATCAGGTCAGTATCGAGCTTAGCTTTATCAATAAATTTGTTAACTTTTTTGGCATGCTCTTCGGAAACAACACATCCAATTTTTGATAAAGGGTTTAGTGGATCCCCAGGTAACCAGTTATCTGATTTTTTCATAAGTAAATCTATAAAATCTTCAGCAATATTATTTTGAACTAAAATTCTACTGTTCGCACTACATACTTCACCTTGATTAAAAAATGCACCTTGTGCTGCCATAGAAGCAGCCTCTTCTAATTTTTTACAGGAATTAAAAATTATATTTGGACTTTTCCCACCACACTCCAACCAAATTTGTTTCATATTAGACATGCTTGAATACTCTAAAAACTTTTTTCCTATTTCAGTAGATCCGGTAAAAGCAACACAATCAATCCCATAATTCATTCCTATGGCTTTTCCAGTAACATGACCATAACCTGGAAGGACGTTGAAAACGCCATCTGGTATTCCAGCTTCAATAGATAATTCAGCCAATTTTAAAGCACTTAAAGGGGATTGTTCAGCTGGTTTTAAAATGACAGAGTTTCCTGATGCCAAAGCAGGAGCACATTTCCAAATAGCCATATCTAATGGGAAATTCCATGGCACTACAGCTCCAACAACACCTAATGGAACTCTTTTTACCATTGCAAGATTTCTTTTTTCTGTTGGAGAAATTTCATCGGAAATTTTGTCAATCGCTTCAGCAGTCCATTGAAGTATCCCAGCAGCGCCTGGAACATCTATTGCAGCACAGTCCTCAACAGGTTTTCCCATATCTAAGGAGTCTAACAAAGAAAATTCATCAATATTATCCATAATTAGATTTGATAGTTTAAGTAATCTGCTTTTTCTTTCTGTAGGAGACAAGTCAGACCAATTTCCATTTTCAAAAGCAGCTCTTGCACACTTAACTGCTTTTTTAACATCTTGTTCACTGCAGTTTGCTACTTTAGTTAGAATTTTTCCGTTTGAAGGGTTAATACATTCAAAAGTTTCGCTTGAAACCGAATTACAAAATTTACCACCAATAAAAGCTTTATTATGAAAAGATAAATTTTTTTTAATGTCTAACCACTCTTTATTTGAATGCCTACTCATTTTATTCCCTTAGTTATTCAGCTGCTTGGTTAAAATTATTTTCATACCATTTTTTTATGGCTGGATCGCCATTATGATGTTTTGTTTGATTTAAAACTTTTTTTGATAGACCTGCAGATTTTTGAACAAAATCTAGCGTAGCTCCCCAGTCAAAGTTTCTGTATACGGCCGCACTTTGGGCAAATGGGGCAGATTGAGCAAATAATTGAAATGTTAATCTATGACCACCATAATCTGAGTTTAATAGGTCTCTTGCATAAGCTAAAAGTTTCCTTCGATCTTCAGATTGCCAAGTTTCATTAATTGAATAAAACTTTTTCATCCATTTTCCAGTATTAGGGTTTTTAAAAGTTGCTGCATTAGGCGTAACACAAATTTGACCTCCACATAATTCTCTTGCAATGTGCATCATTTCATTTAGTTGATTTAAAGCTGTGCAACGGCCAGTATATAATAAAGATTGATTTGGCATAAGCAAACCAGCAGGTGATTTTTCAGCTAAAGTAATGCTTGAAGTGAGATGAGCATTAATATTTTCCCTCCAAGTCGCAATTCTTGATAACTTTTCCTGGACTGCAGGTTGTTTTTCTAGTCCTGTTTGCCTGACATTAAATAAAGCAGCCCCAATCATCATATCAGCTAATTTTAAAGTCCTTTGAACATATGCAAATGCAGAGTACCTATGCAGTGTTGTTCTTATAAAGGCAGCAGCTTTTGTGTGACGGTAAAACAAGACATTTTCCCAAGGGATTAACACATTATCAAAAATTACAAGTGCATCAATCTCATCAAATTTGTTGGCTAATGGGTAATCTAACTGGTCTGCTCTAGGACAAGATCCGCTAGCACCTGCAAATCCACTTCTACATATAAATTTTAAGTTAGAAGAATTTAAATCACATATAAATCCGACAGCATAATCACTAAGTTTTTCATCTCCCCAGTTAGCAATTGTTGGCTTTGTAAATGCTTGATTTGCGTACGCAGCTGCAGTTTCATATTTTGCTCCCTTAACTATTATCCCTTTGTCAGTTTCTTTCACAACATGTAAAAGCATATCTGGGTCTTGATCTTGAGGAGCTAAAGATCTGTCACCTTTAGGGTCAGTATTTGCAGAAACATGAAATGGATCTTCCTTTAAAACTTTGTAAATATGGTTAGATATATTTTTTGAAAATTGAGGATCAACTTCGTTTAAAACATCTTGACCATCATATAAAGACCACATTTCTCCAACTGTTTCGTCTCCTACTCTAGTAATAACACCACCAACTTCTTCCATAACTGTATCTGTAGCCCTTCTTTTAGCCCACCAATCCTCTTGGGTGTAAGGTAATGAATTTCCAATAGCATTTACTTCACCATCATTTTCAACAGTCATTATATTTTTAAAATTTTTTTCATGCTGCATATCATAGATGCGTGCTCTAATATCTATTACAGGTTTAAACATCGGGTGATTTGTCATGTCTTTCACTCGATCACCATTCATGTACACTTCTCTATTATCACGTATACTATTTATGTAATCTGAACCTTTTCTAATCATTAAATTTTCCCCAAAAATTTATTAAATAATCAATAAGTATTATTACATCTATTAAATATTTTTAATTATTATTATTTTTCTCATTAATTAGGAAAAAGTAAATCAAAATTTAAAAAAATTAAAGATTAACAGTTAGTGAGTTAAAGGCTTGGTCTATTATTAACATCAAATAACCATGGGATCATTTTCTCGTATGCTAAAGATGCTTTAAATACAGTGTTATCATCATAAGCTTTACCAACTATTTGCATACCTGTAGGTACACCGTTAGATGCAAAGCCAGTTGGAGCAGACATTACAGGAAGCCTAGACATCATATTAAATGGTGTTGTTAGCCACATTTTTTCATCACCATCTTCTTTAGTTTGTTTAATTTTACCATTAAATTCATATTTTAAATTTGGATAACCATGGTTAGCAGGTATTCCAGTTACAGCGTTTGTTGGGCAAATAAAAATATCATATCTATCTATCATAGGGCCAAATTTTGAATATGTGTTCCAAGCAACTCTATTGCTATAGATCAAATCAGATAAATTTCTTTCTCTACTATGGTCTATATATTTTTTTGTATAGGCACATAATTTATGTTCTTGTCCATTTACTCCATCAGATAAAAATGTTCCCCAAAGAGAGTTTAAATAAATTTCAGTTGCTTCAAGAATGTTATCTGATAGATCTAAATGTACTTCTTCAACAATCGCTCCATTATTAGAAAAAATTTCTAATGATTTTTTTAAATTACTTAAAACATCTTCATCTACCTCAAATCCACATAAATTGTTAGACCATGCTATCTTTAAACCGTTTAAATTAAGGTTATAATCAAACGGAGAAATATTTTGCAGACTAGTTATATCTTGATTGTTAATACCTGATGTGAGTGATTGCATTAAAATGATATCTTCAACACTTCTTGCCATTGGTCCTGAATGACTGTAATAATCTAAATTCATATAAGGCACTTCAGGATTTCTTCCATATGGTGGTTTGAAACCAAACACTCCACATGCTGACGCAGGTATTCTTATCGAACCGCCTATATCGGTACCAGTTGCTATGGGACAAGCGCCCGATGCCAGGGCAACTCCAGAACCACCAGAAGAACCTCCGGGAGAATATTTTAAATTCCAAGGATTTCTTGTGATTCCGTGAAGATCTGACCAGGTGGTTCCTAAAAGGCAGAATTCAGGTGTTGTGGTTTTTAAAATTGGTATAGAGCCACCATCAATTAATCTTTGAATATATACGTCCGTATAGTCATCTACTCTATTCTTAAAAATGATAGATCCACTAGTCCGATGAGTTCCTTTTAAAGCAAATTCATCTTTAACTGCTAAAGGGATTCCCTCTAGAAGTCTTGGTTTATTACCTTTTCCTAAATATGAACGCTCTGCAATTTTTGCATTTTTAATTGCAGTTACTTCAAAATGTTCGGTTATAAAGTTACATTTTGAATCAATATTTTTTGCAATTTCGATTGAATTGCTAATAACTTCTACAGGTGATAAATCTTTATTTTTATATGCTTGAATTAATTGCGAACTATTCCAATATTGAAAATTTTTGCTTTGCATTTTATACCAGAAAATAAATAAACTTAGTTACATTAACCTATCAATTTGTTTTTTAAAAGAATTCTAGGTCTCTTGATGATTATAATGATAATAATAATACATCTGTATCTAATGAATAATAAAAATAAACGTCTTCAATATGGAATGAGATGAAGAATTTATATTGAGATCATCAATACCTGCCAGCATTATACCGGCAGGCATTATATTTCTAAAGTTTATAAAACTAACTTCTTAGACGCGTCCACATTTGGTCATAAACTTCCTGAATTTCTTGATCACACACAGCTACAAAAGCACCAGGACCAGCACCTTCTCGTGGATTATTTTCTGGCATAGTGGCTAATGCAGGTTCTAAAAATTTTGTAACACCTTTTACTCCAGCATTATATTGAGCATAATTAGTCACTGCTGCTGCATTTTCTGGCTCTAAAAGAAAATCCATAAATATCAAAGCGTTTTCACGATTTGGAGCATCCTTTAAAAGAACAACATTGTCCATCCAAACAACGTACCCTTGATCAGGATATGAAT
>CAZCWO010000090.1:0-8263 GCA_964502335.1 uncultured Rhodobacterales bacterium | reverse complement strand
ATTGTCCCAGGAGCAATTTTATTTGACCTTTTAAATGGTGGATCCAAAAATTGGAGTGAAAACCCATATAGGGGTTTAGCCAAGGAGGCTTATGCATCGAAGGATAAAGCTTTTAAAATTGGTACAGCTGGAGCAGGGTATGGAGCTACTACAATTAACTTAAAAGGTGGATTGGGATCATCTTCATTATTTTTAGAAAACGGCATAACCGTTGGAGCTATAGTTGCAGTTAATCCAGGAGGATCCGTAGTGACAAATGGTTCTAATTCCTTTTGGGCTAAACCTTTTGAAATTGGTAATGAGTTTGGGAATAAAAAATTTATTTTACCAGATAAAATTGATGTAAATTATTTGCAAGGTGGTGTCTTTCAATTTGAAGATAACACTATCAAAAACACAACAATTGCAATTGTTGCAACTGATTTAGAGTTATCAAAAGTAGACCTTAAAAGAATATCAATTGCGGCCCATGATGGTATTTCTCGTGCAATTGTCCCTTCACATACACCATTTGATGGGGATTTAGTATTTGCAGCTTCGACTGCTGCGAAGAAAATGGAAACAGATAGTGTTACTTTATCTATTATTGGTTACGCTGCAGCAATCTGTCTTTCCAGAGCTATAGCAAGAGCAGTCTACGAAGCTTCACCAGAAAAAAATGATATATACCCAACATGGAAAGAAGTTAGTAGTTGATTAAATTGCTTTAATTAGTAAATTTATTGTTTTCATCTTTGATTAAATTTTGAAGATACTCTTTTAATGTGTTGATCCTTGGATCTTCTCTCATATGTTCATGGTAACAAAAAGTTATATCCAAGGTTGGACCATTTAAATCTTTTAAAACCTCAAACAAGTTATTTGTTTCATCATTCATCCAACCCGGCAAACTTGCAATTCCTAACCCTGCTTCTACACATTTTGCCAGTCCATATATGCTACTAATCTCTAAACAAGGGACCCTGGGCATAGCATCTTTACCATGCCATAAGAGCCAATTTAATCGTTTTTTATCCAGTGGTGGCTGAGCATCTTCACCATATGAAATAATTTTGTGTTGATCTAGCTCCTTTTCACTTGCAGGGACGCCATTGGCTTTTAGATAAGAAGTAGAAGCAAAAATTTTATATTGGAATGTAGCGAGTTTAATTTGGATGTAGTCAAGAGATTTTATCGGGGTCATTCTAATTTCTGCGTGAGGCTGGGACGGCAAAACCCTTGGCTCTGCATCTCTTAGGCTTAGGGAAAGAGAAATTTTAGGAAATCTTTTCAGGAAAGGCCCCATTCTTGGAGCTAACCACAAAGACCCAAATGCATTGGTAGCGTAAACTCTTAATTTTCCACTTGGCTCTGTTTTTTCAGAAATTAATTTTTGATTCACATCTTCAATGCTTTGAGATAGTATCTTAGATGCTTCAGAAACCTGAATTCCTGCAGCGGTAAGTTCAATGCCCCTTGATCTCCTTACGAAGAGCCTATTTCCAACCTCATGTTCCAGGGATTGCATTTGTCTACTCAAAGCGGATTGGCTAATATTTAGCAATACAGCTGCATCTGTTAAGCTTTTAGCTTGTGCCACAACGTTGAATAACTTTAATCTATCCCATTTCATATTTAATAACTCTATTCAATTGATATTAACAAATTAATATTAACAACTAATATAACTTATGCAATAAGTGCATATCAAGTTAATTTAAACAAATATCTGAAATGGAATAATTTCTACTTTAAACCTGAAGCATTAATGAGATTTTTCGTGTAAAGAGATCTCGGAGAAGAAAATAATTTTTTAGTGATATTTTGTTCAATTACAACGCCATCTTTCATCACAATAATTTTATCACTAACAGAACGAATAAGAGCCATATCGTGGCTAATGAAAATGTAGGTGAGTGAGTATTTCTTCTGTAATGATTTTAACAATTCGACAACTTTTAGTTGGACAGATACATCTAAAGCTGAGGTTGGTTCGTCTAAAATTAAAAGAGTTGGTTTTAGAATTAACGCTCTTGCAATCGCTATTCTTTGTCTTTGCCCACCAGAAAATTCATGCGGATACCTCGATACCATGTTTTTCTCAAGACCAACTTCAACCAGAATGTCACAAATCATTTCAAATCTTTCTTGTTTGTTTCTTTTTTCATGTACATCAAGTCCCTCCCCTATGATCTCTTCTATTGTCATTTTAGGCGATAGGGAGCCGTAAGGGTCTTGAAAAATGATTTGTGCATGTTTTCTAAATGCTAAGTTGTCAATTTTTTTAAATTTCTTGATATTCTGATTTTTAAAAAATATTGAACCTTCTGAGTTAATTAATTTTAAAATTGCAAGAGCGACTGAAGTTTTTCCTGAACCACTCTCTCCTACTATTCCTAAAGTTTCTCCTTTAAACAATTCAAAAGATATTTTGTTTACGGCTTTGATAAATCCTTTAATCCTTCTTAGAAAACCTCTTTTAATAGGAAACCAAACTTTAAGTTCTTCAAGCTTTAATATTTTGGTTTTGTCTTTTGCAAGACTGTCTTTAAATCCTTTTGGTGCAGCCTTTAAAAGTTCCTTTGTGTATTTGGTTTTTGGAAATTGAAATATATCCTTTGCAGAACCTTTTTCTATGATTTTGCCATTTTGCATTACACAAACTGTGTCTGATATTTGTCTAACAATCCTTAAGTTATGAGTGATAAATATTATTGACATATTCTCGGTTCTTTTTAGTTCCATTAATAGATCAATTATCTCTTTTTCTATTGTTACATCTAATGAAGTGGTCGGTTCATCTGCAATAAGTAAATCAGGCTTATTTGCAAGTGCCATTGCAATCATTACACGTTGTTTTTGACCTCCCGAAAGTTGATGAGGGTAGTCTTTAAGTCTTAACTCAGGGTCTGAAACTTTAACCTTGTTTAAGAGCTCTATGACTTTGTTTCGTTTCACTTCCCCAAATAAATTTTGGTGAAAAGTCAGACTTTCACCAATTTGCTTTTCAATAGTATGCAGAGGATTTAAGGAAGTCATGGGCTCTTGAAAAATAAAGCTAATTTTATTTCCTCTTATTTTCTGTAATTCATTTTCGTTTAAACCAACCAGTTCATTTTTATTAAAAATTATCGAACCTTTTATAATAGCATTCAAGGGAAGGAGAGAAACAATTGACAGTGAAGTAATTGATTTTCCAGATCCACTTTCACCTACCAGAGATAAAGTTGAACCTCTTCGAAGATCAAAATTTGAATTAAATAAAACTGTATTAGTTGTTAAATTTTCTTGAAAACTTATCGATAAATTTCTAACTGATAAGACATTGTCAATCATTTAAATGTTTTCCTAGGGTCAAAGGCGTCTCTAATCCCTTCAAATATAAATACTAACAAGGAAAGCATAATTGCAAAGGTGAAAAACGCAGAAAATCCCAACCAGGGTGCCTGCAAGTTATTTTTTGCTTGTAGTGTCAATTCACCAAGAGAAGGGTAAGATGCTGGAAGGCCATAGCCAATAAAATCTAAAGCGGCAAGTGAGCCGATCGCTCCAGTCACGATAAATGGAAGCATAGTTAGTGTTGCAACCATTGCATTAGGTAAAATGTGACGAGACATAATTTTGTAATTAGAAACCCCAAGTGCACGAGCTGCTCTAACATACTCAAAATTTCTAGCTCTTAAGAATTCCGCTCTAACTACACCAACGAGAGCTGTCCAAGAAAACAATGACATTAGAAAAACTAGCAACCAGAAGTTCATTTGCCAGATTGCAGCCACGATAATGATTATATAAAGTGATGGAGTTGCTCCCCAAACTTCAATCAATCTTTGAAAGGAAAGATCAATCCAACCACCAAAGTAACCCTGAATGGCTCCAGCAGTAATTCCAATTACTGAAGAAATTAGCGTTACTAATATAGCAAAGAAGATCGAAAGACGAAATCCATAAACTATTCTAGCAAGAACATCTCTAGAAGTATCATCTGTCCCAAGCCAATGTTGGTAGTCAGGAGAAGAGGGCGCTGCTCCATCAAGGTCGTTAATTGTATTATATGAATAAGGAATAGGAGCCCATATTATCCAGCCCTTATCAGAGCTTTGATTGATATTATTGGTTTCTTTTATAATATTTTCAGGAAAATCCCAGCATTCTTCTTTGCCTCCTGAAATTATTAAACATTGAACTTCAATATCTTTATATATTGCCTCTGTTTTAAAATCTCCACCAAAAGTGGTTTCAGAGTAGAAACTAAGTACAGGAAAATAGAAGTTATCCTTATATTTAATTATAAGTGGCCGTTCATTTGCTAAAAATTCTGAAAATATAGAAATAAAAAACAAAAAACAAAAAATTATTAACGACCAAAATGCTCGTCTATTAGACTTAAAATTTTGAATCCTTCTCTTTGAAAGGTATGAATTAAACATTAGTACTCTCTTGATTCAAAATCGATTCTAGGATCAACCCAGACATACATTAAATCTGAAATTATCCCTATCACAAGTCCTATTAAGCCGAACACATATAGAGTTGCAAATATTACTGGATAATCTCTCGCAACAGTTGCTTCAAAACCCATTCTTCCTAGACCATCCAAAGAAAAAATCGTTTCAATGATAAGTGATGCTCCAAAAAATACACTCAAAAAAGCACCTGGAAAACCTGCAATAACAATTAGCATTGCATTTCTAAAGATATGATTGTAGAGGACTTTATTTTCAGATATGCCCTTTGCTTTTGCAGTTAAAACGTATTGTTTATTTATTTCGTCAAGGAAGGAGTTTTTTGTTAATAGGGTGAGGGTTGCGAAGCCTGCTATAGAGGACGCTAAAACAGGCAGAGATATATGCCAAAAATAATCTATAATTTTTCCGATCAAAGACAAATCTTCCCAACCTTCAGATGTTAAACCACGCAAAGGAAAAATTTTTAAAAATGAACCACCAGAAAATAATACTAAAAGAAGGATCGCAAATAAAAACCCGGGGATTGCATAACCGATTATAATGGCTCCTGATGTCCATGTATCAAACTTGCTTCCATCATTTACCGCTTTTCTTATTCCGAGTGGAATTGAAATAAAATAAGCAAGTAGTGTTGTCCAAAGTCCTAAACTGATTGATACTGGAAGTTTTTCAATGACTAAGTCAATGACACTAATTGATCTAAAGTAGCTTTCACCAAAATCAAATCGAATATAATTCCAAATCATATTAAAGAAGCGTTCTATTGGGGGTTTGTCAAATCCAAATTGTTTTTCAAGTTCTACAATGAAATCTTCTGGAAGCCCTCGAGAACCAATATATTTTTCAGAAAATGAATTATTAGATTTTTCATCTAAAAGACTTTGGGCGTTGGTATTTTCCATGCTTCCAGCAATGCTATCAAAAACATTATTTTTACCTTGAATTTCAGATAATATTTGTTCAATTGGCCCGCCGGGAACAAACTGAATGAGCATGAAGTTTATCAGTATAATTCCAAATAAAGTTGGAATAATTAAGATTAATCTTCTTAATATGTAAGAAATCATAAACTAAAATCAGGTTATTAAAATGCTCCCTTAGATTTCAATTCAGAGTATTTTTGTTCGTTCATCCACCAAAAATCAAGCAAACCCATATCATATGGTGGAAGGTTTTTAGGGTGTTCATAGAAATCGTAGTACGCAACCGTATGAACATTCTTAAACCATTGAGGTATCCAAAAATAATATGATCTTAAAATACGATCTAGTGCACGAACTGAAACTTTTAAATCTTCACGTGTTTCTGCTGCCATAACAATTTCAATTAACGCATCAATAGCCTCGCTTTTAATTCCGGCTTTATTAAAAATTGAAACATCTGCAGTTTCAGATCCAAAATATTGTTTTAGGCCACTTCCAGGTGTGAAAGACATAGGAAAATTTCCAACTATAATATCAAAATCAAAGGATCTTTCGCGCTCAGTCATTTGAGCGTTATCAATTTTTGTATGTTTTGCGTTTACTCCTAACGCTTTTAAATTTTCAATAAATGGTTCAATAATTCTTGTAAAAGCTTGTGAGTCATTCAATATTTCAACATCTAAAGTTTCACCTTTATTATTTTTCCTGAGCCCGTCATCTCCTACTTCCCAACCTGCTTCATCCAGTAGTTTAGATGCTAGTCTTAAATTTTTTCTATCGAGCTGTTTTGTTGAAGATACAGCCGCGGAAGCAACGTTCTCTGAAAGAACTCCTTCAGGTAATAAATGTTTTAATGGTTTTAAGATATTTAGCTCTTCAGTTGATGGAAAGCTAGTCGCAGACATGTCGCTATTTTCCCAAAATGAATTAATTCGTGCATATAAGTCATAAAATAATGTTTTATTTGACCATTCAAAGTTAAACATTAATCCAAGTGCTTTTCTGACTTTAACATCTTCGAATTTCTCTCTCCTCAAATTTATAATAAAAGATTGTCCAGGAGCCATATCCCCGCTAGGTAATAATTTTTTTGTCACCCACTTGTTTTCAATTGCTGGAAAATCATAACCTGTAGCCCATAATTTAGACATATACTCTGTTCTGAACGTGTAGCTGCCACCTTTAAAACCCTCAAAAGCTGCGTTATAGTCAGCAAAATATTCTATTCTTATACTGTCAAAATTATTTCTTCCTTTATTTATGGATAAGTTTGAGCCCCAGTAATCTGGGTTTCTTTTATATATAATCGTTTGACCAACATCCATAGTATCCAAAATATAGGGTCCTGATCCTACTGCAGGCTTTAAAGTTGATGCTTCGAAATCTGCTCCAGAATTTTCGTAATATGACTTTGAAAATATAGGCAGTGAGCCTGCGGAAGCAGGTAAATCACGAGTCGGGATACCAGTCTTAAAAGTAAATTTAATTTTATGTGGGTTAATTATTATAACATCCTCAATTTCTTTTTCTATTACTGCCCTAAAAGAAGGCAATCCTTTATCTTTAAGTAAATTGAAAGAAAATAAAACGTCTTCAGCTGTAAGAGGGGTTCCATCTGAAAATCGAGCTTCGGGTCTCATATTAAAAATCACCCATGAACGGTCTTTTGGATATTCAAGACTTTCAGCTACCAACCCGTAAGCAGAATCAATTTCATCAGATGTACCTGTTAATAAACTTTCAAAAAATATTGAAGATAGGCTTCCTGAGCGTCCTTTTGTTGTATATGGATGCATTGAGTCAAAGGAGCCAAAAGCCCATATGGACACTTCCCCACCTTTTGGTGCACTAGGGTTCACGTAGTCTAGGTGTTTAAAATTATTTTTATACTTTAAGTCGCCAAAAGTTGAAATACCATGCGCTATAATTACTTGATCATTTCCATTTGCATTCTTTGTTATAGTTAGGATTACAAGACTGATATTGAAAAGAATAAACAAGCTTTTATAGAAAGATGAAAACCTAGAAAAAAAGAACATCCAATGTCTCCTATAGAATATTTTATTTAAATTCAGTTTAACCAATGATTTTACATTAATATATTACTTATACTATTTACCAATAAATTTAAAGAAATGATCAAAAGTAATATTTTTATAAATAACTTAAAATAATATTCTGGTACCTTGAAAACAATTAGTTTTCCTAATAGTGTTCCGATGATACCTCCTATAATAACTAATAACAGTAACAAAACATAGGGTTTAAATGCGAAACCCAGCACTCCAAATAGTATGCATTTAAAAAAATGTTGAGTGAATAGTAAAAAAGCACAACTAGAAATATACTTTGACTGATCTAAATCATAAGTTTGTACAATGCTTGAAATTAAAGAGCCTGTAACACCTATTATAGTAGATAAGAAACTAGAAATGACCCCTGTAAATATTAGCTTATTACTGTTTAATACAGGCACTTTATTTAAGATGTTAAAAATAATAAACAAAGCTATTAATAGCTTGATGAGATCCTCGTTAATAGATAAATATAATAGTCCTCCTATTGGGACACCTATAACACAGCCTAAGGAAAAGGGAATTACTATAGACCATTGGACATTGAACTTAAAGAATACTAAACGGCTAAAGTTTGACCCCAATTGAATTATTGCATGCAAAGGTATGATAGCAGAACCAGGAAAGAATAAAGCTAAAACACCAAGCATCAACAAACCACCGCCAAAACCAATGATAGTTGAAATAAAAGAAGAAACAAAACTTGTGACGATAATTACAAAATATATATGCCAATTTAGGCCATCGGGAAAAGATAAAAAAGATGAGATAAGATCAAAGTTCATAAAATATATTTGCGCAAAATTAACTTTAAATC
>CAZCWO010000089.1:0-8264 GCA_964502335.1 uncultured Rhodobacterales bacterium | reverse complement strand
CTGTTTGTGAGCATTTCAAACTCAACTCCCATTTGTTTTCCCATAGAGCAAACATGTTTAAATTCTTCCATTCTTTGCCTTGAATGAGCTAGTCTAATTGCGCCAGTCACGTGGTAATTAATCGGATAATCAACTAAATCACCTAATTTTCTGTATAACTCAGTAGAATAAGATTGCATTTTCATCATAGTCCATGAGCCAACAAAATTTGGACAATTTCCAGCTGCATGCCATGTAGAGCCAGATGTAAGTTCATTTTTTTCTAATAGCACTACATCCTTCCAACCATGAAGAGTTAAATGATAAAGTACTGAGCAACCGACAACACCCCCACCGATAACAACAACCCTGGCATGTGATGGAAGTTTACTATTTTGATCTTTGACATCTGGACTAATATGCTCTTCTAACATTTATATTTCCTTAAATTATATGGTAATTTTATATTCAACATTTTCATAAATTTTCAAAGTCAAAAAGAATAAAACTATAAATTATTTTATTTATTTATGATATTTAAATATAGTTTTATAGATATATTAATAGAAATTATTTTTAAGGTAGGTGATAATGGATAAGGTTAATTTCACAAGGATGGATGAAGGCACACCTGAAGAATATCAATTTTTGCACAAACGCGAAGTAGAATTCACAAAAAATGTTTCTGAAAGAATTATATTAGCTTTAAAAAATTTAGATAATTCACTCCCTGGCTATCGCATTTCAAGACTTGAGCACTCTCTTCAATCTGCCACAAGGGCTGAGGCAGACGGAGCAGACAAAGAATTAATAATTGGCGCATTAATACATGATTTGGGAGATGAATTAGCTCCAGCTAATCATTCTCAATTGGCGGCTACAATCATAAGGCCATATGTAAGAGAAGAAGTGACCTGGATTGTCTCTATGCACGGTTTATTTCAAATGTTCTACTTTGGTCCAGAAGATTATCAAGGTGAAGAAATTGGGATAAATAAATCATTACGTGAAAATTATAAACATCATAAATGGTTTGATTCTTGTGATAGGTTTTGCAGGGATTGGGATCAAATGTCATTTGATCCTAATTATCCAAGCAAAACATTGGAATACTTTGAGCCCCTAATTAATGAAATCTTTTCAAGGGAGCCATTTGATCCTCAATATGTCGGCAATCCTGAATTTGATTATAATTAACCGAGTGTAGGCATCGTAAATTGAGGATCCGTTCGTTGGCCTCGAGGCCAGCGTACAGTTGTTGTCTTAAGTCTTGTATAAAACCTAATGCCTTCCATCCCATGCATATGGTGGTCTCCAAATAAAGAGGATTTCCATCCTCCAAAGCTGTGAAATGCCATTGGAACTGGGATTGGAACATTAACACCAACCATTCCAACTTCAATTTCATTAGAAAATCCTCGAGCCACATCTCCATCCCTGGTAAATACTGCGACACCATTTGCATATTCATGTCCATGGATTAGATCGACTGCAGATTTATAATCATTGGCTCTCACAACAGATAATACAGGACCAAAAATTTCATTTTTATAAATAGACATGTCTTTAGTTACATTATCGAATAAAGAGCCGCCTATGAAAAAACCATTCTCATATCCTTGCATCGAGGGTTTTCTATTTCTTCCATCAACTACAAGCTTGGCTCCTTCATCCACACCAGCTTCTATAAATCCAGATACCTTATTCAAAGCTTCACTTGTAATAAGCGGTCCCATTTCTGCAGCGGGGTCAACGGAAGGTCCAATCTTTAATGCTTCAATCTTTGGGACAAGCTTTTCTACGAGTGCATCAGCTACTTTATCTGTAACAGGGACAGCAACAGAGACAGCCATGCATCTTTCTCCAGCAGAACCATAAGCTGCACCCATTAGTGCATTTGTAGCCATATCTAAATCAGCGTCAGGCATTATTACCATATGATTTTTGGCTCCTCCTAAAGCCTGCACTCTTTTTCCGGCTGATGTTCCAGTTGTATAAATATATCTTGCTATCGGGGTTGAACCAACAAAACTTATAGATTTAATATCAGGATGATTTAGAATTGCATCAACTGCTATTTTATCACCCTGAACAACATTGAAAACGCCATCTGGTAGACCAGCTTCCGTTAACCATTTTGCTATTAAAAGAGATGGCGATGGGTCTCTTTCTGAAGGCTTCAAAATAAAACAATTGCCACAAACGAGGGCAATAGGAAACATCCACATAGGAACCATAGCAGGAAAGTTAAATGGAGTTATACCAGCTACAACTCCTAAAGATTGTCTGACGTTATAACTATCAACTTCAGAGCCAACGTTTTCAGTATAGTCACCTTTTAGTAAGTGAGGTGCTCCTAAAGCAAATTCAACAACTTCTAAACCCCTTGTTACTTCACCTAATGCATCTTCATGGGTTTTACCGTGTTCACTGCTAATACACTGCGCGAGTTCTTCACGTCTTTCATCTAAAATATATTTAAACTTATCTAATACCCTAGCTCTTCTTAATGGGGGTTGATTGGACCAATCCTTCCAGGCTGATTTAGAAGATTCTACGGCTAAATTGACTTCATCATTATTTGCAAGGTTCACTTTTGTTTCTGAGGCACCTGTAGCAGGGTTAAATACTGGTTTATTAAGGTTTGATTTTCCTTCATAATGTTTTCCGCTGATATAATGTCCAATATTAGCCATTAGCCTTCTCCTTTTTATTAAATAGCGTTATTTCAAAATACTTAATTATTAATTAAGCTTAAACTATAATTTATTTTGATAAATTTTTATAATAAATTAAGACTGTTGTCATAAAGTTTTTATTGAAATAGTTTCTAATATTATAATTATTAAAATTATACCAACTATTTTTTATTTAGATAATTTATAGGCTAGAGAATATGAGCACACCAAATATTAAACCTTTTCATGACAGTGCTTCAGGTACTATCAGTTATGTAGTTGAGGATAGAGAAACTTCAAAATGTGCGGTGATTGATTCAGTTTTAGATTTTGATATGGCTTCAGGAAGGACATCCACTAAACATGCTGACTTGATGATTGAATATATTGCACAGAATAAATTGATTATTGATTGGATTATTGAAACCCATGTGCATGCCGATCATTTGTCTGCTGCACCTTATATTCAAGAGAAAATAGGGGGAAAAATAGGGATAGGGGAAGAAATAATTTTAGTCCAAGATACGTTTGGAAAAATTTTTAATGCAGGGACAGAATTTGAGCGTGACGGGAGTCAATTTGATAAGCTATTCAAGGACAATGATACCTATAAAATAGGAGAGCTAAATGCTAAGACCATACACACGCCAGGGCATACACCTGCTTGTATGGTTCATTTAATTGAAGACACTGCATTTGTTGGTGATACCTTATTTATGCCAGATGGAGGCACTGCAAGAGCTGACTTTCCCGGGGGCGATGCAAGGACATTATATAGATCAATTAGAAAAGTTTTAAATTTGCCTGGAGATACAAGGTTATTTATATGCCATGATTATGGGCCTGGAGGAAGGGAAGTTGCTTGGGAAACAACAGTTTCAGAACAAAGGAAAAATAATATCCATGTTAAAGATGGGGTTTCTGAAGATAAGTTTGTGGAAACCCGTGAGGCAAGGGATGCAACTTTAAGTATGCCGAAGTTAATGATACCAGCTACACAAGTGAATATGAGGGCTGGAGACTTACCAGAAGAAGAGGAAAATGGCGTTAATTATTTAAAGATTCCTATCAATAAATTATGAAAGTTATCAATAATATTTTGAGAAGAGAAAAATGAAAAAAATAAATAATGACTTATACATTGGTCCACAAATCAATGAGGGGAATGTTAAAGATTTAGTGAATCTTGGAATCAGAACAATCATTTGCAATCGACCTGATAATGAAGGGGAGGGCCAAACAAATATTGAATTCATAAAACGAGAAGCAGAAAACCATGGTTTGTCAGTTGAGTACATACCTTTTTCTCATTTAAAGCTCTCTATGGAAGATGTTAAAAGTTTTGCAGGCATACTCGAAGGTAAGAAAAAACCGATTTTTGCGTATTGTTTATCAGGATTAAGATCGGAACAAATAGCTCAGCTGGCTTATGAATATCTAGAGGATAAAAAATAATTTTTATTTTAACTCAATGCTTTTTTATGAAATAAAATGAATGAACCAAAATTAGGAATTTCCTTAAGAAGCAACTCCAGAGATGCCAGTGATTTTCAAGAAAGAGTTCATGAAGTAACTAGTTTTAATCCATTTAGCATTGAGTTAATGGGTTTTGCACAAGACTTGATCATCGATGGAAACGTTGTTAGTCAAAGAATAGATAAAATTCAAAATATTTTAGATAATTTTTCAGGTGAAATTACTCTTCATGGCCCAATGGTTGTCAATTTTCTCGATAAAAAAGAAAATCTAAATCATTATGAAATCCTTGCTAAAGCTTACATTGACGTTGCTCATAGATTAGGAGTTACAAAAATAATTTTTCATACAGGTTACTGTGATATTGATAATGATAAAAGCTTAAGAGAAAAATATATACTTCAGCGTAACTATCTAAAACGAATTGGTGATTTTGCTGCGAAAAAGAACTTGTTAGTTTATGTGGAGAATATTTTTCCTTTTTCAAAATTATTGCACACTGCTTTACCAAGCAAGCTTTCAGAAGAAATAAATTTAATAAACCATAATAATATAAGAGCTTGTTTTGATGTAAGTCACGCATATTTGTGCTGTGAAGCTTTCAAATCTGATTTTATGAGTAACGCTGTTGATCTTGGAAGTTTATCTGATCATTGGCATGTCCATGATAGTTTTGGTAAATTGAATTTTATAAATTCTTATTTAACAAAATCTGAAGCCTTAGCTCTTGGTGATGGTGATTTACACTTGCCAGTTGGTGAAGGGAATATTCCCTGGGAAAAAGTGATTTCGAATATAAAACCAACATCAGAAACTGTCTTTAACATTGAATTAAATCCAGATTTTTGGAAAGATCTTGAAAAATGTGTCAGAAACACTAAGAAATTAATTGAATTTTCTAAAAATATTTAAATAGATAATAGTCATAAAATAACTTAGGTTTTTTTATGACTTTAAAATTATAGTCATATGAGTTTAGATATAGTGTGTTTAATTTTATTGATAAAAAAACCAAAAATTTATGAATAATTTTTTAAGAAAAAATTCAGAGAAAATAGTTGGTTATTCTTTAATTTCACCTGCAGTGCTTTTAATAAGCCTTTTTGGAGTTTTCCCAGTTTTTTTTGGAATGTATATGAGTGTTCATAAGTGGAAAGTCTTTAAAGGAAGATTTTTAGGTTTTGAGAATTATGAACGGATTTTGGGTAGCATTCCGGCTTTTTTTGTTTTTATTTTAGGGCTATTAGCCCTGATACTAAGTTATTGGATTTGGAGTGAGTACAAAGATCGTTATCAATTCAAACAAAAAATATATGTTTTAATTTCTTCATTAACAATCTTATCAATTGGTATTTACTTAATTAATATCAATTGGAGTATAATGGTTGATAAAGGTGATGAAGACTATCTATATGCTTTGATATACACTTTATACTATGCATTATTTACAATTATTTTTGAGATTGGCCTTGGACTTGTAATAGCATTTGCGCTTTATCAAAAATTAGCAGGAAAACAATTCTTTCAAATGATATTACTATTCCCGTATATTACTCCTGCTGTGATGGGTGCAGCTGTTTTTTTCCTTATATTTGGTAAAGCTGAAACCTCTTTTTTAAACCAATTTGTAGGATTTTTTGGAATTGAACCACAGCTATGGCTCTTTGACAAAAGGCCAATCACCGAAGTTCTTTTTGGAGTAAAAATTGATGGTCTTTTCGCAGGTCCAAGCTTAGCTTTAACTTCATCAATCTTCTATGGTATTTGGTCATATACTGGTTATTACGCAATCATTCTACTTGCAGGATTGTCAATTATTCCAAGTGACTTGTACGAGGCAGCAAGAGTAGAGGGTGCATCGAGATGGCAAACATTTATAAAAATCACCGTTCCTTTGCTAATGCCTATTATTTTCTTTTTAGCGCTTACTGGTTTTATAAATACATTCCAAGCATTCAATAGCATATTTGTAATGCAAACATCGTCAGCTGGTGACACAATGGATGTTGTCACTATTGAAATTTTTGATCACTTTTGGGGCAGGGTTAAATATGGATACGCAGCAGCCGAAGGTGTTATATTGTTTGTTTTGCTAAATGTTTTAGCGATCTCACAATATGTCATTTTCAGAAAGAAAATTCATTATGACTAAAATCTTTAACTCAGAAACTAGAGTTCCTTATATAATTTTAACAATTGTTTTTATTGTATCGATTTACCCATTTTTTTATATGATTATGACTTCTTTGATGACTGCAGGAGAAGCTATTAATCAGTATGTTTTCCCTAGAACTCCGATTTTTGAGAACTACTTAGAGGTATGGACTTCTAATAATTTTCAAAAATATACAATTAACAGTATTATCATTAGTTCAATCACTGTTGTCGGAGTTCTAATAACCAGTATCCCTGCAGCTTATTCCTTTGCTAGAATTGAATTTCCCTTTAAAAATTTAATCTTTTATTTGTTACTTTTATCATTGATGATCCCGGAAATTATTACTTTGCTTCCTCATTTACTGATTATAAGAGGTGAAATAATTCCTTTGCCGTTTGGCTCTTCATGGATGAACACATTGCAAGGCTTAACAGTGCCCTTTATGGGGAATATTTTTGTTATCTTTTTACTTAGGCAATACTTTAAAAAAATACCAAATGAATTGTGGGATGCTGCGCGTCTTGACGGAGCATCACATTTTTATTTTTTAACGCGAATCGTAGTTCCTATGAGTATGCCTATAATTGTGACTGCAGGTTTATTTACTTTTATTATTGCATGGAACAGTTTTGCATGGCCTCTTCTAATCTTAACTAAAGAAGATTGGTATCCTGTTACTGTATCTATATACAGCTTTGTAAGAGAGGTAGGGCCAAATTTTCACTTACTTATGGCAGCATGTTTAATTGCAATAGCGCCTATCCTGCTTTTATATTTTTTCACTCAAAGATTATTCATTGAAAGCATATCTAATTTTGGTATAAAAGAATAAGTGCGGTACATATTAGAAACAAATATGTAAATATAAAATGATAGAAGAATATAGTACCAATAATTAAACAGTACCAATAATTAAACATATTTAAAATTCGGGGGTTGAAATGAAACTATTAAAAATAATAATAAATTTATTTTTTGCTTCTTTAATCTTAATTTCTGGTAAATCATTCGCAGTTACAGCTGACGATATTGAAAACGCAAATCCAGCTGGTCAAACAGTTGAATTCTGGGTTCAGTACTCTGATGAAAGACTCGATGCGATGAAAGCTAGAGCTGCAAGATTTGAAGCAGAAACAGGTATTAAAGTAAACGTCGTATATAAAGGCCACTACGGAAAAGTACAATCAGCAATGATGTCAGCTGCAGGCACAAAAGACATCGCTGATGTTGCTAGAGGATATGGGAATGCTGCTGCTGATATGTATATTGTTACAGCTGCAATTGATCAGACGCCGCTTGCTAATAGCAAAAAGTGGGGAGTTTCCCAGGCAGATAAAGATGATTGGGGTGCAAACTGGACAGTTGGCTTTTCACCATATTTTGATGGCAACCCAAAATTGTTGCACGAAGTTGGTAAATCCATTGAAATTCTTTACTACAACAAAGATTGGTTAAATGAATTAGGCCTTGACGAACCAAAAACTCCTGCTGATTTTGCTGAAGCTGCATGCGCTGCAACTAATAAAGATTTTAGTGGTAAAATGGGAGAAGAGCCAAGTTATGGTTATGAAATAGATACTGACGCAAGTAATTTTGCAGCTTGGGTTTTTGCTCATGGTGGTGATGTTTTTGATTACGATAATGGCAACTATATTTTTAACGGACCAAAAGCGGTTGAAGCTATGAAATTTATTCAGGGTATGGCTAATAAAGGATGCGCTATTGCTGCAAGAGGTAAATACACAGACCAGCAATATCTTGGGCAGGGGTCAGTTTTAATCTCAGCAGGCTCTACCTCAGGGATCACATATTTTCAAAAAGCTATTGAAGAGGGATATAATGGTAATTGGGATGTAGCACCAATATCTTATTCAACTTCAGAACCAGTATTAAACCTATATGGCGGTGGCTTAATTATGGGCAACACAGGCGATGCTAACAGAATGGTTGCTGCTTATCAGTGGATGAAATAT
>CAZCWO010000088.1:6730-8268 GCA_964502335.1 uncultured Rhodobacterales bacterium | reverse complement strand
GCAGTTAAATACCATCAAGATTTTCCTTTTGAGCCTCACTCTAATGATGACATAATGACAGTTTTATTTTTTTTAAATGATGTGACATTAGAAAATGGTCCCCTAGAGGTAGTTCCTGGCACACATAAAGGTAAAATCTATAGCTTATGGAGTGACGGGGTTTTCACTGGTGCAGTTGACAGTTCTGTTGAAGAAAAAACAAGAAAAAAATCAATAAAATGTACTGGAAAGGCAGGTGATGCATGCTTGATGCATTCACGGTTGCTTCATGGATCATTGCCAAATTTAACTAATAATGCCCGCAATCTGTTTATAGCTACGTATGTTGCTGAAGATGCAATAGCTTTAGATAGAAACCATATACCTCATAAATATGATGGTGAGATCGTAAGAGGAAAAAGAACAGGTCTAGTTAGGTCTACGCCCTTCAATATAGAACTACCTGAATTTCCTAAAGAAGCTTCCTTCTTTGGACAGCAAGCCAAAAAAGATTAATTTTTTTTCGGTTTGCAAATTTAAAATTTTTCAAAATCTTTAACATAAATCTTTTGACCTCCTTTTTTATTTGATTTTGAAATTGATTCAAAGGTGGAAACTCCATTTAAGATTTCTGAAATACTGACTGGAAATTCATTTTTTCCATTTATACTATCGGCAAAACACTCCAATTCTAATCTTTCGATGTTAATATTTTTAAATATTTTTGTATTTGGAGTTTCATTTATAAAATTTGAAACTGTTTCATTTTGGCCGTTCATTGTTACCCAGGCTTTTGTTCCATATAGCTGAAGTCTCCACAAAGGTGCAGTCGCCATTAATGTTGACAAGTAACCTGTTGCTCCGGATGAAAACCAAAGTTGAATAGATGAGGTGTCATCAATATCAAGATGTTTGAGAACTTGTTGTTTACTAATACATTGAACAGCTTTAATTGGTCCCAATAGATCGATCATAGCATCAATAACATGTATACCCATTGCGGCCATTCCTCCAGTTGGGTTCTCTTCAAGGGACCCTCTCCACATTTTTTTTGAGTAATCATAACCAAAAGGTCCTGAGAAGTTTCCTTCAATATGGATTTTTTCACCAAAGTTATCATTTAATGAAATTTGCTTCATTAATTGAAACGAAGGTAAAAACCTTCTATTAAAACCAACTCCTACTTTTACATTAAATTTTTTACATGCTTTTATAGATTTGATCGCTTCACCAACTGTTAACGTAAAAGGCTTTTCTACGAAGACATGTTTTTTAGACTCTGCAGTCTTTATGATTTGTTCTGCATGAATGGAATGAGGTGTCGCTAGTACAATTAAATCTAAATTGTCATTTGATAGAAGTTCATCAAATGAGCTACAAAAATTAAGATTATATTCAGAACAAAATGGCTTTACTTTTTCAAAAGTTTTTGAAAAAGCATGCGTAAAATTAAGGGAGTTACTTTTACTGAGATTTTGGTTTATGGACTTTACTAATTTTTGCCCCCATTTACCTAAACCAACAATACCAGCATTTAATGTTCTTGAGTTATCCATTAT
>CAZCWO010000088.1:0-6630 GCA_964502335.1 uncultured Rhodobacterales bacterium | reverse complement strand
GAAATTCCCTCTAAAAACAAACCCAGCATTATATAAAAAACTGCTAAAGTTGCTATCAGCTGATAGGGAGACAAGTTCAATTTAACAATTCCCGCAGCGACTTCCTGAGGAACGTGTAAATATGCCATACTCATAGATAAAAATGCAGCGGCTAATAGTATCGATGCAATCATACATGAAGTTCTGACTGCACCCATCAAACTGTCAAAAAAAACATCGATGGATAATTGCCTTGTCAGAATTGTCAAGATTAAGGTAGCTAAAACTCCTACAGCCGCAGCTTCTGAGGGTGTGGCAATTCCTGAATAGATTGATCCTAAGACAATTATAATTAAAACAGTTATAGGTATGAGATTAACTAGGCCATAAATTATATCTTGAAAAGATGGTTTCTTTTCAATTGATGGTGCTAAAGTAGGATTTATAATGCATCGAACAATTATAAATCCAGAATACAATGTTGCTATTAAAATGCCTGGATAAACTCCAGCTGCAAACAAACGTGAAATAGATACTTCAGCTAAAACGCCATAGACGATCAGAACGATCGATGGTGGTATTAACAGTCCTAGGCTGCCCGCTCCTGCAAGTGATCCAAATGCCAATGATTTAGAGTAACTTCTTTTCAGTAATTCAGTTGTTGTGATTTTTCCAACTGTTGCTGTAGTTGCGGCACTCGATCCACTTACTGCAGCAAAAAGAGCTGAACCTATAACATTAGTGTGGAGCAGACGCCCTGGCAGGAAATGTACTATGGGTGACAGCCCTTTAAATAGACGATCTGATATATCTGTTCTAAACATGATTTCACCCATCCACACAAACATAGGTATGCAAGATAATTCCCAAGAGGTGGCATTTCGAATTATCAATGGTGCCATGTTAGTTCCAATTCTAATCAGGGGCCAATCAAGTAAAAAATATAAACCAGAGAAACTTACCAATAACAAACCTGCAAATACCCAAACTCCCAAGCCGAGATACAGAATTAAAAAGAGTAAAATAATTAATGCTGTTGCCAGTGACTCCATTTATTTATCCTGAGAGTCATTAAATATTACAGAGATTGCGCTAACGAGCATTTGAATTAGAAAAATACTAAGCCCCACAAAAAACACTGTTTTTACGATCCAAATTGGTGTTTCTGTCAAAGTTGGACTTACGGTTCCTCGTTCAAAGTCTCTGACAAGATCTCTCCAGACATATCTTGCAAAAAATGCTATAATAGAAAAAGTTAAAAATATACATATGACTTCAACAGCCTGAAAAATTTTTCCTCTGACAACATTCGTTAATATGTTGACCCTTATTAGGTTTTTTCTTTGAAAGGCGTGACCCAAACTAAGAAAGGTCATGGAGGCAACCGCATAACCTACAAATTCATCAAGAGAATAAGTTGAACTGTCTAAAATGGTTCGAAAGAATATTTCTACTAAAATATGGCATACCATGTAAACCAAAAGAAAGGCTGATATCCAAGCTCCAAATAAACTCAGTCGTTCTGCAAATTTTTCGAGCCAATTAATAATCATTTTTTATTTGATCAAAAAAAGGGGTAGAATTTCTACCCCTTCAATTGTTTGATTTATTTTTGTTTATTGTAATTATCTAAAATTTCTTGGCCTGATGAACCAACTTTAGAAAGCCAATCTGAATAAACACCTTCACCAGCAGCATTCAAATCACTTAAAAAGCTAGAAGGAACTGTTTCAGCAACAGTAATTCCATTAGCTCTCATGTCTTTAAAGTTACTGCTCACTCTTGTATCAAGCGCCCCCCAAGCAGCATCACTTGCCGCTTTTGAAGCTGCTTGAACAGCAGCTTTTTGATCAGCTGTTAAAGAATTATATGCATCTTTATTTAAATGGGTCATATTAAGAGACATAGAATAATTGATAGCATTAAAATGTGTTAATCCTACATCCCAGAATTTTGCATTTACACCTCCTTCTGCTGATGTAAGTACAGCCTCAATACCTCCTGATGATAGTTGAGGAACAACATCGCCCCAGCTCATTTGAATAGCCGCAGCGCCTGCAGTCTTTAAAGTGCTAGTTCCACTTTTATCCCAAGCTCTTATTTTTAAACCACTTAGATCTGAGCTAGAAAGAACTGGCTTTTTTGACCAAATGCCTGCAGGAGGCCATGGTGAAGCGTATAGTAAGACTTGATTATGCTTGTCAAAAACTGCTTCATATTGAGGTTTTGCAACTTCCCATAATAACTTAGCTTCTTCTGCAGATCCAACTAGAAATGGTAGAGATGACAACAAGAAAATTGGTTCAATTCCGGCTACTTGGCCCATGCTGGTATTAGCTATTGGAAGAGCTCCATCGCCAACAGCGTCAAAATGTTCTTTAGATTTGTAGCCAATAGAACCACCAAAATGGTTTGTAATTATAATTGATCCACCTGATTTATCTGCTAAAACAGATGAAAATACTTTTTGACCTTCACCATGTATTGAGCTTTCTTGGTATTCATTTGCCATATCCCATTTAACGTCTGCTGCATTACTTGATACAGAAAAGCTAAATAGAACAACAATAGAAGTTAACCAAAATAGAATTTTATTTAACATTTATTCCTCCTACATTAAACAATAGATTATTTGTAAAAATTTTTAATTTAATATAATACAGTTAATACATAAAATTAAGTTAATAATATTTTTTAATATAGCTTTGTGAAAATTTTTCAGATTTTTTGTCTTCTAAGACATCCTCTTTCTTTCTATCTTTTGGTTTCCCGTAACCGCCAGCTCCAGGGGTCTCCATTATAATTGCATGATTTTCTGTTGTGTAAATTCCTGATGACTTTGAAGATAAATTAGTTATTCTACCCTTTTGATCTTTTAAATAGAACCTTCCAGGTTTTCCTGGCTTACCACCAAATACTCCCCAGGGGGAATACCTGAACCTTTCTCCTACACCCGAAAACTCACATTTATGTCCGATAGGCCTAATTGTTCTTCTTATTCCCAGGCCGCCTCTGTGTTTGCCAGCTCCACCAGAATTTTCTACTAATGAATACTCCTCTACTCTTAAAGGATACTCCATTTCAATGGCCTCTACTGGTAAGTTAGATGTATTAGTTATATTAACCTGCACACCATCTTTGCCATCTTTCGAATAGCGTCCTCCCATGCCGCCTCCTAAAGTTTCAAGGTAAACGTATCGATTGCCATTTAAAGGGTTAATCCCAGAAAAAACTGCACTTGTATTGGCTCCATTTGCAGCTCCGGTGACCTTTTCAGGTAAAACATTAATGAATGCTCCAAAGACAACATCCACTACTCTCTGACAGGTGTTGGCTCTGAGGGCTACACTTGCTGGTGCCAAGCAATTCAAAAAGGATCCTTTGGGTATCTGAATATTGATGGCATCAAAAATCCCACTGTTATTGGGTAATTCAGGATCTAATAATGCCTTTAATGAATAACAAACAGATGACTGTGTAGCGTTAAATGTAAGGTTAAAATTGCCTTCAACTTGATTGTCTGTTTCAGAAAAATCAAATAAAATGGCCTTACCTTTTTTGATGATTTTAACTGAAATTTTAATATCTTTAGTATCAAGTCCATCATCATCCATAAAATCTGTAAAACTATAATTACCATCTGGAAGTCTTGAGATAGCATTTTGCATTCTCTTTTTTGATCTAGAGAGTATTTCATTAAAGACAGATTTAATATACATTACACCATGTTTTTTGATTAAGTCATTTATCCTTGACACGCCAAGTCTGCACGCTGCTATTTGTGCGTTAATATCTCCTTTTCGTTCATCAGAAAGTCGCATATTTAACAGTAACAATCTAAAAACATCATGAACAATTTTCCCTTTATTATAGAGACGGATTAAAGGAATTCTAAGGCCTTCTTTATAAATTTCATTGAGCCCACCTGACATGGAGCCTACCGCGGCCCCACCAACATCCGCATGATGAACAATATTTGCAACAAATGCGATCAACTCACCTTTATTAAAGACAGGCATAGCCATATTGATGTCAGGTAAGTGAGTGCCACCAGCGTCATGTGGGTCATTAGCTATGAAAATGTCTCCCTCATTAATGTTGTCATCATATTCATTTAGAATATGCTGAATTAATCCACCCATTGAAGCTAGATGAATAGGCAAAGCATTTTCAGCTTGAGCAATTAATTTCCCTTTTGAATCAGTTATAGCTGTAGAATGATCATGGCGTTCTTTAATATTTGTAGAAAAAGCACTTCTCATAAGAGTTATAAAGCATTCATCAGCTACAGACTTTAAGCTGTTCCATGTAATTTCAAGGGAAATTGGATCAATTTTTTTATTCATCTTTGTGTCCTTAAAACAAGATTAAGTTTTTTATCAACTTTCAAACTACAATTGGGAGGCAATAGTGTTGTTGCATCTTCTTGAACAATAATAGCTGGGCCCTTTAGAGAAAAACCTGCAGGCAGGCTTGAGCGTTCAAAAACTTTTGTACTTTTGGCTTTTTTACTATCAAACCATACTTGAGTAATTTTAATTGGCTTAGGACTTGTTTTGCTATTACTAATCTTTGAAGGTCTACAATCTAATTCAGAAATTGCTCTTACCCTAATATTTACTATTTCTATTGCTGCCAATGGGTCAAAATGACCGTAACTTCTCTTATGGGCTTCAAAAAACAGATTTTTAAGTACTTTCTTATTTGGTAATTTAGATCGAGTTAAAGTGTTTCCTAAATTAATAGATAATTCATAATTTTGCCCTACATACCTCATGTCTATTAGTAGTAAAAGTGATTTAGCACCTATTCCTTTTCCATCATTTAAAAACCAATTATTTGCTTTAATTTTGAGTTCTCTGATAGCCTCATAAACATCATTTAGGTTGCTATCAATCGGTGTTCTACAAGTTTTAACGAAACTCTCCTGAAGGTTAGACAGAATTAATCCTTCAGCACACAAAATTCCTGGAGACCTAGGGATTAAAATATTTTTTATTGTTAACTCGTTAGCTATATCAATAGCATGCAAACCTCCTGCGCCACCAAAAGGCATTAAAGAAAAGTGTCTCGGATCATGGCCTCTTTCAACGGACACACTTCTAATCGCCCTTGTCATGTTTGAATTTACTATACCGATAATTCCTAAAGCTGTTTCTTCAACTGATAATTTAAGTTTTTTGGAAATAGGTAATATAGCTTGGTAAGCATTTTTCTTATCAAGCTTCATTTCACCGCCCACTAAATTTTCAGGGAGACGACCTAAAACAATGTTAGCATCAGAAACTGTTGGCTTTAAACCACCTAAACCGTAGCATGCGGGTCCTGGAACAGCTCCTGCGCTAACAGGCCCTACCTTCAGAAGGCCATCTTCACCAAGGTGTGCTATAGATCCACCTCCAGCGCCTACGGTATTAATATCAATCATTGGCAGCCTTATCCTAAAGCCAGATATATCTCTCATATTAGCCAATTCGGCTTTCCCTTTCTGAATTAGGCATACATCTGTGCTTGTGCCGCCCATATCTAAAGTTATAATATCTTTAAAATTTGAGTTTAGTGCTGTCTCAGAAGCACCAACTACACCTGCTGCTGGACCTGACAAGGCCATTCTTACGGGAAAGTCAGAAGCTCTTTCAATCGTTGTTAGACCTCCACTTGACTGAAAAATATTTAATTTCAAGTTTGGTTCATTCGTGGAAATTCCTTTTTTAAGGTTTTCCATATACTTCCCAACTTCTGGTTGAAGGTAGGCATTGATAGTTGTGGTTGAAAACCTTTCATATTCACGAAATTCAGGTTGAACCTCACTTGAAATTGAAATAGGCAAATGAGGGAAGCTTAATGAAAGAGCTTTTTTTAATTTTTTTTCATGGACTGGATTTATAAAGGAAAACAATAAGCAGATTGCAATTCCATCAATATTGATTAGTTTTTTTAATTTTTTTTCTAAATTTATAATATCATGATTGGAAATATTTTTAATTACATTGCCTTCAAAATCAATTCTTTCGTCTATCTCCAATCTATTTCTTCTTTTGATTAATGGGGACGGTGCATCAATTTGAAGGTCATAAACACTTGGTCTTACTTGCCTTCCTATTTCAAGTAAATCTCTGAAGCCCTTAGTGGTGATTAATGCAAGTTTGCCCCCTTTTCTTTGTAAGAGGGAATTAGTTGCAACAGTAGTTCCATGCGCTAACCTTGCAATTCTTTTCTCATCTGATAAAAACTTTAGTTTTAGTTCCTTTAGACCCAAAAGAATAGCTAAAGATGGATCATCGGGTGTTGAGGGCCTTTTATGAATTATTGTTTGGCCGTTAGCATTGTTTCTAGCGCAAAAATCAGTAAAAGTGCCTCCAACGTCTACTCCTATAATCCAAGCCATAAAAAATCCATTATATTAAGGTTATTAACAAAATACTTCTTTTGATAAGTCAAATTATTTGTGTATAATTTTAATGAATAACTCATAATTACTTGAATAGAATTAATTTTCAATGCTAAGTTTTTATTTATGTCCAACTTAGTGCTCAAAGATGCAAAAATTTTAGATGTTCTGTCAGGAAATATTTTTAATTCTGATATTTTTATTGAAAATGGCTTAATTTCAAGAATAGGAAAAAATATTTCTTATGGTTCAGTTGAAAA
>CAZCWO010000087.1:0-8339 GCA_964502335.1 uncultured Rhodobacterales bacterium | reverse complement strand
ATTCAGATATTTTACCTTATTTCAAGAAATCTGAAGGTTCAAAGCATAGGAAAGATCAATTTCATGGGAAGAATGGTCCACTTAAAATTGAACCATCTTCAAATTTTGGTAAATTAGAGGAAGCATTTATCAGTTCAGCTGTCAATGCTGGGCATAAAAAATTAAATGATTTTAACGGCTCAGAGCGCACTGGTGTTTCTAGGTTAGATAGTACAGTTTCTAATGGTGTTAGACAGTCGTCTGCTATTGCCTATTTAAAAAAAATTCCAAAAAACTTAAAAGTTATAACTAAACAACAAGTGTCCAAAATTTTACTTAATAAAAATCGAGCAATAGGTCTAAAAACGTTAGATGGAAATAGAATATTTTGTAAGAGAGAAGTCATCATATGCCAAGGAGCTTTTGGCACTCCACATTTATTAATGCTTTCTGGAATTGGACCAGCTGATCATTTGAATGAAAATGGAATAGAACCAGTTGTCAACCTGCCTGGGGTTGGAGCTAGCCTAGCTGACCATATCGTTGCTTCAATGCAATATTCTTCAAATAGAATGGATTTAAGTCATGCTCGTTACCAAAGATTAGATAAAGCTATTTCATTAATGGCAAGATGGTTGTTTAATGGTAAAGGACCCGGTGGTGGCGCTTTTTGGTCCACAGGCTTATTCCACGCATTTGATGACCCACAATTTCCTGAATTAGAAGTGTTTATGACACCAATGATTGTTGAAGAAAACCTTGATAAAGGCTCATATGAAAAAACACCCCCACTCCAACATTTCGGTCGAAAACTATTAGTGAGAGGGAGAAAAATTGCCAGACCAGGCGTTCAAATTGATATTAATCAAGAGAGGCCTAAGTCTCTAGGGTCGGTAAAATTAGCGAGCTCAAACCCAAGGGAGTACCCATTGATCGATCCTAATTATTTTTCAAATTCTGAAGACCTGGAAGAATTGGTAAAGGGAGTTTCAGTGATGCGAGAAATTATGCAACAACATGAAATATCAAAATATTTAAATGGTGAAGTTAGCCCTTGGTTAAATTCTAATACAAGATCAGAAATTGTTGAAGCTATAAAACAAACTGCGTATACAGGGCATCACCCATGCTCTACAGCTCGAATGGGTGGTGACAATGATCCAATGGCAGTGTTAGATGCAGAATTAAGAGTTAGAGGTATGGTTGGTTTGCGTGTTTGTGATGCATCTGCAATGCCTACTCAAATTACAGGCAACCTATACGCTACGGTAATTGCTATAGCTGAAAAAGCTTCGGATCTTATTCTAAACCGTTCACCTTTAAATGAGGAATTCCCTAATTAGATATTATTCAAATCTTTTTATTTTAATTTTATATTTAGTGATATTTAATGATCACTATGTTTAGGAGAAAGTAATGGAAAAAATAAGATATTTTAAATATTTTTATTCAAATAAATGGCATGACCCAGATACTAAAACTTGGTTTGACAGTGAAAATCCATCCACTGGGGAAGTGTGGGCAAAAGTTCCTGACTGCGGAATAACTGATATTGAAAACGCTGTAAAAGCAGCCAAAATGGCATTTTACGAAGGTTCTTGGGGTAAATTGATGTCAGCCGAAAGAGGTCGGTATCTTCGTAGAATTGGAGATGTAATTAGTAAAAATGCTAGTCGTATTGGTAAAATTGAAACAACAGATAATGGAAAACTTCCAAAACAAATCACCCCTTCCCTTAAAGACGGTGCATGGTTATTAGATAGTTGGTATTATTATGCTGGCATGTGTGACAAGTTTGAAGGAAGACTTATACCAGCAGAAATGCCTAATATGCATAACTATATGAACTGGGAACCGTATGGCGTTGTGGCACAAATACTTCCATGGAATTCACCTATTGGTACTTTGATTTGGAAATTAGCTCCTTGCCTTGCCGCTGGCAACACAGTAGTCTTAAAACCTTCTGAGCAAGCAAGTTGTTCTATATTAGAACTAATGGAAATTTTACTTGAAGCGGATTTGCCACCAGGTGTTCTCAATGTCGTTACTGGATATGGACCTTCAACAGGTGAACCTCTGATAGATCATCCTGATGTAAGAATGGTATCTTTTACTGGAGGTACAAATGGAGGTCGAGCTGCTGCAAAAATTGCATCTAATCAAACAAAGCCTATAGTGATGGAACTTGGTGGCAAATCTCCACAGATAATTTTACCAGATACCGATCTTGACTTGGCGGTTAATGGAGTAGCTTCTGGAATTTTTCCTGCTGGTGGTCAAAGTTGTATTTCTGGTTCACGTTTACTAATTCATAAATCTATTATTGAAAATTTTACTGAAAAATTAGTTAATTTGGTTAAAAAAGCTATAGTGGGTGACCCTTTAGACCCAAAGACTCAAATCGGTCCAATAGCCAATAAAAACCACTATGAGAATATACTCAAAAATATTTCTAGTGCGGTTGAAGCTGGACATAAACTAATTTTAGATGGCAGGAAGGAATGCAGAGATAAAGGTTATTACATTGGTCCTACAATTTTTAAAGACGTTCCAAATAGTTCATCTTTAGCTCAAAATGAAATTTTTGGACCAGTTGTTTCAACAGAAAGTTGGGATAAAGAAAATGAAGTCATTGAAAGAGCAAATGATACTATTTATGGTTTGGCAGCTGGAATATGGTCAAGTGATGTAACAAAAGCAATGCGCATAGCCGATAAAATAGAAGCTGGGACAGTCTACATAAATAATTATTTCAATGCAGCAGCACAAAGTCCAGTAGGTGGATTTAAACAGTCAGGTTATGGACGTGAAAATGGATGGGAAGGCATGAGATGCTTCATGCAAACTAAATCTGTGTGGTTGTCAACCGACCCAAACCAACCAGACCCTTTTGCTTGATAGTTTTTAACGAAACTAATCACAAAGACACCATGGTATAATTGCAGTTCGAAAGAAAACTTGGATACAAATAATGGATCTTAATAAAAGTCTTTAGTTTACTCTATTAATCCCTCTACACTTCTCAAATATATCAAATCATTTTTTGAAATTGACAGTTTTTTTGTAATTGGGCTCCTTGCGTTTATTACTCTCCAAAAAGGTAAATCTGGTTTATCTCCATTTTGAGTTTCTATAGATGCTTCTATTGCTATTCTTAAAAAAATACCTGTGGTCAAAGGACAAGTATTATCAGCGCTAGAAAATTTGGCTAATTCCTGCCTCATCAACTTTATTGTTTTTTCCTTACCATATGGAATTCTTTTGATATATTTTGCAATAGACCTTGGAGATGAAATAAGCATTTTGTCTCCACGTTTTAAATCGCTGAAATCTTTTTCAATTACTTTGACTACTTCAATGTAGTTTTTGTTAAATTTTTCTGTCGCAGTAGACATAAGTTCACCCAACCTCTAGTTTAGTCTGTATAAGAGTTGAAAATTTTTCAAGAGAAAGAACATAAGTTTCCACTTCACCAGTTTTCTTAAAACCAATTTTACTTAAAACATTAGCAGAAGCGGTATTGCCTTTTAGGTACCCAGCAGTAATTTTTGGATTTTCCTCATTTTCAAAAATATAATTAAGCAATCCCTTAGCTGCTTCTGTCGCATATCCATATCCCCAAAAATCTTCCCCTAACCAGTAACCCAATTCATAAGGTTCTTCCTCTTTTGAAGTTAAACTAACCCCTCCAATCAAAGCTAGATTTAAAAAAATACTATAATTATATTTGTGGGCTCTTTGAGTGATTGTTTTCAACCATTGGTCGGCGTGCTCCATAGTGTACGGAAATGGAACGTTGCTAAGCGATTGTGAAACATTTATATTACCTATTTGATTAATTAGATCTTGTTTATTTGAATTATTGGGTTTCCTTAAGACTAATCTTTTTGTTTTAATCTCTTTCATTATTTTTTTCTTGTGTTTAAACAATTGATAATAATTTACATACTTGGAAGTCAAAATAATATATATTAAAATAATATCATATTGGATGGTTTAATAAATTAAATTTAAAGAGTGGGGTATCTATATGAAATTTTTATCTACGTTTAAAATTACTAAAGGCTTTGATAATTGGTTAAAAATGTATAAAGAAATTGAGCCTGATTTGAATGAATTGGGAATAAAAATACTTTGGGCTGGCACTAATGCTGATGAGTCAAAAGTTTATGACGTTACAGAAGTTAAAGATCCATCAAAATTTGAGATATTAACAAAGCGTGATGATATAACAAAAAAGAGAGCTGATGCAGGGGTTGAATTAGAAAGCCAGGAAGTAATAGATACTATAGGTAAAGATTACTGGGCATAAAAATTATTTTTTGAAACTCTAACTATAATTTTTTAACTCAACTCCATACTATCAAGTTTATACAACAAAGGTTTAGAGAGTGATGACAATGAAACTAATGGAACCCCATCCTTAGAAAAATTATCTTTTGACAAAAAAGTTTCAAAACATTTTTTTAAACCTTTCCACTCTTTATCAATAATAGCAAACCAAGCAGTATCTCTATTTCTGCCCTTACTTATCATCATTTGCCTAAATACACCTTCAAATGAAAAACCTAATCGTTGTGCAGCATTTCGGCTTTTAACATTTAATGCATTACATTTCCATTCGTACCTTCTATATCCATTTTCAAATGCCCACTTCATCATAAGATACATTGCTTCAGTACCTTCGGTTGAGTTTTGAAGCAGTGGTGAATAGTTGATATGCCCAACTTCTATTGATCCACTATATGGTTTAATACGAAGATAACTCGCGACACCAGCAGCTTTATTATCAATTTTTCTTATTATAGCAAAAAATACTGGGTCACTTCCATCTTCCACAGATTTTACCCATTCAGTGAATTTTTCAATACTGCCAAATGGGCCATAAGGTAAATAAGTCCAGTTTTCGCCACCCTTATCTTTAATATTTGCCTCAAATAAATTAAAACTGTGTTTTTCAGCCTTTAATGGAACCAATTTAACAAGCTTACCATCGAGTGAAATATCTTTTGGTTTTGGGGGCGTTTTGTATCCTTCTACAATCTCACCAACTTTCATTTTTGTCACCATCATTTTTAGTATAGTTAACCTTTTTGGTTTCCTTTTAAATCCCGAGAAGAAGAGAAAACCCTATGTCCAACTTCTTCTAAGGAAGCAATAGATGGGTAATCCATTATTGTTAAGCCACCATCAACAACCAATGTTTGCCCCGTAATGAATGAAGATTCACCTGAAGCCAAAAATGCTGCAGTACTTGCAATTTCTTCAGGCAATCCCATCCGATTGAATAGAGAAGGAGGCATGTCCCATTCACCAGTTGCATTGCCAGACGCCGCTGCAGTTTCTTCAGGGCTTGTTTCGATCCAGCCAGGGCTTATTGCGTTAACACGTACCCCATAAGGAGCAGCTTCAGCTGCAAATGATTTGGTCATACCGTCTACCCCAACCTTAGATACACCATATAGACCCCAATTGCCGTGAAAAGTTGCAGTAGAGGAGATATTGATAATAGAACTACCTTTATTTTTGGCCAATAGTGGAAGCGAATGTGCACTTATCAAATAGGTAGAATCTAGATTGACACTTCGAAATACTTCCCACCTTTTTGACGGAGGATCTTCGTGTTTTATTCCGCAATGCTGACTACCAACTCCGGCATTATTCACAACTATGTCTAACCGATCAAATTTTCCAATTGTTGAATTTAAAGTTGAGATAATTTGAGCTTCATCAGTTACGTCTGTCTTTAATGATATAGCTCGCCCGCCTTTGGCTTCGATTTCTCGAACAACCTTGTTAGCTCGATCTTGGTTTCTAGCAACTATTACAATGTAAGCACCCTCTGATGCAAATCTCATGGCAATTCCCCGCCCGATACCAAAATTTCCACCGGTGATCAGTGCTACTTTATCTCTAAATTTCATTTCCTCCTCCTAGATCTAGTTTTTAATAACTCTCAATAATTGTTCACTTTTTAATTGAATTTCTATTCACTCCTATTATTCCTTTAATGATAGATCAAGAGAAAGGGCAGCATCATCAATCGCCTTTAATACAATGGAAAGGTCATCTATCTCATTCGCCAGCAAAAGGGACAATTTTGCAAGAAATAACTCTGACTTCTCTTCTCCTAAATCGTCGATTTTTAGGGCGATGGCTTCATAGACCATTTCAAGTTTGTTGTCAGTCATTATTTAGCTCTGCTCTGAGAAATTATCTTAAAAAACCCATCTAAAACCTTTGCAGGATTTGCCTGTTTCCACCTAGCGGCAATATAGCCATCAGGTCGCACTAGATAGGCACTGTTATTTTCGGCATTCAATAGTTTAGAGGCTTTTGATGGTCTTGGAATATGAACCACAAAAATACTTTCAGGTACAGTGTCAGCCAATAAATTAGCGAAGTCCACATTGAAACATAAGACTGTAAACCCCTTACCTAAAAGGTCGGTTAAGTATCCTCTGTCTAACCTGGTTTCAGGCAGAACCTCTCCTGGTCCTGGTCCACTTAAAAAATTTTCATCTCTATCATCCAAAATGGCTGAGCTTTCAGAATAATTATAGGGAATGAACTGGCGCGGGTTTGCAAGTTCTCCAGCGAATTTATGTTCCAATGCCAAAGAAAGAGCAGCATCACGCATCAACTTCCAGCCATGTGTTAAAGGTGTCATAAATCGTGAAGACTTAGATGCATTATGAAACACATCCATTGTCGCTCCACGCCTTTCAGGTGAGTAACTATCTAAAAGTTCTTCACCTGCTTTTCCATTCAAAACCCAACCCAATTTCCAACCAATATTAACCGCATCAGCAAAGCCATTATTCAATCCCCGAACACCAAAAATAGGAACGATATGTGCACTGTCCCCAACAAAAAAAATGTTACCATCACGGTAATCATCTAAAGCAAGAGTATTTGCAGAATAAACGCTCCACCACTCTAATTCCCAATTATCATTAAAGTCTATATCTTTTAAAACTGCTGATATGCTGGAGCGAATGTTACCTTCATCTAGTGCGTGTTCTGTACTTTCATCGTCCGTAAGTTGATAGTCAATACGCCAGATATTTTCAGGCTGCTTATGGATTAGTACAGTACCACCTCGACGACAATCTGGATCAAAAAGGGCACGCCGAATTGTCGGATAATCATGGTCCATTTGAACATCAACAATGACATAGCGACCTTCAAAGTTTTTGCCTTTTAAACGGTGTCCACGTAGTTTTCGGACACTACTATGTGCACCATCACATGCCAGAACCCATTCTGCAGATAATTCGTAGATCTCTACTGGGTCTTTTATATTCAAAGTAGAGCCGTAGTCGTTAAGCTTATTTTCTATACCTACAATTTCACTTTGCCAACGTGTTTCTATCAGTGGATTAGCCGAAACAGCATCCCATAGGAATTTTTCAATAAATTGCTGTTGGATGTTATACATTGGACGGAATTTTTCGTCAGTGCTATCAGACATTTGAAACTCAAGGATCTTTTTACCTCGATAAAATGAGCGTCCAGTTGTCCAGCCAAGTGATTTTTTCAAAAAAGATTCTGAAACCCCAAGTGATTCAAAAATATAAAAACTTGACCGGGCGACACAGATTGCTCGACTTCCATCATTAAATGTACTCTTATTATCAAACAAGACTGATTGAATACCCTCACGTGCTAAAGCCAATGCTGCTGTCATACCAATAGGACCCGCTCCCACAATTGCAACCCGAACACCATCCCTTAAGCTGCCACGCTCTGCACCTTTCGGTGCCTCAAAATACGGATATTCAAAGTAGAGAGATTCGGTCTGTGCTTTTCCAGCTGGCCTCATTTCCGATGTCCCCTTTGCTTTTATAATACCTAAAAAATATAATTACTGATACTGCTTTGTCTATCCCTTTTATAGGATGATATATCTTTTAGTAAAATGAAGGTCAAAAACAATCGGTATTAAAAAAACAAAATACTCAAGTGTAAATTTATTAGATCTTTGGGATGTAAATTTAGACCAATTCTCTTAAAAATTTTATATGGGATAATCTTTGAAAAAGCTAAATTGCGTTGCGACAGGGGTTAGAATATAATTAAATTATGGATGAAGGTGCGCTATATATATTTTGGGCAATTTTAGAAGCGATAAGAAATGGTTTTTCTTATACACCTATTAAGATTATGTTGAGTGGTATAATAGTAGTTGGGATAGCGATGTATTTTATCGTGTATTAAAACCAGAATGAGATTGTAATGAAATCAGGAAAAATTCTTTATTATATAAGCAAATACGGAGATTTAATTTTTAATAAGTACTGGGGTTATGCTTATTGGTTTGGGTTTATTCTGTTCTTAAATGTCATATTAATGATTTT
>CAZCWO010000086.1:0-8475 GCA_964502335.1 uncultured Rhodobacterales bacterium | reverse complement strand
GTCACCAGAATTTCATCAACGCAGGTCAACGTTCTTAACCGAGGATCAATGCAATGCTATGTATATCAACAAATGACGTTGATGTTCGTTGATAGGCGATGATGAAAAATGATGGGGGTCGTGAATTCGAATCCGTCATCACCGACCAAAATTCAAACATTTAAGTGAGACAAAATATATACTTTATAATCATTTCTTTCCAAAATGATTTAGAAGATTTGTGGCATTTTCAATTGTTAAATTGGAAATACCCAATAACTTTTTAATTGATGCTTTTGATAATTCATAGCTATTCTCAAAAACTTTTAAAATGGATATAGCTACATCTCTTTCAATTCCCTTAATTGCAACTAAAGAATTTAAAAACTCTTTTCCAGATAATGAACATATTATCTCTGGATCCTCACCTTTAATTATTTTTGAAAGATCATTTTTACAGATCTTAAATTTTTCTAAAGTTTTGTAAATCAAAGATAGTTCTTTTTTAGACCCGGATAAATAATTATTAAAGATCTCTGTTTTTTCATTTTCTACGTATGAAATGGTAAACATAAGACTAATTACTTTGATTTTTATAATTTTTTCAGAGTTTATAAGATTGTTGCTACAACTTTCCCAAATTGAATGGATATTCTCTAAACCCTTTAATCCGTAGAAATTAAGTTCATTGTTTTCGTTTAATTTTATTTTTTTACTTAAATTCAAATTTTCTTTAATAATAATATTTTGTAAAAAGTTGATTTCTTTTTCAGAAATTATATCACCCTCTAAAAATCCCCATTTATTAGAATCTGAAGCTGCGATGCACCAAATAAGACCAAAAATTGCATCATCATTTATTATTTTTACATTCATAAGTATCTTAAAATATTATTATATTAATATTATGATTAATATTACTATAATTCAATCTTTATACGTTCAATAATCAGATACATTCAAGTACAATTGCTTTTAGTGAAAAAATACAAGGCATAGATAAGGATATAATGTCATTGGATCAATTAGCAATAGAAATTTCTTAGTGATTTGAAGATAACTCTATTATGAATTAAAATAATAAAAAATTATTCAATTTGAAAAAATAAACTAATATCTTAATGTTCTAATTTTTATTTTAAATTATTTTTCTCTAAAAATTCATACAAAAAATTTTAAAGATAGTATAAAGATATAACATCTTGCTGATAATGGAAAAATAGTTATGTTTAAAAAAATTATATTTTTTTTAATTGTAATTTTCTTTTCACAGAACGCTATTTCTTCGACTACAATAAGTGGTGGTAATATATCAGGTGGAAATATAAGTAACTCCGATACTAATAAGGTCTATAAAGTTTTAAGAGGACCCTATGATTATAAAGTATTAATTGGAAACGCAAGTGCTCCAGAAGAGGCGGGAGTAAATCCAGTTGTTGTTTTCTTAAGTTATCAAATAGATGCTAATGGTATAATTTTTTCCAAACATGGTTTTTTTATTTTGCAAGGCACGGATAGTGCTGACCCTGTTTATATAGGTAGATTAAATGCAATAAAGTTAAATCAAAAGATAAATTTTGGTGATATAGACTTACCTGCAGTTTGGAAATATGTGTTTGAAGGTAAATCTGGCACACTTAATATTAAATCAATTGACATGGGAGTTCAATATTCATCTTTTGAAGCTTACACTTTAGATAATGATGGAAAAGATTTATTTAAAGGATATGTATATGAAAGAGATGTTTATAGATTAGAAAAAATTTTGTTAAAAACATTTCCCTCTTTGTACTCAGATAAAATAATTGATAATCTTAATAAATTGATAATAAAAGAACAAATAGCCTATACATTAGGAAGCATGTCCGATGAATGGAAAGTATCAAAACTTTCAGATTTAAAAATATGCAGTAAGGCAAAAAAGTCAATAAAAGGTAATATTTTTGAATATGAATGGAATAATAATTCATACATGCAAAAATATGTGAAGGAAGCTAAACGAAGAAACCTTGCTTGCGGTATCAAAGAAGAAAATAGAAAATCATCAGAAGAAGCCACAATACAATTGGCTGAAGAAGATAAAACTGAAAATAACAAAAAAATTAAAGATGCTAGAATAATAGCAGATATTGGAGATCAACGAGAAATTCAAAAACTAATATCTGAAAGTGAAACCATGATTATTGACATTTTGGAGTATGCAAAGTTGCCTAACAAATTAGACACAATTACATTAGCTGAATATTTTATTAGTTATAAATCTTTTAAAAATAATGAATGGAACAGTGAAAAGATAAATAGATATAAATTATTAGTTGAATATTTAATGACTGATGAAGGCTTCATACTATATAGGGAAAATAAAGATCAAGAAAGAAATTTAATCAAACAAGAAAAAATTGATGATTTAAAATTGCTTTTAATTAAATATGATAATATTTTAAAGGAGTTTGTGTCTAATAATTTAGGCTCCGATCTTTCTGCAAATGCGATTACTTTAAGCAAAAAAATACAAAATATAGATTGGAATATAAAGGAACTAGATCAACTGGTTATAGAAATCTCTCAATGGTTTAAGGACAATTCTATAGTTTATAGATAAATATTTTTATACAAAAAGCTAATTGTGTAAGATTTAACTAATTGATGGACTTATTTATAACGCTCTGCGATCTTGCTTTCGTCAGCTCTTGACAAGGCCTTAATAGCAGAATCAAGATTAACGCTGCCAAGAATCTTATTTTTATCATCTACTACTGCAAAAGATTTTGTTTTAGAAGCATTTAAAATTGGTAGCGCTTCTTCAACCGACATGTTAAATTTAAGACCTGAACCAGAACCTTTAGTCTTTTTATTAATTATTGAACGAAGCTCAACCACTCTGCTTCTATTTATATCTTTTATAAAATCTTTTATATAGGCATCAGCAGGGTTCATTATTATGTCTTGAGGGTCGCCTTCTTGAATAATTTTACCATCTCTTAAAATTGCAATGTTATCACCAATTCTAAGAGCTTCGTCTAAATCATGTGTAATAAATAAAATTGTTTTATGAAGTTCTTCCTGAAGTTCCAGTAAAATATTTTGCATATCAGTCCTTATTAATGGATCAAGAGCTGAAAAAGCTTCATCCATTAAAAGAATAGGGGCATCGGTAGCAAGGGCTCTTGCTAAGCCAACTCTTTGTTGCATCCCTCCAGATAATTGAGCTGGGTATCGTTCTTCAAAACCCCCTAAACCAACACGATCAATCCAGCGATGACTTTGTTCTTTCGCTAATTTCTCTTTGACACCCTGAATTGTAAGACCGTATGCTACATTCTGAGAAACTGTTTTATGAGGCAAGAGAGCAAATTTTTGGAATACCATTGAGGTTGACTTCCTTCGGAATTCTCTCAATTGAGATTGTGACATTTCTAAAACATCTTCTCCATCTACATACAATTCTCCAGATGTTGGCTCAATTAGTCTGTTAACATGACGAATTAAGGTAGACTTTCCTGAACCAGAAAGGCCCATAATAACTTGTACCTTTTGTTCAGGAATTGATAGATTGATATCAATCAGACCGAGCACATGGTTATGCTTATCCAGTAATTCCTGCTTAGACATTCCATCACGAATTTTTGATACAAAGGAAACATCCTTAGGTCCAAAAATTTTATAAAGGTTTTTAATTTCTAATTTTGCTTTACTCATTTTCTTTACCATATCTATGAGCCTGCAATCGTTTACCGTATCTTTGAGAAACACGGTCAAATATAATTGCAAGAGCAACAATTGCTAATCCGTTCATCAAGCCTAAAGTAAGATATTGATTTTGAATGGATTGCAGTACAGGCATTCCCAGCCCTTTCACTCCAATCATTGAAGCTATAACAACCATAGCAAGTGCCATCATAATGGTTTGGTTAACTCCTGCAAAAATATTAGGTAAGGCTAAAGGAATTTGAACGGAAAATAGTTTTTGCCTATAATCTGACCCAAAGGCATCTGCAGCTTCTAAAATTTCTTTATCAACCAACCTTATTCCTAAATTGGTTAAACGTATAATCGGTGGTAAAGCGTACACTATAACAGCAATCAAACCAGGTACTCTTCCTATGCCTAAAAGCATAACAACTGGTAACAAGTATACAAAAATAGGTATGGTTTGCATTAGATCTAATACTGGGGTTATGGCTGCCTGTACTCTGTCATAACGTGACATTAAAATCCCAATTGGAATTCCAATTGCTATACAGATAACAGTTGCGACAGAAATTAGAGATATCGTAGCCATCATATCTTTCCACATGCCAAAATAACCAATAACTATAAAGGACAAGACTGAACCTAGAGCAAGCTTCCAGCTCCTTGAACCAAGATATGCGAGTGCACCAACGATGATAAGAATTATAGGCCATGGTGCAGCAATTAAAAGTTTTTCTAGCCTTACTAAAAAAAAGTATAATGGGTCAAAAAACGCTTCAATTTCTGGTCCGTAAGCTCTAGAAAAACTCCTGAAAGAAGCGTCAATTCCCTTTTTCAAATCACGTAAATCTGTTCTTCCCAAACTTGGAATTTCGGTCCAAAAATCCATTATTTACACCATATTTTTTATGATTTTTAATTGGACGCATTTTTAAATTATCTGCGTCCAATTATTTTAGATTTTATAATGAAGACTTAACTTTAGCAGCTACATCTGGAGTTACCCATGAAGTCCAAACATCTTCATATGATGTAAGAAATTCAATTGCAGCATCAATTCCTTGAGCTTGGTTATCGTCCATGTAAACTAGCATTTTACCCATTACGTCACCAGGATAAATTCGCTTTGCAAAATAATCCATCGCTGTTGAGGCTTGTTCCTTAAAATTTGTTGTTACGACAGTATGCACTTCAGACTCAGTCCAAGAAGAAGGTTTTGGATCAGCACAATCTTGCTCTGCTTTAGCAATGCAGCCGTCCCAATTTTCAGCTCCTGCAAAAGGTACTCCAAAATCCATCATTTTCATACCAAATCTGCCAATTGGTGCTGTAGGAGCCCAATAATAACCAAACCAATTTTCACCTCTTTCCACTGCTTTAGCCATAGACGCATCTAAACCGGCTTGTGAACCTGGATCAATCAGTATCCATCCTTTTTTCTCCATTTCAAATGCACGGAATAGATTTATATTAGATAACTGGCATCCCCATCCTGCTGGGCAACCGATAAATTCACCTTTAGAAGGGTCTTCTTTAGCAGGGAAAAGGTCAGGTCTAGCTAGAATATCTAGTACTGTCTTGAGTTCTGGATTTTTTTCCAGAGTATAAGAGGGAACCCACCAACCTTCACCAAGATCTGTGATTGGCATTTTACGAGCTGAATGAAGTCTTCCCTCATCCATAGCGGCAAATAATGGTTCACGTACAGCATTAATCCATAATTCTGCGGCTACATCTGGCTGTCCCTTTTCGTTCATGGAAGCGAATGTGGTTGTAGTAGCACCAGCAACCAACTCTATCTCACACCCATACCCTTCTTCTAATATTATCTTGTCTACATTTGCCATCAATGTTGCAGACGGCCAATTCATATCAGCCATCGAAATTGATCCGCAAGAAGCAAAAGCTTGACTTGACATTAAAGTCAATGCAGCTCCCGCGATTGTTGAAATATAAATATTTTTCATTGAATTTTCCCTTTAAATATTTTTAAATTTTAATATATTTTTATTATTATAACGAAAAATGCTAGAAAAGGCAAAAAATTGATACTTATTAGTAGTTCTTATATTTATTTTAATGGTTAAAAAAACTGGACTCAGTTTTAATTCATTTATTTATTCTTTAAATTTTTAATAAAACTAATCATTATCAATAATTCCAGCTCCAGCCCCTTCATTTCTAGATTGCCTACTTTGTGGAACTAATCTTTTATATGATAATAGTTCAAATTCTTGCCAAATTATTTTATCTATTTCAATCACTTCAGAAGAAACATTATAGTTTGAAGGAAAGTACTCTTTCTTTTTAATTGTAATTTTAATGTTTCTATTATGAAAATTCTTATCCCAATAAAAGTTACCTTGATCTACATATCCAATTACATTAGAAGAATGGATCATTTGAAAGTTATCAACCCTATTAATTAATCCCAATCCAATTAAAATCATTGGAGAGTCGAGCTTTTCAAAAATTATTTCTTCATATAATCCTGTTCGAAAAAAATCTATACCTGAAATACCTTCATACATAACTCGACTTTGACCAAAGTAGATTGAATTATTTGAAATTTTAATTTTAGAAATCTCAGATTTTTTGCATTTTACAGATTTTCTTAGTTCAGCGCTAGCCTTTAAATTATATCCTTCTAAACATGAAACCGCTTCAGAAATTTCTTTACAAATTTCAACTTCAAATTTTAAACCCAAACAAGAATTATAAATTAAACTTTTAAGTTCTGTAATAGAACATTTCATAAATTGCAGTTCATAGGTTTTAGCCACCAATCATCTTTTTCTAATGAATGAAGTTCGTCTCCTAATGGAGCCCCTTGGTATAAATTAACCCTTGTCCATTTATCTGATTTTGGATCAAATTTAGACGCACCAAAAAAAGAAAGTTTAAATCTTAACATATCTATAGGAAGGCAATTTTTACCAATCAAATTACTTTGAATTTCTGAATATGGCGCCCAAACATTAGTTTGAACCCTTTTAACTATATACCTATGATTTGGATGCTTCATTAAAAATTCTGCAACACATATTTTATCAGAAAAATTATTAATATCTTTATATAAATTTTGTATTTGTTTTGCTATATCCAGAGGTTGCTCTAATTCAGATCCTGTTTCACTAAACCTATTTCCAAGTCGAGGCTCTAATTTTTCTTCAGATACATACCAAAACTTAGAATTTGAAGTTTTTAGCTCAAAATTAATTTCAAAGGTCCAATGAAAGTTATTTTCTATAATATTTTTTAGATCAGCTAACTTCATTTCAGGGACTAATTTCACGCATAAGGAACTCTCTAAACAATTTTCTAACCCGTCAATTTCATTGCTGCCTATTTCTAAAATCAAAGAGATCATCAATTCCTGACATTCTTTAGAATTATCCTTTGTGAGATCAAGTAGAACTTGTAAAGGAAATAATTTAGATAAAGTATTAATATCTATTTTAGATTTGAGGATAGTCCATTCCTTAATTGTTGTTAATATTCTATCCTTTTGTCTTCTGTCATCAGTAATCCATTCATTCAAGTGGTTTAATGCTCTGTCTATTAAAGAGATAACTTTATTTTTATCAATTTTATTAATTTCTTCTTTTGCTAATAACCTCGACAAAGCCGTTTCTTTAACCATTAGCCAATTATTTAATAGAACTGGGTGATTAATTAAAAATGGTGCCATTCCAAGACCTGTAGCATTGCCAATGCCTATATGTCTTTGGATCTTTTTATCAAGAAAAACAAATTTTTTAGAATTAACGTTTTGAGCTATATGATGAACAAGTTCAATCGAGAAATGGCGAATTAAATAAACAGTAAGCATTTCCGCTTGAAAGGGAGGCGAGAAAATTGGAAAAGACTTTATTTTATTGCGATCACAAATTCCAAATTTTCCATTACCGTATACTGCGGTTGTTCTCATCAGATAACCAATTTTATTAATCAACTCTTCAGGAGGCTGAAGACCCTTTGATAAACAGTCTACAACTGAATTAAATATACGAACAGATTTATTAGCTCTACTAATCACAATTTCTGAATTAGAATATCTTCCAGCTTCTTGTAAAGGGAGTTGGCCTTTCAATCTATCAATATCATCATTTGAAGGGACACCGTCAAATAACGCAAAAGAAGTGTCCCAAGCAGAAGCAATAACACGATCCGTTCGCATTGAATGTTCTAAATTATTTGAAAAGGCAATTAACGAAAAGGTCTTACCATCCAACTTTATAGTTAAAACAGCATGACCAAATCCATTTTGATTCATTTTCCATATATGGATTTTTATATTTGATTTATTATTAATTAATTTCCTCATTAAAATACGCATAAAGGATAATCTTGTTGGGAAGCAACATCCCATTTGTTCTAAGCGCATTACTTCAGAAGGAGCTCTAATGTTTTTAAAATTGCAAGTTTTTGTTTCTATTAAAGTCATTGCTTTTCTTCATGAGAAAAGGAAAGTTTAAAAAAATTAAACCAATTACGTCCCATTATATCTTTAATTTCATCACTAGAAAATCCTACATTTTTAAGACCATTTTTTATGTTCACAAAGTCATTGTTACTTTGAAACCAACTGGGCTGTTTTGGAAACCCTGGGTTATCTAAGTTGCCTTCACCAAAGTCTTTATTTTTTGTCCATCTCCCATTTCTCATCCATTCAACGACAGCATCCGGTTGATCTTGGCAAAGATCACTTCCAATTCCAAGTGCTTTAACGCCTATTTTTTCGGCAGTTTCTGCAACCATTTGACAAAAATCATTTAACTGACAAAGTGATCCATCTTTTAA
>CAZCWO010000085.1:0-8504 GCA_964502335.1 uncultured Rhodobacterales bacterium | reverse complement strand
ATGTGCTAATGATTGACGACGTGCAATTTATTAGTGGGAAAGAACATACACAAGATGAATTTTTTCATACTTTTAACGCTTTGGTTGATAGAGGTTGCCAGATTGTTCTTTCAGCTGATAAATCACCAAATGATTTAGAAGGTATGGAAGAGAGGCTTAAGTCAAGACTTGGTTGGGGACTTGTCACTGATATACAGCCAACCACATATGAACTCAGACTTGGAATTCTTCAGTCAAGAGCTGAAATTACAGGTATTAATTTTCCAAAAGAAGTTTTGGAATTTATAGCTCAAAAAATAAAGTCTAATGTAAGAGAATTAGAGGGTGCACTAAATAGAATAATTGCTCATACAACATTAGTGGGAAAAGAAATTACACTTGAAAGTACGATTGATGTTTTGGCTGATATCCTTAGAGCTAATAATAAATTAATTACGATTGAAGATATTCAGAAAAAAGTATCAGAACATTTTTCAATTAAAATGTCTGATATGTTCTCTTCGAGAAGATCAAAATCTGTTGTTATACCTAGACAGGTGGCCATGTACTTATCAAAGGAACTAACCAATCTTTCATATCCAGAAATAGGAAGAAATTTTGGAGGCAAAGACCATACAACAATTATTCATGCTTCAAAAAAAATAGATAAACTTTTAAATGAAAGTAATTCAATTTCCGAAGATATCAGACTACTTAAATCTATTTTGTCATATTAAATATTATCTATAAAAACGTTTTCATAAAAAAAATAAATTTGCTATAATATAATAATATGGTGACCATATTTTAAAAGATTAATAAATGAAAATTATAATAGATAAATCAGATTTATTAAAACCCTTGAGTCATATTCAAAGTGTTGTTGAAAGAAAAAACACTATACCGATCCTTTCCAATGTAATTATTAGTGCCAATGATGATAAACTTTCATTATCTGCTACGGATATGGATATAGATATTCTGGAGAAAATTAATTGTAGTGTAATTAATTCAGGTTCAGTAACGGTTACTGCACATATTTTATATGACATAGTAAGGAAATTATCTGATGGTTCAGAAGTAGAAATTGAGTATAATGATGGTACAGCTAGCCTAACATCAAATAAGTCAAAATTTCAATTACCTGTCTTGCCAGTTGAAGATTACCCCACTCTTTCAAAGGGCGATTTTCCAATAAGCTTTAAATTGACAGTGGGTGAATTAAGCAGATTGATTGACAAAACAAAATTTGCCATTTCAATGGAAGAGACAAGATATTACTTAAATGGTATCTTTATTCACAAACATGAAAAAAACCTTGTGGCTGTTGCAACTGATGGCCATCGACTGGCTAGAACCACAATTCCATTACCATTAGGTGGAGAAATAATCAAAGGTGCAATAATACCTCGGAAAGCAATATTTGAAATTAGGAAACTAATTGAAGATTATGCAGAAGATTCTGAGTTATCAATCAGTCTTTCAGAGTCAAGAATAAAAATTTTTGTAGGAGAAACAACTATTACTAGTAAACTTATAGATGGTAACTTTCCTGACTATGAAAAAGTTATTCCTTTAGAGAATTCAAACGTATTAATTTTAGATTGTCAGTCACTAACTGAAGCTGTGGATCGTGTCTCTACAATTTTTTCTGATAAATCTAAATCAGTGAGAATGACTTTATCTTCAAATAAGCTGACCTTGGAGGCTAATAGCCCTGACACTGGTTCAGCTTCAGAAGAGATAGAATTAGATTATTCTAGTGATGAAATAGGAATAGGTTTTAATGCAAGGTATTTACTTGATGTAACCTCACAAATTGGTACTGGGAATATCAAAATAGCTTTAAAAGATTCTGGCTCCCCTGCCCTTATAAGTATCCCCGAAGATCCTGAATCTCTGTTTGTTTTGATGCCAATGAGAGTTTAAAAGGTTAAATAGACAATTTGCTAAAATCAAGTTATCTAAATTCATTAAATAATGACAATTCATCGGAAACAAAAAACTTCATTAGTAGAATTAAAATCCAAAACTTTAGAAGTTATAAAGATATAGATTTAAATATAGCTAATGACCATGTAATTTTATATGGCCCAAATGGATCAGGCAAAACTAATTTATTAGAAGCTATATCGTTGCTTGCCCCAGGGAGAGGCTTACGATCATCAAAAAAAGAACTTTTTCCTTATAGATTAACCCCATCTGAATCGTATCATGAAGAATGGGCAATTCATTTTACAATCAATAAAGGGAAAAAACAAAAAGAAATTTCAACAGGTATTAAAGCTAAAAACAATAATTCAAGATCATCTAGACTTTACAAGGTTGATGGGAATTTATCAAAACAAAATGAAGTTTTAAATTTAGTGTCTATCAACTGGCTAACTCCGCAAATGAATAATATAATACTTGGTCCTGAGAGTTTGAGACGAAGTTTTTTTGACAGAATGATTGCAGGTCTAGACACGTCCCATTTAGGAAGATTAAAAAAATTAGAGAAACTGTATCGAGAAAGGGCACAATTAATAGAGCGAAATGTTAAAGATGAAAGCTGGTTTTCAGTAATTGAAAGAGAAATTTCTCAAATTAGTGTTGCAGTTATTGTTGCTAGACAAAACTTCGCTACAAAACTAGATAAAATAATGGCTAATCCAAATAATTCGTTTTTTCCAGCTGTTAGAATTTTATGGATTGGAAAAATTGAAGAATGGCTAAAAGAAAACCCAGCTTTATATGCCGAAGACATGATGGTTGATTATCTGAAGAAGATACGACATGAGATTAATTTTAATTCTTGCGGACCATCCCATTCGGTTCTAAGAATATGGCACGTTAGTTCAGGAATGACTTCAGAATATTGTTCTACCGGTCAACAAAAGAACATTTTGGTATCCATGGTATTAGCTTATTCAAAACTTCTTTCTGCTTACAAAAACATTTTTCCAATATTGTTGCTAGATGAAGTTAGTGCACACTTAGACAGTAAACACTTTCAAGCACTGTTTGATGAAGCTTTATATTGTTCCAGCCAGATTTGGATGACAGGCACCGATAAAAACACTTTTAAAAAACTAGACTATTCAGGGAAACCACAATATTTTGTGGTTAATGACAGTATTATTACACAACCAGTTGATTTGTGATATAATAAAATATACTAAATGTTTGAAAAGATTATGAGTGATAAAAATATAAATATAGATGAATATGGCGCTGAATCTATAAAAGTTTTGAAAGGTTTGGATGCTGTTAGAAAAAGACCTGGCATGTATATTGGTGACACTGACGATGGTTCAGGTCTCCATCATATGGTTTATGAAGTCGTGGATAATGCTATTGATGAAGCATTAGCTGGTCATTGCGATAAGGTTGTAGTGTCATTAAATGTTGATGGCTCAGTAACTGTCATTGATAATGGAAGAGGTATTCCTGTAGAAATGCATCAAGATGAAGGCATTTCCGCTGCAGAAGTAATAATGACACAACTGCATGCTGGAGGAAAATTTGACAATAACTCATATAAAGTCTCTGGTGGTTTACATGGAGTGGGTGTTTCAGTTGTAAATGCATTATCTGAATGGTTAGAGTTGAAAATATATAGAGAAGAGAAAGAACATTTTTTGCGTTTTGAAAATGGTAAAGCGTTGAAGCCAATTGAGGTGGTAGGTGTATCCAACGGAAAAAATGGAACCGAACTAACTTTTAAACCATCAAGTGAAACATTTTCAAAAATTGATTTTATCTTTTCTACACTAGAACACAGATTAAGAGAGCTGGCTTTTCTTAATTCTGGTGTTCAAATAGTTTTAAACGATAAAAGAGAAAGCCCAGAAAAAAATTCTGAATTTAACTTTGAAGGAGGATTAAAGGAATTTGTTAATTGGATGAATAAATCTAGAAATCCCATTCATGATATTATAATAGGAAAAGCTGAGAAAGAAGATGTGGGAGTTGAAGTTGTTTTACAATGGACAGATTCTTACCATGAAAATACTCAATGCTTTACTAATAATATTCCCCAAAGAGATGGAGGGACTCATTTAGCTGGATTTAGAGCGGCACTTACAAGAGTTGTTAATTCATATGCACAATCAAGCGGTATTGCCAAAAAAGAGAAAGTTCAGCTATCAGGAGAGGACAGTAGAGAAGGTTTGACAGCGATTTTATCTATTAAAGTGCCGGATCCAAAATTTTCCTCGCAAACAAAAGATAAGCTTGTTTCATCAGAAGTAAGGCCAATAGTAGAAAGTGCGGTTAGTGAAGCTATATCACAATGGCTTGAAGAAAACCCATCTGAAGCAAAAAAAGTAATTTTAAAAGCTTTTGAAGCTGCATCAGCGAGAGAAGCTGCTAGAAAAGCACGAGAATTAACAAGAAGAAAAGGCGCTTTAGATGTTGCTAGTTTGCCTGGAAAATTAGCAGATTGTCAGGAAAGAGATCCTTCAAAATCAGAATTGTTTCTTGTGGAGGGTGACTCTGCTGGGGGAAGCGCAAAACAAGGGAGAAATAGAAAATCTCAAGCAATACTTCCTTTAAGAGGGAAAATATTGAATGTTGAAAGGGCCCGTTTAGATAAAATGCTTTCATCAGTGGAGATAGGTACTTTAATTACCGCTATAGGAGCAGGTGTTGGAAATAATCCAGAACTTGAGGATAGTGTTAAAATAGAAAAAGCGAGATACCATAAAATAATTATCATGACTGACGCTGATGTTGATGGAAGTCATATCAGAACACTGATCCTGACATTTTTCTTTAGACACATGAGACCATTAATTGAAGCAGGCTATTTATATATAGCTCAACCACCTTTATATAGGGCCAAAAAAGGATCTAGTGAAGTTTACCTCAAAGATGACATGGCCTTAGACGATTATTTAATTCAATCTGGCTTAAAGGACGCAAAGCTCATTACCGGTGAAGGTTTAGAAATGGCTGGACCAGATTTAGAAGAGGCAGTTAAAATTTCTCTTGAAGCCACTAAAAACATTGAAGTGTTGAATAACTTTATGGGTGCAAACGGAGTTATTGAACAAGCTGCTATAGCAGGAATATTGAATTCTGAATATATTTTTAATATCGAAGCAGCTGAATATTTGGCTAAAAGAATGGATTCGGTAAGTAAGGAATATGAACGGGGCTGGACAGGTTTAATAGATGATGAAGGAATGACTATTTCAAGAATAGTGCGAGGTGTTAAAGAGGAAGGAAAAATTAATTCACAAATTATTAATCGCATTGAAACACAAAATTTGGATAACATTGCAGTTAAACTCCAAGAATTATTTGGAAAAGGAACCAAACCAGTTTCCTTTGTCAATTCAAATGGCTCCAGTGAAATAATTACTGGCCCCACGTCACTTAAGGACATTGTTTTTAGTATAGGGAAAAAGGGTGCACAAGTTAGTAGATACAAGGGCTTAGGTGAAATGAACCCAGAGCAACTTTGGGAAACCACTTTAGATCCAGAAGCAAGGGTTCTTCTTCAAGTGAAGGTTGATCAAGAAGAAGATGCTCAAGAAGCCTTTTCTTCTTTGATGGGAGAAGCAGTTGAAGAGAGAAGAGCATTTATTCAAGAAAATGCATTAAAAGTAGCAAATCTAGATATTTAATCTTTTAAAAATATGAAAAATAAAAGAAATTTATTTCTTTATAGTATTCCATCAATTCCACTCACTTCTGCACAAATGATTGTTTATATTATCATTCCTTCGATTTATTCGGTAATGCCATCAGTTGGCATAACAGTTACTGGCCTTGCAATTATGTTTTCTCGATTTATAGATATGTTCACAGATCCAGTTTTAGGGATATACTTAGATAAATTAGTTTCAAAGGTAGGTTGGAAAGTTTGGCTTATTCTTGGTTTTCCTCTAATATCATTTGGAATATTTTTTTTGTTCAACCCAATTCAAGAATTTGAAATTTTCACTCTGTTTATTTGTTTAATAGCCGTAACATTAGGTTGGACATTATATTCTATACCTTGGTGGGGCATTGGAATTGCAATATCTAAAAATTCAACAATCAGATTTCAAATAATTTCAGTAAGAGAATTACTTGCTATTCCTGGAGTGATTTTTGGATTAATTATAGTCTATTTCTTAGAATTTTCTGGAGAAATATTTTTAATATTATCTTTATTATTTATTACACCACTTTTAATTAAAACAATTCCAATACCTAAAAAAGCAAATAGATATAGCGGAGGTTACTTTAATAACGTTAGTTTTATATTAAAAACAAATCACAATTTTAAAAAATTATGCATAGCTTATTTCTTTATTGGTTTATCTAATGGTTTGACCTCTGTATTATTCATTTTATTTGTTAGTTTTATAATAGGCGGAAGCCCATATTTCTATTTGTTAATATATTTTATGTCTGCCTTTATAGGTCTTCCAGTGATTTATGCATTAGTTCGTAAAATTAAAAAAAATAAAGTATGGGCTATATTTATGTTATTGGCATGTATTAGTTTTGTGCCAGTCTCTTTTTTAACTCACGGGGATACTAATGTTTTTGTTCTGATATGCATTGTTTCTGGATTTTGCCTTAGTGCTGATTTAACGATTCCAGCTGCTATTCAAGCGGATATTATTTTCAAGGCAGAAAAAGACGAAAATAAAACTTTAACAGGTCAAATTTATTCAATATGGTCTCTAATTCAAAAACTGTCTTTAGCTATTTCTGCGGGTGTTAGCCTACCTTTGCTTGAGTATTTTGGATTTAATCCCTCAGAAATAAAACCATTTATTTCTCCACTTTCAATTGCATATGGAGCTTTTCCAATAATATTAAGATTGCCAGCGATTTTTTCATCGATTTATATAACTGAAGATTAATGACAAAAATTTAATTAAATTAATAAAAAAGTTTGTATGAAATTATTTAAATTAATAAGCATTTCTAAAATATTTTTTAATCAAACTTACCAGAAATATTGGTTTGCACGTTTTCTGTCAAGTTTATGTCTTGGCACTATAAGTGTTTGTGTTGCTTGGCAAATTTATGACATATCACGAAATCCCTTTCATCTTGGATTAGTAGGGCTAACTCAATTTTTACCATTAATTTTGTTGGTGGTCGTATCTGGTTATGTTTCAGATAATTATAATAGAAAAATTATTTTTTCTTTATGTATGCTGGTAGAATCTTTTTTAGCTTTTCTTTTTGTAGCAATTAATTTTATTGAAAATATAGAAATAAACCTTCTTTTTATCTTGCTAATAGGAATAGGAATAGTGAGAGCCTTTTTTGGTCCCGCTGCTGCGGCTCTATTGCCAAATATTGTTACTAAGAAAGACTTGCCTGATGCTGTTGCTTTAAGTGCTGTTGCCTGGCAATCAGGGACAATATTTGGCCCAATATTTGGTGGTTTACTCTATGGCTTTTCTGTTTTTGCAGGATATTTATTTGCTGCGGTCGGTTTGTTATTAGCTTCAATTTTAGTATTCTTGATACCCTATCACTATAAAACAAAAATCAAAAAATCTATGTCTTTTGAGAACCTAACAGGAGGGTTTTCCTATGTATGGAATAAGAAGATTTTATTGGGAGTTATTTCATTAGATTTGTTTGCAGTCTTAATGGCAGGAGCAGTAGCATTAATGCCTGTTTATGCAAGAGATATTTTAGAAACTGGACCGTTTACACTTGGTTTGTTAAGGTCTTCACCTGGCATTGGAGCAATAATTGTAGCTGCAGGTCTATCTTTCTATACTCTCAAAAGTGCAGGAAAAGTAATGTTGTATGCAGTGGCTCTTTTTGGACTTTCAACTATTTTATTTGGGATTTCAAATAATATAGCTTTATCAATAATTATACTTTGTTTTGTTGGTGGCTTTGACATGTTAAGTGTATATATAAGGGATATAATTATTCAGTTAGGAACAGAAGATAAAATGAGAGGAAGAGTTAACGCAGTTAATATGATGTTTGTAGGAGCGTCAAATGAACTCGGTGAATTTCGTGCTGGCATGATGGCATCTTGGATAGGAACGGTTCCCGCAGTGGTTATTGGTGGTGTAGGCGCGATTGGTATAGCAGGAATATGGGGGTTAATTTTTCCTAGTCTTTTGCAAGTGAAGAAGCTTAAAAATAGTGAAAAATATTAAGGAAGTTAATGTTAGGAGATGATTTAAAAGTGCTTTGGAAGCCTTCACAAGAAGACAAAGAGAAAAGCAATTTAATTGAATTTAAAAATAAATATATAAATGATTTAACGAATAGTGAAGATATTAACTATCAGATGATTTGGCAATGGTCTGTTGACAATCCTGAAAAGTTTTGGAGTGCAGTTTGGGATTATTCAAATGTAATTGGCATAAAAGGATCTAAATATCTTGCTGATAAAGATAAAATGCCAGGTGCTAAATTTTTTCCCGATGCAAAATTAAACTATGCTGAAAATATATTGGCACAAGGTGACCAGTCTCTCGCAATAATTTCTGAAAGAGAAGACGGTCTAAAATGTAAAATCAAAAGAAACGAATTAAAGAAAAAAGTACTTCTAATGGCTGGCT
>CAZCWO010000084.1:0-8541 GCA_964502335.1 uncultured Rhodobacterales bacterium | reverse complement strand
CTTCTTAAAATTGTTGTTTGACCTTTTTTAAAATACAAGGCTAATAATATCCATGTAATAACAAACATCCACCAGGCTACACTCAATGTAATTAAGTAAACAGATATTGAAACTAGTAATACTTCCCACAATTTATTTTGTATCAACCAGAAAGGTGGAAAAATCCATGACAACGAAGAAGGACTTGCATCAATAATATCAACTTTTCTCCTCAAATCTCTTAGTATTTCAAAAATCATGTACTCTTCAAGGGGATGAATGATGTGGTTTTCAAAAGATTTTTCAATTTCAATCGTTTCTTCAGGACTGGTAAATTTAAATGTCGTGCCAAGAGTGCCAAAAGTAATTAACTCAAAAATAACGTCTGATCTTTTAATAGTTAAAAGTGTTTTTTTATCTTCTTCAGATAGGATGTTTGTGAATTCAAGTATTGTTCCATGAAAAGGCTCGCCATCAACGGCAACTATAACATCATCCTCTTTGAGTCTAAGATTTCTTGCTCTGCATTTGAGCTTTAGTTCTGAAATTTTTAAAAAAGGTGCAGTTTCTTTAATCTCTTCTAAATCTTCGTTTTCAGGGTTATCTTCTAAAATATTTTCAGCCATAATTTCAAATCAACATATATTATTAATTTTAAGGAAATGAAATTTTATCATGTTGATCCTCAAATCGCTTATTAATTTCATCATTTTGAGCTGAAACAGCTTGTAGAGTTGATAATATTGCGGCTTGATTTAATGAGAGCTTTTTAAGTGTTGAACTATCATTATTAGTATTTTTCATTTTAGAATTTAATGAAGAGATTAATGAAGAGATTTCTTCGGATGTTTTATTTGTTGAACCAGAGACCTGCTTTTTGATTTCTAAGTTAATCGATTTAATTTGTGATTGAGATAAGCCTTGGACTAAATCTGAAACTTGCTGAGTAGAATCACCCATTTCCGTTGTAAGAGCTCTTAGCTCTACAACCATTTGATCATTTGCATCTGTTACAATACTTTCAAGAGATGCCAAGCTATTAATAAGCTGTCGATTAACATCCAGTAATTCTGTCTGTTTTTGAAGTGCGCCTTCTAACTGTGAAAGGGAACCATTCACTCTATCAACATTCTCTGCAAACACTACAAGCGCCTCTTTACTTGTTGTTGTCATTACCGATAATTCTGATAGTGATCTAAAATAAAGTAAAGATGTTAATAAAATTGCCAAAATTGCTGTCCCAATCGAAACTGAAAAAATTATTGTAGTATAGCGGTGGATTTGTTTCACAGATACCTCCAAATTACGATGATCTCTTTTTACTCTATTGTATTCCGTAGTAACATCAGTAGCTGCATCAGCAGCATCTAATGCTAATTTAATACTTTCGTGAACTGCACTAGTATCAACACTCATGCCAGTCTCCCATTTGAATTAATTTTTTCAATATTTGGCAATTGATTACTTTCTTTATTAAGAAAATAAGCACATTTCGTGCCAGTTACCCTTTTAACTTCAATAGAAGGTATATAATTTGATTTAAATCCAAAAAATTTACATCCCCACCTTCTTTTTGGGTCATGAGTAATAAACAATTGCTTGCAATCATTACAATTTAATTTTTTTGATTTAATTTTCATTATATAAACTTTTTATTTTTTTATATAAATTAGCTATTGCAAAACGCATACCAGCAAGAAAATTTAGGAAAGCACAAAAAAAACTTAAGTAAGCGTGATAGAATTGTTTATTTTCAAGAAAGTCCATACCCTTCAAAAATATTAATAATGCAACCCCATAGAATACACCCGTACTAATTAACTGACCAATACTAGCTCTATTCAACATTTTCTTTACCTTTAATTACATTGCCTTCTTCAGTGAATTGCAAATCATCTGGTATTGTTATCTCTGGTTCAGATGCAAATTCACCTCTATCTAACTTAAAAATATAAGCTAAGGCAACTGCAACGGCTGTATATAATTTATCATTTATTTCTTGGCCTATTTCACCTGTAAAAAATAATGCTCTTGCTAACAAAGGCGATCTAAACAATGTAACTTTAGCAGTTTCAGCTCTTTCTATTATAGCTTTTGCCATTGAGCCTTTGCCCATAGCTAATATAGTAGGTGCACCTTTGCTGCCAACTTCATATTTAAGAGCTATTGCAAAATGTGTTGGATTTGTAATTACTGCAGTAGCATTAGGAACATCCTCAAGAGCGGCAGCTTGTTTAGCGGTATTTGCTGAAGCTTCCATTTGTTTTCTTCTGATTTTAGCTTTTACTTCTGGCGAACCCTCAGTCTGTTTGAATTCATCTTTTATTTCTTGTTTGGTCATACGCAAACCTTGAATAAAGATATGCCGTTGCCAAAAGTAGTCAATAGCAGCAATAATTGCCAAACCCATTGCTAAAACAAATATTAATTTTGGGAAAGATTCCCCCATGACTACTACAGCTTGGGATAACTCTCTTTCTGTTAATTGGATCATGTCATCTAACCTGTCGTAGACGACTAATGCAGTTAGTCCAAATAGAAGTAAAACTTTTAAAACAGCTTTAACTAATTCCGCAAGAGCTTTTTGGGAAAACATTCTCTTGAAACCTTCAATAGGGTTAATTTTTTTGCCTTTGAACTGCATTGCCTTAGGAGCAAAATTAATCCCTCCAACTGCAATTTGTGTAAGCAAAACTATGACAAACATTGGGATTGATATGAATAAAATAACCATAAGAAAAAATCTTAAAGCATAACTTAATATATCAAGAATAGACTTCTTATCATTGACGATATCTGACCAGTCAAAAAACATTGACCAATAAGAAATCAACATCTGTGCAAAGTAGGGAAGAATATATACCAATCCAAACATTACAAATACGCCTGTGAAAACAAACATTTCTTTTGAACTTAGAACCTGACCATCTTCAGCAGCTTTTTCTAGTTTTTTCGCTGTTGGCTCTTCAGTTTTTTCTTGTCCGTCTTCAGATTGTTCAGCCATCACTAATGCCTATCATTAAGTCCTCAAGTGCTTCAATTGATGAAAAAATTAAATCAGAAAATGCTAATGCCATAGTTCCTGTCGAAAAATATAAAATGATAAAAAACCCTAAAATAGTAACTGGAAAGACGAAAGAAAATAAATTAAGCTGTGGGGCGGATCGGGTCATAATTCCAGCGGAAACATTTATCATTAAAATAATGCCAACTACTGGAAGCATGATGAGTGAGGCTGCTATAAACATTGATCCAGCAGCTTTAATTCCTGCTCCAACTAAAACTAGTGGAGGAGGCAATGATCCTATTGGGAGTATCGAGTAACTTTCAAAAAAAACTCGCAGCATAAGAAGGTGCCCATCTAAAGTGATAAATAAGACAATGAGAAACAGATTTAGTGTCTGGCTTACCACTGGTGTTTGTCCACCAGCTAAGGGATCTATTTGAGCTGCGTATCCCAATCCGCAACTAGTTGCCATTTTTTCACCTGCTAGAGCAACAGACGAAAACCAAATTGTCACTATCAATCCAGCTGTTAGTCCAACAGCAATTTCTACCATTACTATAAAGATAAAATTCAGATCATTTAATAATTTTTCTGATGGCAAGCCAGTAAAACTTACTACAGCAAGTCCTAAAATAAAAGAGATTACAACTCTTACTTGGAGAGGTATACCATGCATTCCATAGAAGGGAGAGGAAAGCATAAAAGCACCTACACGAATAGTTGAAAGAAAAAATAGGGGCAACAAGTTTATGACCTGAGTTAAATTCAATCCAGGAAAAGCATCAATTTCTGAATTTAGCATGCCTAAATCTAGCATTAATTCAGGGCCGAAATTTGTTCAAAAATAAAATTAAAGTAATCAGAAAGTGATATGAAAACAAAGTTAGCAGTTAATAAAAGTGTTAGCATCACTATAATTACTTTAGGAACAAAACTTAATGTCATTTCATTAATTGAAGTTGCTGCTTGAAAAACGCCAATGAACAATCCAATGGCAAGAGCAATTAAAAGAACCGGAGCTGCTGCAAGTATAATTTGCCAAAATGCCATTTGAAGCATATCAATATTACCATCAAAAGTCATAACAACACCTAACCAGCAACAAAAGTACTTGCCAGAGATCCAACTGTCATTGCCCATCCATCGACAAGAACAAACAGAAGGAGTTTAAATGGCAGAGAAACTAACATTGGTGAAAGCATCATCATTCCAAGGGACATCAAAATTGATGCTATTACCATATCAATAACTAAAACTGGTAAGAAAAGGAGAAAGCCAATTTGAAAAGCTGTTTTGAGCTCTGACGTTATAAAAGCAGGTAATATGACAGAAAAAGGAACATCCTGCGGACCTTCATAATTTCCTGTGCCTGACATATCAGAAAACATGGAAAGATCATTTTTTCGGGTATTTTTAACCATGAACTCTTTGATTTGAAAGCTTCCAGTTTCAATTGCTGCCTCTGCTGACATCTCTTCTGCTAAAAATGGAGTAATAGATTCATCATAAATTCTTGTTAGTGTTGGAGACATGATAAAAAAGCTTAAAAACAATGCAATAGCTATCAGGACTTGATTTGGAGGTGTTTGTTGAGTCCCCATAGCTTGCCTAAGGATTGATAAAACAATTATAATCCTTGTGAAAGAAGTCATTCCTAAAACTAGCGAAGGAAGAACGGTCAATGCTGTCATTAATGCTAATATTTGAAGAGACAGAGAGTAAGTTGTTTCGCCATTTCCTTGGTCAGTTATATTTAACGCAGGAAGGCCAGAGCTAATAGATTGTGCAAGTGCAGGAGATGAGAGAAAAGCTAATGCAATAATAAAAACTCCAAATTTAAGAATTTTAGATAAAAAATGTATCATTGTTTATGCTCCATATTATTACTGCCATCTTTTAACAAGCTATCAACATAAGGAAGAGGGGTTATTGAAGCTTGTTGACCCTTACCGTGCACAATTAAAAATTTTGAATTATAAGCAGTAATGATACTTGCCTTTGAAATATTTGAAATTGCAATTGTCTCGTTAATATTTAGAAATTCATTACTTGAAAGTTGGGACAAAAAATTTTTACCTTTAAGTTTTGAGAAATATAGAAAGCCTAAAAGAATAGTAATAAAAAAGACTACTATTATAATTTTACCCCAACCTGGATCTTCTATGCCCATAATAACTCCAAAAATTATATATATGGAAAAGGCAAAGAACATGCCAAACTCAAATTATTGCTCGAATGGAACGCTACGCTTAAAAATGAAAGTTAGTATGATATTTATTGCAAAGAAAATGTCAAAAAATTGACTTATAAGTTTTGAACTCTTTCCTCGGGGTCTGCAACCTCTGTAAATCTTATTCCAAATCTTTCTCCAACCATAACAACCTCACCTTTGGCAATCGTTGTCCCGTTAGCAAGAATATCAAGAGGATCTCCAGCTAGTCTATCTAATTCAACCACAGAGCCCTCATTTAATCGAAGTAAATCTCTAATTTTTATTTCGGTACTGCCCACCTCAACAGTTAGTTTAACTTCGATATTTTCAAGGACCCTTAAATTTTCAGTGCTGCCACGCTCTTTTGTTTCTGAGGCGGGCGTTGCTTCTTCTTGGTTGTCTTCAGTATTTTCTTTTACTTCTTCATTTTCTTCAGACATTTGGAATTCTCCATCTTATATTTCGTTTTTTATTTGTTCTATTCTCTTAGTTAAATTAACTGCTGATTGACCTGCAACTTCACCAATTTCTCCTTGGAATATCTCGTTTCCTTCTACAAGTATTTCTACACCATCCATTACTGAAATTGGCATTGTATCTCCAACATTCATCTTTAATAGTTTTGGCATTTGAACTGTTGGTTCGCTTAATCTGGCAGTGACATGTAAAGGAACGTCTAGGACAGCTTTTTCTAATCGATCTCTCCAGGTTAAATCATCATCAATAACATCAGATTGCACTCTCGATCTTAACTGAGATGCAATTGGCTTTAATGTTTGTAATGGATAAATAATATCAAACGTTGCAGCGTCAATGTCAGGAAGTTGAACAACAAATGAACAGATTATAACTAAATCACTCCCATCAACGAATGATGTAAATTGTGGGTTAACTTCTCTTCCTTGTTCTCTCAGGTTAATAGGCATTAAATCACGCCACGAGACCTCTAAAGCATCATTAAGCCCATTAGATATGATTTCAATCACTCTTTCCTCTGTGGCAGTAAATTCTGTTCTTTGGTTTTGTGATAGTGAAATCTCTCCACCATAATATGAATTAGTCAAAACTGAGATAAAACTCGGGTGTATAACTGTTAGGAGCAATCCTTTTAACTCTTCTATTCTACTCGTATTTAGACTCATAAACCCATCAATGCTACTACAATATTCATCAAATGTTTTAACCTCAGGAGGAAAAGAACTAATTCGTGGTTGTATTCTTAGCATTGGTAAAAAGGTACTTCTGGCTAACCTTGCAAATCTTTCATTTATTAACCTAAGAGCATAATAATCACCTAAAAGGGAAAGATCATCAGAGCCAAAAACAAAAGGTCGAACATCTGCATCTGCCCCTATATTGCCCTCTGTAGAGATGACACCAGATTGTAGGCCCTCCATAAGTGCATCAACTTCTTCTGTAGATAGTTTTCTCGATGATGACATAAGTTTTACCTTATTAAACTCCTATAAAAAAACTTAACATTTACGATTATTGTAAAACAAATGAAGTAAAATGGACTTCATCTATTCCACCAAAATTTTCCAAAACTTCTAATTTTGTATTAATTGCTTCTTGAAGAGATGAAGCTAAGGCTTGTCTACCAGCTTTACCTTGAATGCTCTCTTCAGTAAATTCGCTCATAGTTCCAAGGATTTCAGACCTTAATGCAAGTTGATGTGCTTCCACATTTGCCATTACCCTGTCATCATATTGGGTTGAAACCCCTACTGATATTTGTAGAAACTTCCTAGAGTTCATTAGATTGGTTGTAAACGAACCAGGAAACTCATAATATGTTGTTAAAAAAACCTGATTTTCTGGAGTGTCTAAAGCAACCCTTTCCGGATCTCCTTTACACTCTACTTCTCCTGTTTCTTCATTTTCAACAGGGTTTAAGCATTCTTCTTCTTCTCCTGCTTCCTCAGGTGAGTTTTTTTCTATTATTTCATCAACTTCTGCAGAAGGGTCAGCAGCTGGGCTGGAAAATAGAAAAAAACCTAAAGCCAATCCGGCTAGTAACAAAACTATTCCTCCTACAGCACCTATTATTATTGGAATAAGCTTACTGCTTTTTTTCTCTTCTTTCTCTTCTTCAGCCATAATAAAATTTCCTTATTTTATTAAAAATTTGTTAAACTTTTATATTTAATAAACTTTCGTCTTTAATGTAGTTATCTTCTTGTTCTTTGTCACTTGGTTTATTAGTTTTACTAACTTCACTAAGGTTGTTTTTTGTTTCATCTTTCTGCCTATCATTTGCACTTTGTTGAAATGATTGGCTCGATGAAAAATCTTCTAAAACCAAACCAACCTGCTTAAACATTTCGTTTAATTTATTTTCTTGTTCCAGGATAAGAGAAGAAGCAGATGCATTGCCTGTAGTAATTTTAACGAAAGCTGTCTTGTCAGAAAGGCTAATTTTTATTTTCATTTTTCCAAGATTTTTTGGAGTTAGTACCAATTCAAGTTCATTTAACTTAGATGAATGCGCTTTTTGCAGTCGGGAGACTAAATTATTAGTCCATCTTTTGTCAGCCATATCAAGCATTTCTTTCATTTCATTGATTGTTTGAAAGTTATTACTTGTTGTTTGGGATTGGGTGTTGCCACCTTGTTGGTTTGAATTATTATTTCCTGAGTTATTAAAGTGAGAAACATGGTTTATTTCTGAAGAACCGCTAGAAATAATGTTTTGGTTATTGAATAAATTGTTTTTATTTTGAGGAAAATATGTATTTGACTTGTTTAGATATCGAGTGTCAAAATATTTTTCTGTATTTGCAACCAACGTTTTTTTGCTTTCTATATTTTTGTTAATTTGCATAGACTTTTCTTCAATCAGTAAATTTTGTTTTGTTATCTTTGAATAATCACTATTCTTTATATTGATTTCATCAAAGTAATTTTTAACCTTATCATCGGTTGAATAACTTATAGTTATAGAAGGTTTCTGAGAATGCTCTTTAACAATTCTTCCATTCATTTGATGTGATAAATCTATATCGTGATCAGAAGTAATATTTTTGTTTTTAATGGCTTTATTGAGAACAAGATTTAATGAAGGGTTATCATCTGAACTTTGATTTGAAAAAGAATATTTTGGAGGGGTATCAATTACATCTTTCTTTTTGGTCTCTGGTAAACGTTTTGAGGTTTTAGGGTCATTAATTAAAATATTACCAAATCCAATAGATGAATTGCCAATAGATGAATTGTGTTTTTGTTCATCACTTTCAAACTTTGTTTCATTTTTGCTATCAATTTCTTCTTCAGGTAAAGTGTTTGGATCAATAGGTAAACCAGTCTTATTTTCGATTTCTTCATCAATAGAAGGCAAATTTAT
>CAZCWO010000083.1:0-8560 GCA_964502335.1 uncultured Rhodobacterales bacterium | reverse complement strand
CAATGTGCGCATCGGCAATTGAACAATCAAGAATAAAAAGATTATATTTTGGCTGTGAAGATCATAAAAAAGGTGCTGTCAACAATGGAGCTAAGATTTTTAATCAAAAGTCATGCAATCATAAGCCAGAAATATATGATGGGATAAAGGAAAAAGAGTGTAGTAATTTATTAAAAGAATTTTTTAAATCTTTGAGGCAAAAATAAATTAAATATAATGAATCATTTTTAAAAATTATTGACGGAAAACTTATAGAACTTCTAATGATTGAAAACAGAAATACTAATTCCAAAATATGGGAAATAAAAGAATTATCTCAAGCAATAAAAAATACTATAGAGAATTCATTTGAATTTATTCGTTTGAGGGGCGAAATATCTAAGCCAAGTTTTCCATCGTCTGGCCACATATATTTTGCACTAAAAGATGATATGTCCATCATAAATGCAACTATTTGGAAATGGAACTTAGATAGTGTTTCTTTAAAACCAGAGGAAGGTTTGGAAGTAATTTGTAGTGGAAAATTAACAACATATCCCGGTAGGTCATCTTATCAAATTAATGTATTTAGTATAGAAATTGCTGGAGAGGGAGCACTATTAAAACAATTAGAAGAAAGAAGAAAAAAACTTTTCTCAGAAGGTTATTTCGATAGTGATTTAAAGCAATCTGTTCCTAGTTATCCAAAATGCATTGGAGTAATAACTAGTCTTCAAGGGGCTGTGGTTGAAGATATCTTAGATACAATAAAAGAAAGATGGCCAAGCAAAGTGATAGTTTTTTCTGTACCTGTTCAAGGATCAAATGCAGCTAAGAAGATCTCTGAAGCCATAGAATATTTTAACAATATTGAACGTAATAATTCTTCAAAACCAGACGTTTTAATCATTGCTAGAGGAGGAGGGAGTGTAGAGGATTTATGGGCATTTAATGAAGAAATTATTGTCAAGTCAGTTTTTTCAAGTAAATTACCAATTATTTCTGCAATAGGCCATGAAACTGATACTACTTTGATAGATTATGCTTCAGATTTAAGGGCTCCAACACCAACTAAAGCTGCAGTAATGGCTACGCCTTTTAAATCTGAAGTTATTTCAAGAGTTCATGAAAATAGTAAAAGGATTACATATTCTATAAAAAATAAAATAGATGAAAAACTAGAAATGATATCCTTTTACGCAAGAATGATAGATAAATCAGAGCATTTTTTATCACCACCAAATCAAAGGCTAGACTTAAAAAGTAGTGAATTAGAAAATCTGATGAAAAACTTATTTTCTAACAAAGTGGTTGGTTTTTTATCCCTCAAAAATAAATTAGGGAGCCCAGAAAAGATATTTTTTAATGTTCAAAGAAAAATTCAAAACATTTTTAATAAGTCTTCATCGGTTATTACTACAAAATTAAATTCTCATTGGTTTACTTATCTTGAAATTGCAAATGGAATAAACCCTAAAATGATCAAATCTATCCTTGAGTTTTATAACAAAGAAATCATCGTAAATTATAATTATATAAGAAAATCAATCAATAATATAATTAATATCGAGAATGATAAACTCAAGAGTATCGATAGATTGTTAAATAACAGTGACTTATCAAAAGTTTTTATGAGGGGTTTTGTTTACTTGCAAACAAACAGTGGAGAAAAAATTACTGAACTAAAACATTTATCAAATAATCAAAAAATAAACCTTACATTTAGTGATGGGAAAGCTAAAGCAAATATCCTTGATATAAAATTAAATAAATAATTCAATACCTAAATCTTCCATCTTCGGTGATGCCAAAACCATTGACCAGGGTTTTGATCAACCCAAGATGTTAAAAGGTTATTAATTTCAATCATTATGTTTTTGACACGCTTTTCCTTGTCTCCCTTAAATTTATTTAAGTCTAATTGAGGGTGAATAATGATATCAAATAAACAACCCTTTTTTCTAATGATCTGCAAAGGAATTATAGGGCAGGTCAATTTTAATGCCATGATAGCTGGTGATGTTAAGGTGTTTGCTGGTTGCCCCATGAAATTAATTTTTATTCCAGTATTTAATCTTTGGTCAGACAAAAGAAGAACGATACCTTTAGAACGTAAAACAGATAACATTCTCATTGCTCCATGATTTCCTTTTGGAACTACTTCTCCAGGTAAAGGGGATCTTTTTTTTCTAAGAATCCATTCTGCTAAAGGAGCATTTAATTTTCTATAAACTCTCATCACAGGTCTATTTATTGTTAATCCAGGATAGGGGGTGAGCTCCCAGTTTGCTAGATGAGCTGCTACGAAAATAAAAGGTTGGTCATTGCCTGGGAGGTTTTCTTTTCCCTTCACGTTAATAAACTTACCTATTTGTCCTAAGTGAGGATATTCACCAGCGTTCCTACCTAAATTCTCAATTGATTGATTAAGAATCTTTCTTTGTTCTTTATTTGACAAGTTAGGATAAATTAATTTTATATTATCAAAAGCCCTTTTATTTTGAGGAAGAATAGGTGAAATAAGTAAAGCTAGCTTTCCCCCTATCCAACTGGAAAGTTTTGGGTTTAAACACCAGAAAGAAAAAAATAAAATTATCGCTAAAATTCCTTGAAAAGGTTCAAAAATTATTTTCTCAAAAAATTTTCTAATATAATTTTTTTTCATATAAAACTTTTGTCAATTCTTCAATTAGTTCTTTTTCTTTAAATACTTTAAGTCTGACTGGAAGTTGAGTGATTTGTTTATTTAAACTTTGATCTATTTCGTTAATTTTTACAAAGTCTTTTTCAGTTGTAACTAATTGTCCATTTTTCAATTCACTTTTTTTAATTAAATCTTCCAATTCACTTTTCTGGTATTTATGGTGATCTTGAAAAGATATCGTTTCTATTAAATTTAATTTTTTATCTTTTAATGTAGCAAAGAACTTTTTTGGGAAGCCAATGCCTGAAAAAGCTATAATATTTTTCCCTTTCAAATAATTAATAGTCTTAATATCTGGGTCAAAATTTGATTTAAAAATTTTGACCCTGTTATTTATTCTTAATATTTTTTTTGAAATATTGTTTCTGTCTTCTCCTACAATAATTGCAATATCAATATTTGTTAAACCATTTTCAAATCTTTCTCTTAAAGGCCCAGAAGGGATTACCCTTCCATTACCGATTCCCTCATTTCCATCAAAAACTAAAATTCTTAAATCTTGTAAAACTGATTTATTTTGAATTCCGTCATCCATTAAAATCAAATTGCATTTATTTAATCGTTCTATGTTTTTTATTGCTTTCCACCTCGACCTACAAATCCAGGTTTCATTAAATTTAGAATGTAAAATCGCTTCATCTCCTACTTCACTAGATGTATTTTTGGGACCTACTTTTGTTGGAGTTTTAAGCGCGCCGCCATATCCCTTTAGCAATATTATAGATTTATAATTTAATTTTTTTAACAAGGTAGCTATGTATAAAACAGTAGGGGTTTTTCCTGATCCGCCTATTGTTATATTTCCTACACATATCACAGGTATTTTTGATTTATAATTTTTTTCAAATAGTTTTTTTATTTTTCCTAAAAGTAAAAATATTAAACTCATTGGTATCAATAAATGAGAAATAAAATTTTTAGTTTTCCAAAATTTTGGTTGAAGCATAATATATTAAAGGAACAACCCTGTTATTTGATTAGCTATTTTTTTTCTTCGATCGCTCCATTCTTTAGTTAACAATGAAGCTGATTCTGTTAAGTCTTTTCTGAGATGATCATCAGTAATTATTTGTTTTATAACTTGATAAATTTCTTCTAAAGAGTTGCTCTTTAATTTAATCAATGCATTTTTTTCAAGCATCTCAGAAACTAATTTTTGGCATTTTTCAGTATAAGGACCAATTAAAATTGATGAATTATAATAACATGGTTCAGAAGGATTGTGGCCTCCATGTGGCAGTAGTGACCCTCCCATAAAAACTATATCAGCAATTGAGTACAAAGTTGCCATTTCACCATAAGTATCACAAATCCAAAACTGGTCTTCAGTTTGAGGAATGTCCCCATTACTTTTAAGTTTAATATTCAAACCATGGAGGTCACTAATTTCTTTTGCTCTTTCGACATGTCTTGGAGCTATGATGAGTAAAGCATTAAAATTATTTCTGTTTAACTTTTTAACGCAATTTAACAAAATTTCTTCTTCACCATCATGGGTTGAAGCAGCAAGAATAATAGTTTTATTATGGTGGTTATGTTTAAAAATCTTTAACAATTCTTTATTAGTAGCTTGAGGTGGAAAAGATGCTTTTAACGTTTCAGATGTAGAAACATTTTTAGCACCTAGTCGTTTAAATTTTATTGTTTGTATTTCATCAACAGTTAAAATTATATCAAACTTTTCAAAAATATATTTTGTATTTTTTAAACCCAGAAACTTTAATCTCATAAAACTTTTCTCTGAAATTTGTGCGGAGACCATTATTACAGGAATTCCTAAGAGCCAAGAATTAAGAATAAAATTAGGCCATATTTCAGATTCCATCATTATTAATGCGTCTGGTTCCCAAAACTTTAAGAAACGTTTAACCCAGTTTGAATTATCATATGGGTGATATTGATGAATGATATCTGTAATATTATTTAAAAAATTTCCGGATGTTTTAGATCCCGAAGTAATTAAAATTTGGCCCTTATACCCATTCTCTCTCAATCCTTTAGAAAGAGCGCTAGCTGAAACGCTTTCTCCTAAACTAGCAACATGTATCCAAATTAACTTATCAGATTTATTTTTTCCTATTGACGGAAAACCATATCTTTCTTTAACTCTCGACTTTTCCTCTAAACCTCTCCAGACTCTGGAATATATCCAGAAAGGTATAAATGGGGTTAAAAAAAACCATGCCAAATTATATAAATTAATAAAATAATTTGATTTAACTGAATTCATTATTCATGTCCGAAATATTTATCAGCTAGCTTTGTATAAAAATTAAGAGCTTTACTGAGTTTTTGTGTATAGATTTCTATTTCGTCTTTTGAACAATTTTTAGGTACTTTGATATGTTCTCCCCATACCCAAATTCCTTTGGAAAAGGGTTTAGGAACTAAAGATTTATCCCAATTGTTTAGTCTCCAAAAATTTGAGGTAGACCAAGCAATTGGTATAATCTTTAGACCAGAGATTTTAGCTATTGCAACCGGACCTTTACTGCATTCTAATGCTGGACCTCTGGGTCCATCAGGGGTTATTCCAATACTAATACCTTTTTTTGTTTTTTTAATAAGACCTATAATACCTCCAACTGCATTTCGGTTAGTTGAACCCCAGACAGTTTGGAAGCCAAGATGATTAATAGCCTTAGCAATTAATTGGCCATCAGAATGAGGTGATTGAAGCATTGCAAGTGGTTTTTCCATTGGCCAAATTTTACTCATGACAGCAATTCTTTCATGCCAAAACACAACAATAATAGGTTCATTATCTTCAAAAGCCTTTAATTTATTTTCTTCGTTTAATATTTTCCATTTAATGGATAGAGAAAGTAATTTAATTACAGCAGCAATCACAGGAGAAAGGATTGATTTGCCGATAGTGGTCTTAGTTAATCTTTTGATCATGTTTGTAACATTCAAAAAAAAGTTTTATCATATCAATTGTAATGTATATAAAATTTTTAGTTTAGATTAGATAGTTCAATTTATCTTTATTAAATTAATGTAAATCAACTTTAGTTACTATGTTTTAAAAATGATAGATCCCAAAACAAAAATTTTATCAGGAAAAAACTTAATGATAAGATTTTGGAATGATTATATTAGACCCAGAAAATCTTTAGTAACATTATGTTTGATACTATTAGCATTAGTAGCAATTAGTTTCGCTCTTTACCCAGCTTTAATTGGTTGGGTATTTGACGCTTTAGAAGATAGAAATACCACTTTGTTATATCAACTTGCTGGAATTATAGTTTTAATTTCATTGACTAAAGCCTTTGCAGTTTATAGGCAGATTCAAGTTGTCAACAAACTAGTTTTTTCCATTATTGAAGAAATTCAATACCAAATGACATCAAGACTAATTGATTCAGATTTGGCGTTGATTACAGCACAACCACCAGGGCACTTTGTGTCACGAATCGTAAATGATTTAAATTTAATTAGAGATGCTTTGGTTAGGGTTGCAAATTCTTTTGTCAAAGACAGTTTAACTTTAATAGCAATGATTTGTTTAATGGTTTGGTATGATTGGTTTCTAGCTTTTTTAGTGGTTTGTGTTTTTCCAATTGCAATCTATCCAATAGTTAAAATTGGGCTTGATCAGAGAAAAGCGAGTTATAATTTACAAAATCACATGGAAACCCTTATTTCCCAACTATCTGAAACAATAGCTAACGTGCCAATTATTAAAGCTTATAATTTAGAGAGCTATGAAAAAGAAAGAAGTAAATATAATTTCAATCAATTATTTCTGAGATTGATGAAATTGATAGTTGGCAGAGCAAGGGTTGAGCCAATATTGGAAATTTTAGGTGGGATCGCAATTTCGATAGTAATAATTTCTGGAGCTTGGAGAATAAGTCATGTTGATTTTAGTGTAGGCGATTTCGCAGGGTTCATAACAGCAATGCTTTTAATGATTCAACCTGCCAGAGGCTTAGGAAGTTTTAATTCGGTTGTTCAGGAAGGTATAGCAGCAACAAAGAGAATTTATGAATTAATAGACCAAAAGCCAAAAATTGCTTCAACAAAATCATCAAAACCGATTTCTTCTGGAAATGAATATATCCAATTTGAAAGTGTTTCATTTAAGTATAGCAAAACAAAAATACTAAATAATGTTTCATTTACAGCTGAAAAAGGAAAAGTAACAGCAATTGTCGGTGCGTCTGGAGCAGGGAAAACTACTTTATTAGGACTTATAGAGAGATTTTATGAAGTTTCTCAAGGTGTAATTTATATAGGCGATCAAGAATTAAAGGATATACAAATTTCTTCATTAAGATCAAAAATTGCTTTAGTGTCTCAAGACGCAACATTGTTTGATGATACAATTAAGAATAATATTAAATTTGGGAGTCAGAATTCAAGTTTTGATGAAATAATTAATGCTGCTCAAAATGCAGCTGCTCATGACTTCATTCAGTCAATGCCAAAAGGCTATGAAACAAGAATTGGAACTGGAGGCAATTTACTCTCTGGTGGTCAAAAACAAAGAATTGCTATTGCAAGAGCATTCTTAAGAGACGCGCCTATTTTATTATTAGATGAAGCCACTAGTTCACTTGACTCAGAGTCAGAGAATAAGATACAGCAAGCTATGGATCAATTATCTAAGGGCAGAACCACAATTGTAGTAGCGCATAGACTCTCTACAGTTAGAAAAGCTCATAAAATCATTGTGTTAGATGAAGGTAAAGTTGTTGAAAGTGGATCTCATGATAGTCTAATTTCTCAAGATGGTGTATACACTAACCTTTGTAGACTACAGTTTTTCTCCGGTTAAAAATTTTTATTCTCTTCCCAAAATTTTATCTAAAAGTTTTTGAAAAAGATTTAATTTAAAAGAGGTTTTTAGTTGATTTGGGTCATAGATAACTTTAGACCAATCCCAAAATGAAAGTTTCCCACCTTTTGAAGAATATGATATGAAATTATCAAAAAAATGGTCTAAAATTCCAGATTTTGCGTATCTAATATGTAAATATTTAAATGATAATTGATTTTTAGCTTTTTTGACATTAATCCCTTTGTGAATCAGATATAAAGTACCCATAATTCCAGTTCTGTCAGCCCCTGATTTGCAGTGTATTAATGCTGGATATTCTATTTTATTAAACAATCTCTGTGAGTAATTAATTTGATCAAGAGTAGGCGCCCCCCTTGAATGTAATTTAAATTCGATTAAATTTAATTTTAAATTTTTACATACTCTTCTTTCCATTTGGTCAACCAAGTCATCTCTTGATCCCCTTAAGTTAATAATTGTTTTAATGCCGTCGTTTTTGCATTTTAAAAGAAGTGATGGAGAAGGTTGTGCTGATCTATATAATTCTTTATCAATTGCCCAGTAATTGGGGTAAATTGCCCTGAGAAAACCGTGATCAATAAATATTCGATGTTTCCATTCAGCATAACTTTCTTCGATTTGCATCATGTTATTAGTTTCCTGCAACCATCATTTTTTCAACCCTTAATGATGGCGCCATCATTGAATGAGATGTATCTAAGTCATTAGCTGCAGATAAATTTAAAAACATTTCTTTTAAATTGCCAGCTATAGTTATTTCAGATACTGGGTCAGTTATTTCACCATCAATAATCCAAAAGCCAGATGCCCCTCTTGAATAATCACCGGTTATTAGATTTACTGAAGATCCAATTAGCTCCGTGACATATAGGCCTGACTTAATATCATTTCTCAATTTTTCTGGTGGAATATTACTTGGTGAAATCATAAAATTAGATGTTCCTGGTGATGCGGGTCCCCCAATACCTCTTCTTGCATTGCCTGTTGGGTTAAGATCTAACTGTCTAGATGAAGCTAAATCTAGCAGCCAACCCTTTAAGATTCCTTTTTCTATAACATTTCTTTTT
>CAZCWO010000082.1:0-8886 GCA_964502335.1 uncultured Rhodobacterales bacterium | reverse complement strand
AAAAATCTTTTTTATCTGTATTAATAATTTTTTCTAGATTAACTTTTTCTAATTTGGGTCCAAAACCTTTTTCAAATTGAACATTTTGACCAAGGCCGAAAGGAATAACTAAAATATCAGAAAATAAGATCACAGCATCTAAATCAAATCTTTTTAATGGTTGTAGTGATATTTGAGTAGATAGATCTTGGTTAAAACATAATTTTAAAAAATCTTGATTTTTTTTTCTTATCTCAACAAATTCAGGAAGATATCTTCCAGCTTGTCTCATAAACCATATAGGAATACCATTGTATTTTTTGTTTTCTAAACAATTATTTAATCTACTCATCTAATCAATAATTAAATATATATAAGTATTATTAGTATAATGCTTTGTTAATAAGTTTAATTAGTATTTATAATCATTTAGATTTCATAATTTATTGTTCAGAAAAACAAATTACAGATAACCAGATTATTATTGTTGCATACAGTGAAGATTTATCTCTTTCAGAACTAGCAAAGAATATTTGCTATTATAATTCTAAATATAAATATAACGCTAGAATATTTCCACTGCCAGTTGTCATGTTGAAAATTATTTTTACTCTTTTCAAAAGAAAAGATCTAATTAAAAAGTTGTTGTATTCACTTCAAATTGATAAAAAGGAACAAACCAAAAAATATTTGTGGAAATCTAAATAAACGCTTAATGAAGGTATTAAAAACTTTATATGAAGAGAAATTTCGATTTAGTATTTTGTTTGTTAGCATTATTTATTTTATTAATTCCAATTCTGATTATTTATTTATTAATTAAAATTACTTCTCCTGGAAAAGCTCTCTATTGGTCTAAACGTATAGGTAAAAACAATCAAATATTTCTAATGCCAAAATTTCGCAGTATGTATGAAGAAACCCCAGAGTTAGCAACTGATTTACTCGCGGATTCACAAAATTATATTACAAAACTAGGGAGGTTCTTAAGAAAAACTAGTTTAGATGAATTGCCCCAAATTTGGAACATTATTAAAGGGGAAATGAGCTTTGTGGGACCAAGGCCTGCACTTTACAATCAACATGATTTGATAAAAATGAGGACAGAAAAAAATATACATTTGTTAACACCCGGTCTTACTGGTTGGGCACAAGTAAATGGAAGAGATAATATTTCATCTATAGAAAAGGTTAATTATGATTTTGAATATTTGAACAAAAACAGTATTTATTTTGACATTAAAATAATTGCCTTAACTTTTATCAAAGTAGCAAAAAAAGAAGATATATTATAATTTAATTAATTCTAATAGGAAAAATAATATGACAATTATTAAATTAATAAATAGCATTATTGATTCTAAAGATATTTAGTAAAATGATTTTTAAAATTTTACTTAGTTGGGCAAATAATTTATCGAGAATACAAAAACAGTTTATAATGGTTTTTGCGGATATTGTTATTCTAGAATTTGCAATATTATTTTCATATAGTTTAAGACAAGCTTCATGGTTTTGGCCAGATGGTGATATTGAAAAGTTAGTTTATATTGCCCCATTTTTATCAATTCCAATCTTTTATCTTTTAGGTTTGTATCAATCAATAGTTCGTTATATGGGTATAAAAGCCTTTATGCATATATTTTATGCTGTGTCATTATATATGATAATTTGGACTATTTTTGGATATTATATCAATGTTGATGCAAGTGGTTCTGTTCTCATTAATCAAGATGATAGGACTATATATAAAGTAAACGAGTACTTTAGTGGATTTCTTGTTCTATGCATTATAAATTGGCTTATTTCGGTTTTATTAATTGGAAGCTCTAGAATAGTTGCAAGACAAATTTATTGGTTGATTCAAGATAGTATTTTTCATGGCTCTTATGTAAGAAAAAATATTTTAATATATGGCGCAGGAGATGCTGGTATTCAGTTAGCAACGGCCTTGAATTTTAGTAAGGAATTGAATGTCTGTGCTTTTATTGACGACAATAAAAGCATTCAAGGAAAGTTTATTTATGGATTTAAAGTCTTTAAAATTGAAGTTCTTAAAAATTTAATAGATAGTTTGTCAATTAGTGAAGTATTAATTGCAATTCCTTCTTTAACAGAAAAACAAAAATCATTTATTATAAAGAATTTAAGTAAATATCCTATTAAAGTAAGTACAATCCCAGGAATTACAGAAATTGCTAAAGGCAACTTTAAAATAGAGGATAGAAAGCCCATTAATATAGAAGATATTTTGGGAAGAGAAAAAGTTCCACCAATTCATAATTTACTAGCATGTAATATTGAAAGACAAAATGTATTAGTTACAGGAGCAGGCGGCACAATTGGTTCAGAATTAAGTAGACAAATAATAGATTTAAAACCAAAAACGATCGTTTTATTAGAACTGAGTGAATTTGCGCTTTATGAGATAGAAAAAGAATTTAAAAATCGATTAAACTTAGATAAAACTAAAACGATTTTTGTTTTAGGAAATGTATGTGATAAACAAAAATTATTAAATATATTAAGAAAATATAAAATAGATATATTATTTCATGCAGCTGCTTATAAGCATGTTCCAATTGTAGAAAAAAATATTATAGAGGGATTTAGAAACAATGTTATTGGCACTCTCTCATCCATAGAAGCTTCAATTAGTTCAAATGTAAAAAACTTTGTTCATATTTCAACCGACAAAGCAGTGCGGCCGACAAATGTAATGGGTGCCACGAAGAGAATTTCTGAAATGATTGTTCAAGCTTATTCAGAAGAAAGTTATGAACAGAACTACAACAAAAAAATAAAATTTTCAACTGTTAGATTTGGTAACGTCCTTGGATCTAGCGGATCAGTTTTGCCATTATTTACAGAGCAAATTAAATCTGGTGGTCCGATAACATTAACTCATAAAGAAATGACCAGATATTTTATGACAATACAGGAGGCAGCTCAACTAGTTATTCAAGCATCCGCCATTAAAAGTGACAATTTAAGTGGCAATTTATTTGTTTTAGATATGGGAAAACCAGTCAAGATTATTGATTTGGCAAAAAAAATGGTAGAACTTTCAGGATTGAAGTGGAAACTTTCTCAAGATCAAGATGGTGATATTGAAATTAAAATAGTTGGATTAAGGCCCGGTGAAAAATTATTTGAAGAACTAATGATAGGCAATTCAAGTGAAAAAACTGAGCATCCTAAAATTATTCAAATAAATGAGAAATTTGAGCCGTTAAGAAAAATTATAAAAGCAATTGCAGAATTTAATGAAGACAACAATACTGACAATATATTAAGAACTAAAAATTTATTAAAGAGAATAGTTAAAGATTATAATCCAGAAAATTAAAGTATCTATAAAATAAATTTTTGTACTTTTGTAAAATTGAACTACTGCAACTCTTTTTATTTACTTGACAACACCAAATCTGAAAAAACCTCTTGTAATTAAAAAATTTTGATAATTCTGGTATATTTGTTTTATTATCTCTAACATTTGCAAAAATAATACTCTCATATATTTTTAGTTTTGATAAGACAATTTTTTTATCATTTATTATCAAAATAAGTTCCTAAAATCTATAATTGAATTTTCATTTTTCATTAATAATGTATTAATAATATAAAAAATCAAATAGACCCTTAATTTCTTTATAAGCAAATTTAAAAAACTTGATATTTAACGTATGAAAAAAATTAATTTCACCATTGCAAAATTAGTTTCAAATGTATGGCCATTAGGTCTATTCCCTTTTGCGCAGGGGACTTTATGTTCATTTTTTGCAGCCATAATTGGGTTTTTAATTAACAACTTTTTTGGTTCTGAAATCACTTTATTGTTAGCAATTTTATCTGGCATAGCGGGTTGGTTTTCAACTAATGTATACATCAAAAAATCAAATAACAAAGATCCAAGTGAAGTAGTGATTGATGAATTTTCAGGGCAGTTAATAGCATCTTCAGCTGCTGGTACTTCGTTATTATTTAATATATTAGGATTTATTCTTTTTAGGATTTTAGATATTCTTAAGCCTGGAATTATTAAGAAGGTAGAAAACTTAAAGGGGGCAACAGGTGTCATGATGGATGATTGGGTGGCAGGCATTTTTACATTTATTTTAATAATTTTAATTAGAAATTTTTTAAACTATTAATTTTTAAAAATTAATAGTTTATATGTTCCAAAAAATGCCTTTATTTAAAATAAATTTAATTGTAATAATAAAGTTTGTTGTTTAAAATCTTTACTTCTTATAAGTTAATTCTTTAAAATGAAATTTGATATTTACAAAAAAAAAACCTATACAAATCATTGGAATAATTTTTTTTCCGTACCAAAAAAAAATAATTCTTTAATTGAAGGTTTTAAAAAGTTAAAATTATTTTTATATAACTTTATTGGATATAAAATTAAAGTTTCAATTATAACAAAAAACTCTAATGAAGATATCAGTTATAACTCATATTTGTTAAATAGAAAATTAATTGATTTACGTAACAAAAAGTTAAGTAAAGTACTAATTGAATATCTGTCTAAATTTAATTTTCAAATTTCTGAAACAGAAATCAAGAAATTTATCAGTGAATTTGAAGTGGTGTACTACAAGTCACCAATAAGAGATTTGGGGAGTGGATTTGGATATAATGAAAGCCTTTTTTTGTTTTGTATTCTAAAAATCATTCAACCCACGGATGTTATTGAGTCTGGATTGATGAAAGGATTTACTTCATATATTATTGACAAGGCTACCAATAAAAATTGTAAGATGCATTGCTATGACATAAGTTTTGATAATTTAATTTATAAATCTAAAAAGGGAAATTATCATAATTGTGATATTTCTGATTCACCACCAAAATTTATTGGTAAAAAAGTTTTTGCTTTTTGGGATGATCATGTCTCGCAATTAGATAGACTAAATTATTCAATAGAAAATAAAGTTAAGTTTAATATGTTTGATGATGACTTAAGTTTTTTGAATCTTCATTCTGATGGATGGCCTCCAATACCAACTATAAATATGTTATTTGAAATCAAAGAAAAATTCTATGATGAGAGTAATATTTCTTGGTTTTCTAGAAATAGATCAGGTGAAATTATATTAGACAATTTAAAGAATTTTGATATTTTAAAAAAAATAAAACACCATTCAATATTTACTGATGTCTTTCAAATTACTGGTTATAAAAACCATAGTCAGTGCTCATTTTTAGTTTTAAAGTAATTTTTTTGTAAAAAACCATTTAAGTCTTATTTAATTCTAGTTAAAAAGTTTTTTTTCATTTGTTTTAATGCTAATACTATTAGTTATTATCACCAACAATATCATAATGCTAAATTTACATTAACTTATGTTCAAAGATTTAATTTTAGAAATTTTTTATAAACTTACAAAAAAATACCAAAAAATGTTAAGTAATGAAATTGCTAAAAAATTCAATTATGTGGTTACAGATGGCCCATTTAAAAACTTGAAGCTTTCGAAAAGACTTTCTTGGGGAAAAGGAATAATTGGAAGTAAAGTTTTAGGACAATATGAACGTGAAATTCAAGAATTGATAGTTGAAATTCAAAAAAATAATTCAATTAAAACATTTTTAGATCTTGGCTCTGCAGACGGTTATTTTGCATTAGGGGTTTTAGTAAATAACATTTTTGATAAATCTATTGCTTTTGAAACATCTTTAGAATTGAGAAATTCACTTAAATTAAATGCTAATGATAATAATGTTTTAAACCGATTGGAAATATTTGAAGAATTTAATGAAAACTCATTTAATGAAATTTTTAAAAAAAAACCTAAAAAAGGTGATTTTTTAATTCTTTGTGATATTGAAGGAAGTGAATTTAGGCTTTTCAATGAAAAAACCCTAAAATTTTTAAATAATTTAAATGTTATAATTGAAATTCATTACACGGATTTTATAGATAATAAAAAAATAAAACAATTTAAAAATAAAATCCTTAAGCACTTTTGTATAGAAATTATTAAGGGTAAAAAACAAGATTTAACTAATAGCTCATATTTAGCTAAGATGAATGATATAAAAAGATCATTGGCTTTATGTGAGGGTAGAAGTTTTTTAGGTGAATGGTGGCATCTAATTCCAAAAAATTAAAAGTAAAAATTTAGGTATAAGTTAAAATTTTAAAAATGATTGATATTATTTTACCTCATAACGAAATATGTTCAAATTCAAAAAAAGGTCCAGTGGCGTCTGTAGTAATTAACAATAATTATTATCAAAACGAGTTGTTAAATGAGAGGGTGTTTGGCTCAAACCAAAAAAGAGATGTAGAATTAGAGAATTATTATCAATTAAAGTCTGGTTTTTTATCATTCTTGGGTAAAGGTTGGTCATATATTTATAAATTAAAAAAATTACATTTTAAAATAGGGGTTCCAAAAATAATTGAAATACATAACCGACCAATTTATTTAAAATATTTTGGAAAAAAATATAAAAACACAAAGTTTGTTTTATATTTACATAACGATCCAAGAAATATGAGAAGTTTAAAAACAAAAGACCAAAGAGAAAATTTATTAAAAAAAATTGATGCTATTATAACAGTCAGTAATTACATTAAATCTTGTTATTTATCTGGTCTTAAAATTGATGAAAATTCAAATAAAATTACTACAATTCACAATGGAATTGATAGATGGTTAAATAAGTTTCCTCAGAAAGAAAAAATCATAGTTTTTTCTGGTAGACTTAATGATGACAAAGGCATTATTGAATTATTAAATTCATTAAATTTTGTTTTACCTAGATATCCAGATTGGAAGGCGATCATATTTGGAAGACCAGATAGGAATATTTCATTAAATATAAAAGAAATAGCAAAGAAAAATAAAAATCTTTTGTTTTTAGGAGAAAAACCAAATGATGAAGTTAAAAATCTTTTAGAGAGATGTTCTATATGCTGCGTTCCATCAAAATGGCAAGAACCATTATCTTTAAGTGTGATAGAAGGGTTGGCTGCTGGTTGTGCTGTGATCACTTCAAATAGAGGTGGAATTCCTGAGATTGCAAAAGATAAAGCTTTGCTTTTAGATGATGTTTCAGAAAACTCTATTTCTTCAGCTTTGATTAAATTAATTGAAGATAATAACTTTCGTGTATTTCTTCAAAAAAAAGCATGGAAAAACTATTCCCTATCATCAAAATTTAGCAGTCAAAAGTTAAATTTGGTTAGAAGAAATTTAATCTTAGGTTAGGATTGAGATGATTAACCACTATTTTGAATTTGTAAAAAGTTTAAAAACACCAGAAAAGTTTTTACTTATTTTTTGGTTGTTAGGACCTATGATATTTATGTCAGGTCGTTTTTTATCAGATTTATGGCTTACAACTATTGTTATAACTTTTATTAGTTATTCTATAATTACAAAAAATATTTTTTGGACAAGTTTTACTTGGATGAAAAGTCTTTTTATTTTAGTTTTTTTGTTTTTAATTTCATCATGTTTTTCACAAGACGCTTATTTTTGCTTGTCTGAAACATTGGCTTGGTTAAGATTCCCCCTGTTTTTATTAGCGATACAAGTTTTTTTTAAAGATAAAAAAGAATATTGTGAGCTAATTCTTTTATCAATTACTTTTTCATTAATTGTAATGTTGATTATAGGATATACAGAAGCCATTTTTTTTAACAAAGATAGGTTGATGTGGCCATTTTCTAACAAAATACCAGGCTCTTATGTTGCTAAGGCTTTATTACCTGCAACTATTTTATTTTCTACTGTTTTGTTTAGCAAAAAACTTTCTATAAGAATTACTTCTTTATTAATTTTATTTTTTACTGCTTATTATGTTTTCTTAACTGCAGAAAGAATGTCTTTTATAATTTTAATTACGTCAATGATGATTGTTTTTTATTTTTCATCATCAAAGACAATGAAAATTATTTCTCCACTATCAATTATAATAATTTTAGGATTAATTATTCTTTTACTAGGACAATCAGAAAATGAAATTGTACAAGGAAAAATTTCTAGATACACCTCAGGCTTATTTCTAAACTTAACTGATGTCAAAAACAGTGATTATTGGGCGGTATGGTTTTCTGGAATAAACATTTTTTTTCAAAATCCTTTAACAGGAATAGGTCCAGCATATATGGCCGAAATATGTGATAGTGTTAAAAATGTTATTAATCAAAATATATCTTGTCAAAATCATCCTCATAATTACTATATACAAATGTTAGCAGAAACAGGGTTTGTGGGCCCATTTGCTCTTCTATACTTTGCGTATTCCATATCTAAATTTTGCTATGTTAGAAGTTTATCTCAAGTGTCTTATTTTTGGGTAATACCTGTAATTTTTTTCTTTCCAATTGCACAAAACGGGGACTTTTTTGCTCAAACTGGTAATATTTTTACATGGTTTCCTTTAAGTGTTGCAGTGTTATGTTCTGGAAAAAGATTATTTGAAAAAACTTAACATGGAAGTTTGAATTAAGTTGGCTGTTTTTTTAATTCTTTTAACAAATTGTTTAAACGATCAAAAGCAATAGTTCCAGAAAAAATTTCATCAAAGCTTTTTTTTGCGTTTTTACCATATTTTTCTCTCAAAAATTTATTTGTTGAAACTTCTAAAAGAGTTGCTTTTAATTTATCTTTATTTTTTGGGTCAACACACCAGCCAGTTTTATTATTAATAATCGCCTCTGGTGCACCTCCATCTATTCCACCAATTGACGGTATTCCATAACTTGCTGCTTCAGTATAAACAATACCAAAACCCTCCACTGATTTTTTTGCAATATATCCAGGCATTAAAAAAAGATCTGAATTTGAAAATAATTTTGATTTCTTTGTCTCCGAAACAAAGCCTTCAAAAATAACATTTTTACTAATAATGCTTTTTTTAATAGTTTCTTCAAGTGTTTTTTTG
>CAZCWO010000081.1:0-8924 GCA_964502335.1 uncultured Rhodobacterales bacterium | reverse complement strand
GATTATGCCATTCAAGCTAGAGGCAAAGATAGATATAATAACTTTATTAAATATGAACCAGCAAAAGATTTGTTTTCAAAAAAAGATCTAAAACTTTATGATACTATGAGAAAATATCAAGCTGCAGCATTGACAAGAAATTCCAAAAAAGGGATCGACTTATACCAAGGCAATGATGGAGTTGACACCCCAGTTTAACGGTTATGGAATTGGTAGTTCTGTTATGATGCCCTTCCTAATGAGATTATCATTTGTATTTACCAAGATTTCACTTCCAATAGACCAGTAATCCCTTAGGATCATTGAGAGGCCAACATTTCTTTTTATCCTCGGACTATATATACCAGACGTTATCTGCCCAATTTTCACTTTATCATTAGAAAAAACTGGGAAAGGCTTCGAACAGGGGGGACAAGGATCTCCATCAAAAATAACACCTCTAATTTTTTTGCTAATTCCCTTTAATTTAATTTGTGTCAAAGCACTCTTTCCTATAAATTCATGTTCGCTCTCTTTTGAACAAAATTTATCTAAATTACATTCGTATGGATTATTTTCTTGAGTAAATTCATTTCCACATGACAAAAGCCCAGCTTCTACTCTCTCTATAAGATTCGGACAACCAGGTCTAATATTATATTCCTGTCCCGCCTCCCATAAAGTATCCCAAATTTGGCAACCATGTTCAAATCCTCTAAAATAGATTTCAAAACCACCCTGCTTGCTATATCCCGATCTCGCAATAAGTTGATTAACTCCTAAAAACTCAAACGTTTCAAAATTAAAATATTTGATTGATTTAATTTTATTTCCAAATACTTTAACCATCAAATCTTCAGACTTGGGACCTTGTATAGCTAAAGGATAAACTTCAGGTTCTTTTATCTTAACATCCAATTTTAAACCTATTGCCAAACCCTTTGCCCAAAGCAAGACGTCTGAATCAGCTATAGATAGCCAATACTTATTATCTTCCAACTTCAACAAAACAGGGTCGTTAATCATTCCTGCATTTTCATCTATAATTGGCACATATAGGCATTGACCAATTGCAAGATCACCTATGTAACGAGGTGTCATTTTTTGGACAAGAAACTCAGCATCAGTGCCATAAATTTCCACTTGCCTTTGGCAAGATACATCCCATATTTGAACATTTTCCCTAAGATGCCAGTAATCTTCTTCAACAGTATACGAAAAAGATTTAGGCAAAAGCATATGATTGACAACCGTAAAACCTGTTACCCCACTATTTTCTACGCTATCAGTAAATGGCGTCCTTCTTATCCGCCTAGACATTTGTAACCCAGTATCACTCATTGTAATCAAATTCCTATTCTGACCACCAAACTGAATAACTATTTGGAGACATCATTATAGGAATATGATATTTTTTATTGTTATCTTTCATAGTAAATTTAATCACTATTTCAGAAACTATTCTCTCGCTTAAAACCTCAACACTACTTTTAGAAAAATACTCTCCTGACGCAACAACCATTTCAAACTCACAACTTTTATCCTTTTCAGACAAACTAAACTCTTCAGACATACGACCACCAATATCCGTCGAAGTTTTTAAAAAAATATCCTTATTACCATTTTGATCAATTATAAAGATTTTAATATTAACTTTTCCAGCATGTTTACCATTTACTGAATTTAAAAGATGTGAAGATAGTATAGCCATAAACGTACCCTACTCGATGGATGCTTTATCTCTTTTATTTGTTGTCGCTAATACGATTGGGCTAATAACCCCTTTAGCTTTAACATTTATACACGATGTTTTTCCACTTTCTATAGCTCTTTTAAGCGCTGGTCCTAACTCTTCTCGTTTAGCAACTAACTCTCCGTGACCTCCCAAACCTTCAAACATTGTATGAAATGGAATATCCCTAAAATCTGTTGCAAAATGTTTTCCACTTTCGAATAATCTTTCTTGTTGCTGAGAAATGCAATCAAGTCCACCGTTATTATCGATGACAACTATTATCGGTTTATTTTCTTGAAAAGCTGCCTCAACTGATAGACCTCCTGATAAAAAAGCCCCATCCCCACTAATCAAAATTACATTCGATTTTGGATTTGTGTTTTTTGCAGATAATGCAAATGATACTCCAACCCCTAACATACTAAATGTTCCTGGATGAAGTATTCCTCCAAGTTTTTTTCCGTTCCATCCTGCAATATTTATTGCTATTTCAGACCAGAAATGAGTATTCCCACCATCGATCACAAGCCAGTCATCATTCCCCATGATTTCTTGAACATCTAATGATAACTGAAGTGGATGAATCTTTTCCCCTTCTTTCTCTGCCTTCTTTGTTTCGATATTTAAATCACTAAGAGTTTTTTCAACCCACTCTTTTCTTTTATTTTTATTCAAATCAAACCAGGATCGACTTAATCTCCATTTACCATTATTTTTTAATTCAATAAGGGCATCAAAGAATGGACCTGGATCAGATAAAAGATTAAAGTCAGCGGCTCTATTAAATTCAATTTCTTCATGAGAACCATTTACGCAAACAAGTTTTGTAGTAGCTGGAAATAATGGCGGGTTTCCAAAATTCATTTGATTGTCTAATCTGCCACCAACCATTAGAACTAAATCAGATTCATGCAGTGCGAATTTAGAAGGTGGGTATTGGTGAATGTCTGCAAGACCCATATATGATTTTGCCTCTTCACCTAATAACTTTTGATGATATGGTATATTAAAAATAGGGATATTTAGTGCATCCCCTACATTTTCTAGTTTTTTTTCATTTTTTGACCACCACACACCATGACCACCAATCAATACAGGCTTTTCAGATTCTAAGCATAATTTTAAAATATCCAATAATTGACTTGGATCCGGCCAGGCTTTTACTATGGGCTTGATATTTTGAGAAAAAGGTCTCTCTTCAAGCCCCACGTTTTCTGGGAATGAAGAAAACATGATATCAACTGGAACACTAAGATGAACAGCTCCAGGATAACCATTGGTAGCAATCCTATAAGCTTTATCAACAAATTCTCTTATTCTGTTCCCATCCGTAATGCTAGCACTGTATTTCGTCAAAGGCGCAGCTATTGATACATCATCAATTTCTTTAAACCCACCTGAACCTTGTCTTTTTAAGGTGCTAGATCCAGTGATGTATATTACAGGAGATCGCTCTCCCCATGCTTCCATCATAGAAGGTACAGCATTAGCAAAACCTTCTGGTCCAACAAGACAAACTGAAGGTTTTCTTGTTATCCTTGTGTGGCCATCTGCTAAATGTCCTGCAATTTGCTCGTGAGGACAATTTATTACATTAATTTGACATTCCATGAACCCTTCTAGAGCAGGGTTGCAAAAACCTCCTGATAAAGTAAAAACATTTTCTATACCTCTATCATGCAAAGCTCTTGCTAAAAGTGATCCTCCTCTTATTTTTTTATTATAATTCATATCTAATTCTCTCTAATATAGAACCGTTTTTCTTTGACGACTTTTAAAATCTTCTGCCAAAATTGAATTTGAAACTTTTGTAATATCATCCAAACCAACAAGACCCAATGAAGTACTTAAATCTTCTTTAATTATATCTAAAATTTTTCTAAGCCCCGTGGCACCATCTGCTCCAATAGCATACATTAAAGGCCTGCCCAGCATCACAAAATCTGCGCCTAAAGCTAGTGCTTTTAAAATATCTCCTCCACCCCTTATTCCACTATCAAAAATTAAAGGAAAGTCTTTGCCAACTGCTTTCCTTATTAAAGGCAAAGCATAAATAGATGCAGGTGCACTGTCCAACTGCCTCCCACCATGATTTGAAACATAAACAGCATCTGCTCCTGCGTTTTTAATTTTTACTGCATCATCCGAATGCATGACGCCTTTTACAATTAAACTACCTTTCCATTTTTTTCTTAACTTTTCTAGAGTTTTCCAATCATTAACACCTCTACTTTCACTTCTCACAAAACCCTTTCCAGAACTCGAGGTTTCATAGTTCATTGGCTTTGGCACCCCATTAATTAGAGTTCTTAAAGACCAGTTTGGATGAAGTGCAAAATCAATAAATTGCTTTAATCCCATTTTGAAAGGAACATTCCACCCATTTCTTTCATCCCTAACTCTTCTAGAGAGTACTGGTACATCTACTGTCAAAATAATTACCTTATACCCACAATTTTTAGCTCGATTAATTAATTCCATAACAAAATCTTCATCTTGGCCAATGTAAAGTTGAAGCCAAGCACGGCCATTTGAAAGTTTAAATATTTCTTCCAAGGAGGTTGAACTTGCCATGGAAGTGCAAATTGGTATTTTGTTTTTACTTGCTTCAATTGCTAAGATATTATCTGCTTTAGGCCATGTAAGATTACACATGCCCATAGGAGCAAAACCAAAAGGATAATCGTTTTCAATATTTAAAAAATTTTTTTTAAGTGATCTTTCTACAACGTTAATAAGAACTCGAGGGTCAAGCCTTATTTGGTCAATAGCGAAGTTATTTATCTCAGATAACTTTTCATTTCCAGAGGATCCATCTACAAAATCAAACACCAATTTTGGCAGCCTTCTTTTTGCTAATATCTTAGCATCCTGAACGCTAAAAATTTTGTTACTAGAAATTATGTTTTCAATATTACTATTCAGTCTTTTTTCTCTCTTAATTTTAGATATTAAATGTTTATCTTTATAAAAAAAAATTGCGGCCGAAAAATCAACCGCAATTTCTATTTTAAGGTATAATGTTTACTTAAACCACCAACGTTCCATAGCTTTTCCGCCATCAACATCCCAGTTGGCTGCCATTTGTCCATGACCAATCTTATCAGAAATGCCCAAAATATAGTTTGCAAACATTGGCACCATTGAGCCACCATCATCATTTACCAGTGACTGGCATTCATAATAGATTTCTCTACGCTTATTTTTATCAAGTTCTGCGCGAGCTAAAACAACGAGTTCATTGAATCTCTTTGAAGATTCTGTACCTTTCCAATTAGTATCATTCCACTCGGTATCATTTGTGTAAGCTGCTGAGAACATCCAATCTTCAGTTGGACGTCCACCCCAATAACAAGCAGACCAACCATGGGCATCATTGTTCCAAATATTAGACCAATACCCGTCTGAAGGTGCTCTAAAGACTTCTACATTTATTCCACACTCAGCGGCAGATGCACTGATTAATTGAGCCGCATCTACAGCGCCCGCGAACGCAGCATCAGCTGCTGCCAATTGAATTGCTCCTGAATGTCCAGATTTTTTGTAGTGATGCTTTGCCTTGTCTGGATCAAATTCCCTTTGAGGCAAATCAGCATTATGGTAAGGATTGGCGGTAGAAATTGGATGGTCATTACCAAGCGCACCATGCCCAAGCAAGATTTTATCCACTAGTTCTTGGCGTTTTATGGCACATTTTAAAGCCATACGAAGATCATAATTGCCAAAAGGTTCGACAGTTAATCGCATAGGAAAAGTATAATGCAATGTCCCAGTGTTCTCTACAATGTTGATTGAAGGAACTTTTGAAAGCAAATTCACTGTTTTTGGATCAACGCGATCGATTGTATCGACCTCGCCATTCATAAGTGCATTTTGCCTAGCAACTGGGTCAATTACTGAGCTAAGAATAAAGGAATCAAAGTGACCTGCTCCTTCTTTCCAGTAATTTGGATTTTTAGATGCTTCAAGTTTAACACCAGGCTCAAATACTTCAAGCTTGTAGCCACCTGTTCCATTTCCGCTAGCCCAATCAGCAACACCATCAACTTCCGGTAATATCTTTAAATGATAGTCAGACATAATATAAGGCCAGTCTCCATTTGCTGCATCAAGAACGAAAACAACAGAATCACCATCCGCTTTCATTTCTTTGATTGGTTTTAGCAAGCCTTTAGCAGCCGATTTACTATCTTCACCTCGATGGTGATTTATAGATGCTAATACATCATCTACAGTCAATGTTTTACCATTATGAAATTCAACACCCTTTCGGATTTTAAAACGCCAAGTTATAGCATCGGAAGATTCATAGCTTTCAGCCAATTCTGGACCTAGTTGGCCAGAAGCCTTAACCTCAGTGAGATGATTGCCTAAAGCGTAACCCATGCCATTTGAAAAGCCATTTTCATAAGTAGCAGGGTCTAAAGAATCCGTTGTAGAACCATGACCCATAGCTAATCTAAAAGTTCCACCCTTTTTTGGTGTTGATGCTTGCGCTTGAAAAGCCATTGTTGAAGCAGCTGCTACTGTTACCCCCATGGCAGTTGCACCCTGCATAAAGTCTCTACGGCTTATTTTTCCTGTCGAGTAAAGTTTAGACAGTTTGTCGATTGAAATCATTATATTCACTCCCTGTTTATTAAATTGTGTTTACCAATAACATAAAATTTAAGGAACTGGTAAAATACGTAATCAAATTACATAAATACATTAATATACTAAAGATAAATTGTTAAAATGGCAATTATATAATCCTTCTGATTGTCACATGTCCAACCTTCATTATTTAAAATCTAACTATTTTTTAGGCAAAAAAATTGCCTGTTAAAAATTTTGAATGACAAAAATAGCAAGAGTATATTAATGTTATAATATATAAAAAATTTTAACAGTTAATTGAGAGAAAATTGATATGAAGCGTTTCGTTTCCGAAGAAGAGGTAGAAGATTTTCATAAAAATGGCGTGGTCTTTTTACAAAGTTTTTTTTCGAATGACTGGTTAAACTCGCTAAGATCAGGAATCAAAAAAAATCTCAACGACCCTGGCCCTAACAAACATATATGGAGTAAAGAAGATGAAGGGCAATTCACTTTGTATGATTCTGATAACTGGCGTAGAATTCCTGAATATGAAAATTTTATCAAAAACAGCAATATGAAGGAAATTGCTTGCCAGCTTCTAAGAACCAAAAAAGTTAATTTCTTTTTTGATGCAATTTTTGTTAGATCAGAAGGTGTGAAATTTTCTACCCCTTGGCATCAAGATGAGCCATATTGGTCGGTTGAAGGCCAGGACACAGTGAGCATTTGGATGCCACTAGTCGATGTTCGTAGACAGAGTGCACTTGCCTTTGTACCGGGATCGCACCTAAGTGGCAAAAAATTTAAACAACAAGACTTTGGTCAACTCAATCCAGAAAAAAAAGAAAATGTCAACCACGTCACCTTTTCTGACGAATGGGAATTACTTCCCAACATTGATGAGGATAGAAAAAAACACAAAGTGATAAGTTGGGACATGAAAGCTGGAGATTGTGTTGCTTTTAACGCTCGCATCATTCATGGTGGTGGTGGAAATTTGTTGCCGGGGCAAAGCCTCAAAGTTTTTAACACACAGTGGCTTGGAGATGATGTAAGAGTAAGCTTTCGCTCTTATGGAATGGATCCTGATCATTCACAAAAAATGAAAAAACATGGAATGAAATCAGGGGATTTGATAGATAGTAGCGTTTACCCTGAATTTAGAGTTTAAATATTTATAATTATTTTTATTTTACATTTTTCAGTCTTCATCTATGCCAAAAAGAAAATAATATAATTTATTGAATAGGAAAAATAGTTTATATAGGTTTGATCTATAAGATACTTAAGTACTAAAAGGATTAACATTGCATCCCGTATTTATAACAGTTTTACAAAGGGTCTTTCTTGGGCTCATAACTTTGGTAGTGGTGTCAATTCTAATTTTTGGCTCGATTGAATTGCTGCCTGGAGATTTTGGAGAAGCAATCCTTGGACAAAGCGCAACCAAGGAAACTGTTGCAGCTTTTCGTCGTGAACTTGGCTTAGATCAGCCAGCGTACATTAGATATTTGAATTGGATAGGCAATGCTTTAACAGGTGACTTTGGTAATTCATTCTCTGGACGAAACGCTTCTGGGATTGACAGGTCGCGGACTGTTGTCGATTTACTGGATCAAAGGTTATATAACACATTATTTTTAGCCGCCATGACAACTTCAATTGCAGTCCCAATTGCCCTGTTTTTAGGGATTACAGCAGCTTTATATAGAGACTCTATTTATGATCGTTTGGTTAATTCTGTCACTTTAACAACCATCGCGACCCCTGAATTCTTTGTTGCCTATATCCTAATTTTGCTTTTCGCGTCCCTCTGGGGATTTTTCCCGTCTCTCGGAAATGTTGATCCAAGAGACACCTTGGATGTAAGAATTTATAAGACTTCTCTTCCAGCTTTAACCATGGCCCTTGTTACTATTGCTCATATGTTAAGAATGACCAGAGCTGCAATCATTAATTTGTTAGCAAGTCCTTATATTGAGCAAGCACGTCTCAAAGGTGTTTCTTCAGTCCAAATTATTTTATGGCATGCCTTGCCAAATGCCTGGGCGCCAATAGCAACTGTAATCGCATTTAATTTAGCTTATATGGTTGTAGGCGTTGTAGTTATAGAAGTTGTTTTTGTCTATCCTGGTGTCGGTCAATTAATGGTTGATGCAGTCAGAACTCGAGATATTCCAGTTGTTCAAGCATGTGCATTAATTTTTGCTGCTACGTATATTTTACTCAACCTGATTGCTGACATCATTGGAATAGTTACAAACCCAAGATTGCTTCATCCAAGATGATCGAAAAATCTGAAACATATTCTGCCAAGGCTGAAGTTTCCAATGTGAGGAAAAGACGAACGCGTTGGGAAAGAATTTGGTTGGATCTTAAAAAAGCTCCTCCTACAGCAATTTTTGGTATTGTAATTATCATTCTTTATGCATTTACTGCTATTTTTGCTCCGGTACTTGCCCCTTATGGAGAAGCTGACAGTCAATTCCAATCTTATATGCGCTGGGGTGAGGACGGGCATGTATTTGGCACTGATCAAATTGGTAGAGATATCTTATCACGCTTACTTTATGGTGCACGAAATACAATTGGAATAGCCTTAATCACAACTATTCTTTCATTCCTTATT
>CAZCWO010000080.1:0-9128 GCA_964502335.1 uncultured Rhodobacterales bacterium | reverse complement strand
TGCTGACGCTTGTATTACTCTCGGGGGTAGGGGCGTTAAGTATGAGTGTGTTTCTTCCTGTTATTGCGGAAATGTCCAAATATTTTAATACAAGTTATACGTTGATGCAACTTTCTATCTCCCTTTATCTAGTCTATACGGCGTTTATTCAATTAATTGCTGGCCCAATTTCTGATCGTCTTGGTAGGAGGGTAGTGACTATAATTTCTGTAGCAATCTTCGTGGTTGCTTCATTAGGTTGCTATCTTTCGGTGTCTTTAGAAAGTTTTCTCTTATTTAGGTTGCTTCAGGGCACGATAGCAGCAGGATTCCTCATGAGTAGAACTGTGATTAGAGATATAGCCAGTGATGAACATGACTCGGCCTCTCGGATTGGTTACGTTGCAATGGGGATGGCATTAATACCACTTTTTGCTCCAATTATTGGTGGTGTGATTGATGAATTTGCTGGCTGGCCATTTATTTTCATTTTCATGGCCCTACTGGGTTTTGCCTTGCTGTTAATAATATTTTTTGACCAGGGTGAAACTAAACGATTTAAAGACTCACATACCGCCTTTTCTCTAAAAGCGCACGTTGAGTTGTTTAAATCAGGAAAGTTTTGGGGATATTCTCTAACCCTAGCTTTTTCTTCAGGCTGTTTTTTTGCATTTTTGGGGGGTGCCTCTTATGTTGCGTCAGAGGTCCATGGCCTAAGTAGCATAGTTTCGGGCATTTTTATTGGATTTCCTTCTATTGGATACTTCTTAGGGAATTATCTCTCAGGTACCTATTCCAGAGAAAAGGGAACTTCTGTTATGATTCTGCTAGGCTGTTCAAGTATTTTCTTTGGTATGTTATTGTCGCTAGCAGTCGGATTACTCACTGCTCCAAATCCTTATGTATTTTTTGGCTTATGCTTGTTTGTCGGTCTTGGTTGTGGCTTAATTGTTCCAAATGCTAGCGCAGGAATATTATCAGTTAACCTAAGTCTTTCTGGTACGGCAGGTGGTATTGGAAACGCAATTATGATTGGCCTAGGTGCGGCCTTGGCAACAATTTCGAGCAGTCTTTTAGAAGGTAGTAATACGTCAATACCCTTACAGCTAGTAATGCTTATTTCTAGTATAATGGCTTTTGTTTCTTTTTATTTCTTATTAAGTAACACAAGGAGTAATTAAGCTCTGCAGACTAAAGATTTAGATCGATATAGTTTGCGAATAAAGCCTTTGACACAAAACGGATCTATTTGACCAAAAATCAGGAACCATCCGCCCTACTTCACTTTAAGCAGTTCCGAATTTATCTCAAAGCTTAATTCTAATGCTTATAGGGCTTCAAAGTTAGTTGATTTTATTTAGTTTTCTTTGTTGATTAACATTTGAACCAAATCTTCTCTCTCTATTTGAAAAGCTTTTTAGTGACTTCTCATATTCATATGAATCAAATTCTGGCCAACTTAAATCACTAAAATAAAGTTCCGAGTAACTTAATTGCAACAACATGAAATTTGAAATCCTTTGTTCTCCACCAGTTCTAATTAGAAACTCAATGTCCTGAACATTTGATGAATAAAGGTTTTCTTTAATATCATTTAATTTGATTTGATTTACACTTTTTTGTTTGGATAATATTTTATCATATAATAGCTTGAATGAATAAATTAAATCCATTTCTCCACCATAGTTAAATGCTAAATTAAAAGAGAGGCCAGTGTTATTTGAAGTTAAAATCTCTGCTCTATCAATGATTTTAGCCAGAGAATCTTTAAAGACACTTTTATCACCAATTAATTTAAACTTAATATTATTTTTATTCATATCAGCCATTTCAGATTGAATAAACTTTTCTAACAAGCGAAAAATAGTATCTATTTCATATTGTTCTCTATTCCAGTTTTCAGTCGAAAAAGCAAATGCCGTGAGTTGTTCTATACTTAATTCATGAGATTTTTTAACAATATTTATTAAATTGCGGGCTCCTAAACTATAAGTTTTATCAAGAGACAATTTATTTGTTTTACCCCATCTTCTGTTACCATCCATTATTATCGCTACTCGTTTAGGATATCTAATCATTTAACACCTTCAATTGATTAATTTCTTGAAGAAAAATTATTCAAAATATCAAGATTAATATATAGTTTCATAATATATAAATGTATATTCAAATATGAACAAGCATTATAAATAATGATGATATAAATATTACAGGATTTGATTCAGTAATATTTACACATGAATTCTGGGGAATGAAATTTTTAAATCTATGTTCATGGTTTTTTCAAAAAATTTTCACTCCAACTGAACAAACAACAGCGCTAATCTTATGCAATACAAAGTCAAGCTTTAGATTATTATTGATAGTACATCTCTTTTCTGACCATAGATCTTAAAGTATCAATTGTTACGATTGTGCCATTAAAACTTGTGTGCCAGAATGTCCATCCATTGCATGCTGGGAGTCCCTGAACTTCAGCACCTACAGAATGAATTGAACCTTTTGATTTATCTGAAATAACACTTCCATCAATTCTTACTTTTGCAAACCACCTTTTTCGACCATCAAACAATACCTCGCCTGCATTCAACATTCCTCTTTCAAGTAAAGTTCCAAATGGGATTCTTGGTTCTTCCTTTTTTGATTTTGTAACCTCTAAGCTGCCAATGCTTAATTTATTTATTTTATCGATACGCTTGTTTGCTTCTTTAATATACTTATCTTCTTTTTCTATTCCTATCCAGTTTCTTGAGAGCTTCTTAGCTACAGCTGCTGTAGACCCAGATCCCAAAAAAGGATCTAAAATCAAATCACCTTGCTTTGTGCTTGATAAGATAACCCTTGATAAAAGTGCTTCTGGTTTTTGTGTAGAGTGGAGTTTTTTTCCATCAACTTTAATTCTTTCATTGCCTGAACAAATTGGTATATTCCAATCAGACCGCATTTGAGTGTCACCATTAAGGCTTTTCATGGCATCATAATTAAAAGTAAATTTTGATTTTTCATTTTTGGATGCCCAAATAAGAGTTTCATGAGCGTTAGAAAATCTAGTTCCCTTAAAGTTTGGCATTGGGTTAGATTTTCTCCAAATTACATCATTGAGTATCCAAAATCCTAAATCTTGTAATTTTGACCCTACTCTAAAAATATTGTGATAGCTTCCTATAACCCAAATAGTTCCATTGGGCTTAAGAACTCTTTTACACTCTTTAAGCCATTGAAATGTAAAATTATCATACCTCTCAAATGATGAAAATTTATCCCAATCATCATTAACAGCACTTACTTTAGAACTGTCTGGGCGATACAATTCTTTTTTTAATTGCAAATTATATGGGGGGTCCGCAAATATTAGGTTTATACTCTCTTCAGGAAAGGTTTTTAATACTTCTATGCAGTCGCCCTGTATAAGTCTGTTTATTTCCATCGTAAAAACTATAAATTTGTTGTTAATATCCTGTTTATAAAATAAAAAAAACACACAAAGTCAATGACTTAAAGTTATTTTAATATTGTATACTATATATTGTTATTTAAAAAAATTTCAGATCTATATTTAGTATTTTTAATTTTCTTCAAAATTTCTCAATGGTTTAAATGTCATCCTATGCAGTGGTGTCGGACCAAGTTTAATTAAGTTTTTCCTGTGCAATTTTGTTCCATAGCCCATGTTTGAAGAAAACCCGTATCCAGGATAAGTTTTATCCATTTTTTTCATTAATTTGTCTCTTTTTTGTTTGGCGCAAATTGACGCTGCCGCTACACTCGACGATTTGCTATCTCCACCTTTAATTAATTTGATCTTAGCATCTAATTTATTTTGAAAATCAGGCATGTTTATACCATCAATCAAAATGGTTGATATGTTTTTTTTATAAAGTTTTTTGATTAGACTTTTTATAGCTCTTTCCATTGCCAAAAATGTAGCTTGAAGAATGCCTTTTTGATCAATCTCAAAATTAGACGCTTCCCCAATTCCAAATAAAGTGGTTGGTTCTAAATAAACTAAAATCTCATTACGTATTTCAGGTGAAAGCTTTTTTGAATCGTTTAATTTTTTATGCAATGCCTTTTCTAAATCTAACATTGCAGCACCAGCCATTACAGGTCCAGCCCAAGAACCTCTTCCGACTTCATCCACGCCAATCAATGGGTATGAATAATTTTTGTCAAAATTAGTATCAATCAATTAATTCTTTCCAGATCTGCCAAGATCGTTTTCAAGCAGCCTTGGCATAATTTCTACAAAATTACACGGCTTGTGCCTATAATCTAGCTGGTGAACCAAAATATCATCCCAAGCATCTTTGCATGCAGAAGGGCTGCCGGGTAAAACGAAAATATATGTTCCATTTGCCACGCCTGCCACTGCCCTTGATTGGAGGGTTGATGTGCCAATTTTTTTAAATGAAAGTTGCCTAAACAATTCTCCAAAGCCTTCAATTTCTTTATCAAAAATTTCTCTAAAAGCCTCTGGAGATACATCCCTACCGGTAAGACCTGTTCCCCCTGTAGATAGAATGACCTCAATACTTGGATTATCTACCCAAGCTTTGGAAACATTTTGAATGTCAATGATTTCATCTCGAACAATTTTTCTATCGAACAATTTATGACCACTCTCAATTATTTTTTTCTCTAATAGGTTTCCCGATTTGTCGTCCTTAAATGATCTGCTGTCTGAAATTGTTAATACTGAAATTGATACTTGAATAAATTCTCTATTAGTCATTTAAACAATTTACCTTGATTGAATTATCCATTTTCCTGAACCTAAATCCTCAAATATATTTTCATTATAATCAAATTTTTCATTATACACATATACATTTTTTAATACCTCTTTAATATAATTTCTAGTTTCACGTGATGGCAATGTTTCAATAAATAATAGTGGGTCGTTTTTAAAATTTATTTTTTTTAACCATTTATTTAAATTGCCAGGACCACCATTATATGCTGCAAATAATTTTATTAAGTCATTATTGATTAATGGTTCTTTCATTAAATGGGTAATATATTTTTCTCCAATTTTAATGTTTTCTTCTGGTATTAAAAGATCGTGTCTAAGTTTGCCTCTATAGTTTTTATTTTTCATCGTAAATGCAGCAGTTGAAGGTAAAATTTGCATTAGACCTTGAGCTCTTGCTGGGGACTTTCCTCTTTGATCAAACCTTGACTCTTGTCTAATAATAGACATTACCAGTGAAATATTATTCGATTTATTTTTGTTTTCTATTATAAGCTCAGGATATAATGCACCGTACCATTTCTTTCCTGTCTCAACCCTTTGTATGTCTGCCAAGCGATATGATAGTGATGGCATGCCATACATACTAGCAAATGACATAAGTTCCAAATGGTATTGATCTGGAATGAAAGGATAAAGCTTTCTAAACTCTCTGTCAGCATGCCAATACTCTTTTGCTTGCAAAAGAGCAAAGCCTCTTTGACCTCCTTTTTGATTTGAAAGCCACAAAATAAAGTTTTTTGATATTTTGGGTGTTTCAAAATTATAATTATGGTTGTATCCCAAAACACTTATAGATAATTGCCCATAAAATGTATCGGGAAATTTTGATGCTATTTTTAAATATTTGATTGCGCTTTCAGAATTCTCATAACGAAATTCAACCCTTGATGCCCAATAAGCGCCCTGTGAGCGAACAGAATCTTTAGCCGTTTTTAAATTTGCTAAATTAGAAAAAAACAGTCTTGCTCGCTTTAAATCTCCTCTTCTCCAACTAGCTAAACCTGCAGTAAGCCAAGCACTATCATTTTGACCTGAAGATAAAACCAAAGCTTTAGATGACTCTCTTACCGCTTCATAGTCTTTGTTAAAAATAAAGTATGCATTTGCTATTTCCCAATGTAACTGACTTTCTTCACTGTCAGTTAAAACTTTTCTGGAGCTGCTTTTATTTAAAACCTCCAATGCACCAGATGGCCAAGATCTTCTGATATACTTTCTTATAGTGTAAGCGATTTTTCTAGTTAAAGATGGTGCTGATCTACCTGCATAAGAAGCTGGTATTCTAGGCCTTAGAGTAACAAAATCTGCATTTCCAAAGCCACTTAAATAACCACCTGATGGTTTTTTTGCCGATTTTGATGATTTGGGTTTTTTTCTTTTAGACAACCAATATATTCTGCTTGCTGAAGGATGGTCGTTGTATGCATCTAGCCATTTTTTTAATTCTGAAAATTTTGAGATGTATGCTGTGGGGTGCAAATATCTTTGGGCATTAACTCTTCCCAACAAAACTTTGTTTTCTAATTTCTCAATAAGACTGTCGGCTAATTTAAATTTTCCGTCTTTCTGTAAAGAAAAAATTTCAGTGTAAAGTTTTAAATCTTTTTCATTTAATGGTTTTGGAAGTTCAATTTCATTTCCACAAACAGTTAATGATAAAAATGCAAGCGGCAAAGCAATAAATAGGATTGTTTTTCTCATGTTTACGAAGGATTTAACAATTGAATTAGTCTTTTAGTTTGGAGCGTATAAGTTTTAAATCTTCCCATGCTAGTTTTTTTTGATTGGGCGCTCTTAATAAATACGCAGGATGTAGTGTAGAAATTATTGGGATAGTTTTACCAGAACTTAATTTAAACTCTTTCCAGCTTCCTCTATGTCTCAAAATACCACCATCAATATTCAAAACAGCTTTTGCAGCTGACCCACCAACAGCAACTAAAATTTTAGGCATTACAATTTCAATATGTTTGATTAAAAAAGGTTTCATTATTTTAATTTCGTCATCTGAAGGAGTTCTGTTTCCGGGTGGCCTCCAAGGGATGACATTTGTTATGTATACACTTTCTCTATTAAGGTTTATTGCATTTAACATTTTATCTAATAATTGTCCGCTTGCGCCACAAAAGGGTCTTCCTTGCCGATCTTCTTCAGCCCCTGGGGCCTCCCCAATGAGCATAACCTTTGATTTAGGATTGCCATCTGAAAAAACTAATTGGGTAGCTGTTTTCTTTAATTCACATCCATTAAAGTTTTGCATTGCTTTTTTAAGCTGGCTCAAGGTATTACATTCTTCAATTATTTTCCAATTTTTTTCGTTGTTATTGTTTTCAATGGTTAAATCAGCCGGATTAAGCTTAGGGGGCATTTCAAGAATGTTTGTTTCTTCAATATCAATTTTGTTTTCAACTTTTTTACTTTTAAGTTTATTGATTTTATTTTCCACCATTGCTTCTGCACCCATTTTCATTTGCCATTCTAAACTAGCGGTTAATTCCTTAATGTTTTTTGATTCAAATTCCATTTAGTTATAAAATTCTAATTAGGTTATGGTTTTTATATTATACTATTGTGAATTAATTATAATTGTATTTTTATTAAAATAAATTAAATACTTATTTAATCAATTACTTAATTCATTGGAGAAAACTATGGAACGTGAGTATATGGACTACGATGTGGTTATTGTTGGAGGTGGCCCCGCAGGTTTAAGCTCAGCAATAAAATTGAAGCAGCTTTCCCAAGAAAAAAATATAGACGTTACCGTGTGTGTTTTAGAAAAGGGATCGGAAATAGGATCTCATATTTTATCTGGAAACGTTTTAGATCCTTCAGCGTTAAATGAATTATTTCCAGATTGGAAAAGTCTTAATGCTCCTTTGAATGTTCCAGTTATTGAAGATAAGTTTCTAGTGCTTACTAAAAATAATTCATTTAGAATCCCTAATTTATTGTTACCACCACTTATGAGTAATCATGGAAATTATGCTATAAGCTTGGGGAATCTATGTAGATGGCTTGCTACTCAAGCTGAAAGTATGGGCGTAGAAATATATCCTGGGTTTTCCGCATCAGAAATTCTCTATGATGCAAATGGAATGGTGAAAGGCGTAATTACTGGTGATATGGGTGTTGGTAAAGATGGTAAACCAACCGACAGATATATGCCTGGAATGGAGTTAAGAGGAAAATATACATTTTTTGCTGAGGGTGTAAGAGGAAACCTTTCTAAAAAATTAATTGATCACTTTTCTTTAAATCAAGATAGTTGCCCTCAAAAATATGCTATTGGAATTAAAGAATTATGGGAAATCGACCCTAAAAACCATAAACCTGGTATGGTTTTACATACTCAGGGTTGGCCTCTTGGCAAGGGCTCATCTGGTGGTTCTTGGATGTATCACCTTGACAAAAACCAAGTCTCAGTTGGTTTTGTTGTTAACTTAGATTATAAAAATCCATTCTTGTCTCCATATGAAGAATTTCAAAGGTTTAAATTACATCCTTCAATTAAACCTTATTTTGAAAATGCTAAAAGGCTTTCGTATGGTGCTCGAGCTATTAATGAAGGCGGTCTCCAATCTGTCCCTAAGTTGGTTTTCCCTGGTGGTTGTCTAGTTGGATGTTCAGCTGGTTTTGTAAATGTGCCAAGAATTAAGGGAACACATAATGCTATGAAAACAGGTATGCTTGCTGCTGAAAACGCCTTTAAGGAGCTTACTAAAACCGAAGAGGTTCGATCAAATTTATTATCCGATTATGAAAACTCTTGGAAGAAAAGTAGTGTTTGGAAAGATTTATGGAAAGTAAGAAATGTTAAACCTAGTTTAAAATGGGGAATATTATTAGGAAACATTCACTCAGGTATAAACATGTGGCTTAATGATATCGGACTTGGGTTTTTGGTTCCATATACACTCAAACATAAAGAGCCTGATCATTTGTCTTTAGACAAAGCTAAAGATTCAGTTAAAATTGATTATCCCAAACCTGACAATAAAGTAACTTTTAATAGAACGGATTCTGTTTTCCTTGCCGGCACACATCATGAAGATAATCAACCAATTCACCTAGTTTTAAATGATAATAAGATTCCAATAGATTATAATCTTAAAGAATTTGATGCGCCCGAACAAAGATATTGTCCAGCTGGAGTTTACGAAATAGTTGTTAATGACAATAGTAACACAAAATCTTTACAAATTAATTCTCAAAATTGTGTTCATTGTAAAACTTGTGATATAAAAGATCCTTCACAAAATATTAACTGGGTAACACCTGAAGGTGGAAGCGGTCCGAACTATCCAAACATGTAAAGCGTAATGAAAATTTAAATTGAGGTGGAAAAATTTTTAAGCATTTTAAAATATATGTTTTTATTTTATTTTCTTTAGGT
>CAZCWO010000079.1:0-9182 GCA_964502335.1 uncultured Rhodobacterales bacterium | reverse complement strand
CAATAGGTAAACCAGTCTTATTTTCGATTTCTTCATCAATAGAAGGCAAATTTATTAACTGTTCTGTATCCTTTATTATTAACTGTTCTGTATCCTTTATTATTAACTGTTCCGTATCCTTTATTATATCCTCTGAACCCTTTATTATACCTTCTGTATTCTCTGCTATACCATCTTGTCTTAGTAAAATTTGATCTCCAGTTAGCTCTGGTTGTAATTTGTTTATTTCTTTGGCTTTTATAGGTATGCTTTTAGAGTTAGCTTGATCTTTAGAATGATTTTTTAATTTTTCCATATTTGCTTCTGAATTAGGTATATTGATGCCTTCAGATGAAAAAATTTCACTGAATAAGTCAGTTTCTTGATTATCTTTTGAATTTTTCGATAAATTTAGATCAAGCCCTTGTTTGTCAGGCATTGATTTTGAGCCAACAGCAACCATTTTTACCTCATATTGTACAATAATTTCTGGTTTTGCAAAATTAATGCCATCATTCAAAAACTAGTTAAATTTGCTCTCTTTAAAGATTGTATCTCTGCTTCATTTTTTTTATCTTGTTCTAAATTCTTAATGTCCTTGAGAGATCTTGATTTTTCCAGCGACCTTTTTTTTCTGATTTCATGTTCTATAAATTTTTTTTCTAAAAGTAAAATTTCGTCGTCAACTTGATTGATTCGTGATTTAGCGAGTGATATTTGTTCAAAAATTTTTTCTTGTATATTAGAGGAAGATTTCAGTTCCCAAGCAGAAAGACTTTTTTTTGAATTTTTGTTTTCTTTCAATTCAGCTAGTTGGTCTAATATTTTTAACACCTTTATTTTTTCCTCCTTTAAAGGAGTTAGTTTTTGCAAGTATTGATTAGAATTAACTTTTTCTTTCAACGCTAAAAGATCAAATAAATTTTTTTTTTTCATTTATCATCAGCTCCCAAACACTTGCATCAATTGAGTGCTAGAAGAGCTAAATGTTTCTTTTTTTGTTTCTTCCTGTTTAATAAATTCAGTTATTTTTGGCCAAAGAGTGATGGCTTGGTCAAGCGTTTGATCTTGACCTTGAGTGTATCCACCCATCATAAGCAAATCTCTGTTTTCATTGTAAGTTGTAACTAATTCCCTGAATTTCATGCTTGCTTTTAAATGCTCATTTCCAATAATTTCATTCATTACTCTGCTAACAGATGAAGGCACATCGACTGCTGGGTATATACCAAGTTGTGCCTGGTCTCTTGATAGCATTATGTGACCATCTAATATAGCTCTAGATGTATCAACTACAGGGTCATTTTGGTCGTCACCATCAGCCAATATTGTATAAAAGCCAGTTATCGTGCCTTGCCCTGTTGCACCAGAACCAGTTCTCTCTATTAGTGAAGGTATTAAAGAAATAACAGAAGGGGGGTACCCTTTGGAGGTGGGTTGCTCGCCTAAAGCAAGACCAATTTCTCTTCTTGCGTGTGCTACTCTGGTTAAGGAATCCATAATAAGTAGTACATTTTTACCCTTATCACGGAAATATTCAGCAATTGCTGTTGCTCTGTTTGCTGCCCTTATCCTCAGTAAAGGAGATCTATCAGCTGGCTCAACAACCATTACGGTTCTTTTTTTTGTATCCTCTGTCAAATTAGATCTTACAAAATTACCAACTTCTCTCCCTCTTTCTCCAATCAGGCCAACTACAACAATATCTGCTGTAGTAAATCTAGTTATCATTCCTAAGAGAACAGATTTTCCAACTCCTGATCCAGCAATGATCCCAAGTCTTTGGCCTTTTCCTACAGTCATTAGTGAATTTATCACTCTTACGCCAACGTCTAAAGGAGTGTCTACAGCAGCCCTTTCAAGAGGATTAATTTTTTCGCCAGCTAGAGGCCAACTTTCATTTACTTCTTCAATGAGTTTTCCATCTAGTGATTGACCTAAAGCATCTATAACTCTTCCTAAAATTCCTGGGCCTACAGGAATAGAGAAACCGTCATCAAAGGCTACAACTTCTGAACCAACTAAAACCCTCGAGTTAGGCTGGTGCATTGCTGCTAAATTATTGCCATTTGAGAAGCCAATAATTTCAGCTATTGCTGGATTGCCATCATCTGTAACGACCTTACATAACGTGCCTATTGTTGCAGGGAAACCACTACACTCAATTGTATTTCCATCATATCTGCTAACTCGACCTGAAAAAATTGGTTTTCTTTTTCCATCTAAATGACCAATATTTTTTATTGTGTTACTTATAAACCTATTCATTTTCTTCATTTTTCTGCGTTGAAGGCTGTTCGTCATTTGAACTGCTTTCTTCAGGTGGTTTTTGTTCTTCACTTACCGGTGTTGAAGGCTGTGGCGGATTAGGTTTAATTTTTGGAATTTCTATATTTGCAAATTTACATATATCATCTACTTGAATCCCATCAGCATTTAATTTCATGTCACCACGCGATAAGCTTTCAGATGGCTTAATATTGAGCGAAGACAAAAACTCATCTTTTTCGATGAAGCCCTTTATTGCACTGAAATCTTCACTATTTATATCTAATGATATTTTTTTAATGTTTTCATTAATCAACTTAGAAAAATCATTTATCCTGCTTACAAACTTTTCAGGTAGCGTGTCAATTATAAAGCCAGTGCTTTCCTTGGCAATTTCTAAAATAGTTTTATTGATAATATCGTTTAAGAGTTCAAGATTTGATTGATCTGAGTTGTCAATAGTCTCAGCAGCGATTCTAAATATTGAAATTGCAGCATCTAAGCCTTCTTGAGATTGAGCTCTTGCTTCAGAAATTCCGTTTACATGACCTTCTTTTAAACCTTCTTTTTTCCCTTCCTCAAAAGCATTTTTTTCAGCTTCCTTTATACGCTCTTCTATGAGTGCATTATTTTCTTCTATCAGTTGTCTTTTGCTTTCTTCATTAAAATTATTTTGATCATCCACCTCATTATTTTCTTGATCTAACAAATTATTTTTATTGTTAACATCTTCAAGTTGATTGTTTTGACCATCTGTTGCTGTATTTTCTTGATTAGAGTTTTCTCCTACAATTTCTTCTTCTTGATTATGATTGCTTGCTTCATTCTTTGAGGCGTCAAGTGCTATATCTAACAATGATCTTTTCTGAAATGAACTATTTGAAATTTTATTGTTATCTTTTGCATTAAAAGGCGCTTGCTTAGCTGAGCTTAAAATTCTAGCAATTTCAGCCTTTCTAAGAACCTGTGGTTCGCCAGTGCTAAACTTTTCTTGTTCTTTAGTCTTTTCCATTAGTAATTATTTTTCTTACAGTAACTATGTTATTTCTTTAAACAAAATCATCCCCACCACGACCTGCCAACACAATTGTGCCTTCATCTGAAAGTCTTCTGGCAACAGAAATGATTTGTTTTTGCGCTTCTTGTACTTCAGTTAATCTGACAGGACCCATAGCGCCCATCTCATCTTGAATATTCGCAGCAGCTCTCGTGGACATACAAGAGAAAATCTTTTCTCTGAGGGGTTCGTCAGCGCCCTTTAATGATAAAATGAGCATTTCATTATCAACGTTTCTTAGAAGTGTCTGCAGAGATTTATCATCAGCCATAATCAAATTATCAAATACAAACATACTGTCTTGAATTTGCTGCATAAGATTTTTATCTTCTCTATTTAAAGACTTCATTATTCGAGATTCCATCTGCTGTTTCGTGAAGTTCATAATTTTGGCTGCTGCCTTCACACCACCCACTTGAGAAGCGCGAAGAGAAGTGTTGTCCTTAAACTTTCTTTGCATCACTCTTTCCAACTCTGATAATGCGTCTGGTTGAACAGTTTGAAGAGTTGCTATTCTTTTAATAATATCTGGTTGTAAGGTATGAGGCAGTAAACCTAGAACGTCTGCAGCTAGACCAAACTCTAAATAGGAAATAACAAGAGAAATAATTTGTGGATGTTCGTCAGAAATTAACTCTGCGATAGATCTTGCGTCCATCCAATCTAATATTTCAATTGGCCGTTCACTACTTACTGGAGTAATTCTACTCAAAACTGATTGAGCTTTATCATCTCCAAGGGCTTTAGTAAGAACATTTTTAATGTAGTTTCCAGCACCTAAGCCCAAGCTTGTTTGAGCTTTTATAATTGACAAAAACTCATCCAACACCCTATTGACAGTCACCTGATCTAAACCCTGAACAGAGTACATAGCAGATCCTAAATGTTGAACTTCTTTAGGACCAAGATTCCTTAAAATTTCTGAAGCTTCTTCTTCACCTAAAAGCATCATTAAGATGGCACATTTTTGAGTTCCAGTAAGTTTAGAATACTCGTCTTGTTCTTCAGTATTTTCTGCTGCTTCTGCCATATTTAACTCCGTTAACCTTATAATATATAATAAAAATAATAAATTTTTATATTATATTTAAATTTCTAAATCCTTTTTCATCATTGTTTTAAAGACGTTTGAAACTCTTCCAGCTTCATCGCTTACTATCATTCTTATCACTGCAACCTTGTCATCGTATGTATTTGCAGTATCTAACATTTCAGCTGAAATTGTTTGCTTCTTAGGTTTAAGCTTCGCTTTGATATCTTCAAGAGATTCTCCCTCTTGAACGGTTACTTTATCTAAGTCAACCTCATCATCATCTGTGCCACTAATTGGCTCGCCAGGGCGTCCCGCGTCAATAGGAACTATGATACGGTTTACTAATGGTCTTAACACTCCAAAAGTTACTATTCCTAAGAGAATTACCATCACTGCCTGAGTGATGCCCTTTTGAATCCAATCTAACTCATACCATGGTACATTAATACCTTCCATAGTTGGCACAAATGGGCTACTGGATACGGTCAAACTATCTCCTCTATCTTCATTAAAGCCAATAACATCTTTTACAATCGATGAAATTCGTTCTTTTGTTGCGTCTGAAATGGATGAAACTTCAATCCCATCTTCATTAGTTGAAATAATTTCTCTCACCAGTACTGCCGCTTGTATTTTTGTGATTCCACCCGATGCGTTCTTTTTGGTTAGAACTTTTCTACTAATTTCATAATTTCTAACGTTGCTAGAAGAAGAGTTTAAAACACCTTCACCTACGGCAGCTGCTTTAGGAGATGATTTAAGTTCTGCGGCCATGGGAGGTGTATTTGAAAGTGCTCCAGGAATGCCCTTTGCTTTTCCATCAGTTGTAGTGTCTAATGTATTTTGCTCGCTCCTTAAAACACTTTGCTCTGGATCAACGATTTCTTCGGTTTCTTCTGATAAGGTAAAATCTAATTCAAGGTTAATTTGGGCAGAAACATTTCCAGCGCCTACAATCGGTGTTATAATTGAAATAACTCTACTACGGTATATATTTTCTAATCTTACTCTATGTTGTAACTGGGAATTTGACAAAATTGATTCTGGATCATCAATAGGGTTAGATAAAAGTTTACCATATTGGTCAACAATTGTTACATTTTCTTCGTTCAGACCAGAGACAGAGGAAGAAACCAGATGAGTAATCGCTTTTACTTGAGTTGATCCAAGTGATCGACCATCTAAAAGTTGAATGAATACTGAAGCAGTAACTGGAGCAGTGTCTCTTACAAAAACAGATTTTTCTGGAATTGCTAAATGAACCCTTGCAGTAGTAACATAGTCAATTTCTGTTATTGATCTAGCTAATTCAATTTCTTGGCTTTGCTTCAAGCGCATTGCCTCAACTGATCTACTTGTTCCCATTTGTATTTCACCGAGAGTATCATAACCCCCTGGAACACTTGTTGGTAAACCCTGAGCCGCTAATTTCATCTTTGATTCATGATAATCAGGCACTGGAACCATTACATCTCCAGTAGTAGGATCTATAGTGGCGTCAATACCAGAATTCGTTAACGCATCAAGAATTTTAGATTTTTCTGATTCAGGCAGAGATGCATACAAAGTGGTCCTACTTGGTTGCTGTAAAACCAAATAAGCAACTAAACCAAGAAACGCAACCATAACGGCAGCAGTAGCAGGCAATGCTCTTTGCACAGCAGGTTGGTTAGCCATTCTCCTTAATTCAGAAATAGCGCCACCTGTTCTAGCTATAACCCCAGTGCTTGAAGAGGAAGTAGACGTTAATTCGTTTTGAATTTCATTTGCAGTTGTTTCAGCCATGTTACTCTCTTATTTCTTGTTAAACTAAACCGGCATATTCATTATGTCTTTATATGCGCTTAACATTTTGTTTCTTACGTTTAATGTCATTTGGAAGGCCAAAGAAGAAATGTTCTGACTAACCATAACTTTTGTCAAATCATGTTCTTTGCCTAACTCATAATTCTGGGAAAGTGCCTTGGAACTCTCTTGGGCATTCGCTACACTTTCAAGTGCTCCTTTAATTTGGTTCCCAAATTCTTCTTTTGGTTTAGGATCCAAAGAATTATTTTTACTCGTTTCTAAAAGGGCCGATCTTATAGCTGATAACTCAGAAGATTTAATTCCTAAATTTGACATTTTTGACTCCTATGCTGTTGCGACCATGTTTCCTGATTGAATTCGGTCAGCGAGACTTTTCTCAGTGCTTAATATTGAGTTATCAATCATTATATCATTTTCAGTGATGGTATTTTCGTTACAAATAACCATAGCCCTTTGCAAAACATTTTCTAACTCTCGTACATTTCCAGGCCAGGTATGCTCTCTCAAAACATCAAGAGCTCTTTTTGTTAAAAGGGGCAGGCTATCTTCTTTATTGGTGTGTTTCTTTAACAAAGCAGCGCTAATTGGTAAAATGTCATCTGGTCTGTCGCACAAAGCTAAGGTTCTTAATGGAAATACGTTTAATCTGTAATATAAATCCTCTCTAAAGCTTCCCTTTTTAATCTCTGCAATCATATCTCTATTCGTTGTTGCTACAACCCTTACATCTACCTCAATATCTTTTGAACCTCCAATTGGTGTGACTTTTCTTTCTTGAAGTACTCTTAGAAGTTTTGATTGTAATGATAATGGCATTTCGGAAATTTCATCTAATAAAAGTGTCCCACCATCCGCAGCCCTAAAGATGCCTTTGTTTGCTTGGGACGCGCCTGTGAATGAACCTTTTTCATGTCCAAATAAGATTGCCTCAAGCATGTTTTCAGGTATTGCAGCACAATTTACTGCGACAAACGGTGACGCAGATCTTGAACTGTTGTTATGAATATAATTTGATATAATTTCTTTTCCTGTTCCTGTTGGGCCATTAATAAACACTGTTACATTCGTTGAAGCAACTTTCTTGGCTAAAGCTAAAAGCTCTCTACTTCTAATATCGTTTGCCATTACCAACTCTTCAGAAGCTAACATTTGAGAAGCTAATTCAAGGATCCAATCAACAGTATCCTCATTTTCAGGGAGGCTAATCTTTATTAATTTTCCTCCAAAATTGATTTCAGTTTTGTAATGTTTTGCTCTTTCTTCAATGATCATTATTTGATCAGCTTTAGTGTTCCTGGAATATTCAATTACTGCTTGCTGACCACCCATTTCAATTTCTTTTGCAGCACTCAAAACCAAACTTTCTATTTGAACTGAATTATATAAAGGAAGTTCGACAACATTTAATTGCTTTGCATTAAATAGCTTTATTAATTTATGCGCTAAATCAAAATTTTCTTTAATGATGCCTATATTTTTCATTCTAAAGGCCTCCCCGCCTAATATTCTTATTTGCATCTGTGATGTGTTATTTGTTCATCACCCAAACATTAAAGGCAAAAGACATTCCAAATAATAATTTATTACTTCAAAAACAATTAAAGCATTGAAATTAAACATTTTATTTTTCAATTTAATTTTTTATTTGCAAATGTAGTCAATTTTCTGACATTATGTGCATAAATTAGTTAATTGACAGATTTATGACAAATTTAACTGAAAACAGTAATGACATACCGAAATCGATTATTAATATTATTTCAGGTATTTCTGCCCCAGCAAACGAATTAAGGCGCTTGATGTCTGTTGTTGCTCCGACGGGAAGCTCAGCATTGATATTAGGCCCGACAGGCTCTGGAAAGGAATTAGTAGCCAAAGGAATACACTCCGCTTCAGGCAGAAAAGGTCCTCTAATTTCTGTAAATTGTGCTGCTATTCCAACAGAACTATTAGAGAGTGAATTATTCGGTCATGAAAAAGGTTCATTTACAGGCGCAGACAAAGCGCGTGCCGGTAGGTTTGAGCAATCCAGTGGAGGTACTTTATTTTTAGATGAAATTGGTGACATGCCTTTATCTTTGCAGAGTAAATTACTTAGAGCTTTGGAGAATAAGACTATCCAAAGGGTAGGGGGGGACAAAGAAATTAAAATAGATCTTCGGCTTATTTGTGCGACACATCAGAATATAGAAAAATTTGTAGACGATGGAAAATTCAGGGCGGATCTATATTTCCGTATAAATGTTTTTCCTATAGTAGTTCCTAATTTAGCTGAACGAATTGCTGATATACCAGTAATAGTTAATTTTATGTTGAATGAATTAAAGCAAAGAGGTGACAATATTCCAACCTTTGAACAAAGTGCTTTTCAAGAGCTAGGCCGTTACAATTGGCCTGGGAATATACGGGAATTAAGAAATGTTGTTGAAAGGGCCTGTGTTCTTTTCCCAAATAGTTCAATCACAGGTAGTAATGTAAAAGAAAACCTGCTCAAGTTGAAAGTTCCAGATCCACAAATAGAAAAAGATACAATATGGGAAGAAACCTCAAATCTTTCTTTTACTCCAGAAGATGAAATTGAAAATATTTCTGAACCTCCTCTTCCTCATCCCAGTCATTATAAAGATTGGTTTCTTTATTTTGATAATATTGATTTAAGGCGACATTTAATTGATGTAGAAGAGGTTTTAATTAAGTCAGCAATTGATAAAAATGACAGCCATATTACAAAAGCAGCGGCATGCTTAAAACTTAATAGAACTACACTTATAGAAAAGATGAAAAAACTTTCTATAAATCAGTAAAATAAATTTATAAAGTAATAACTTAAATATAAGTTAAGCTACATTATAGTTTGCTTTTGCCTGATTCGCCTTATTAGTATCTGATGAAAGCTTGTTTTGTCGAGCTATGATCTGATCTTTTAGACCGTCTATTTCATCTCTAGCATCAGAAATTAAGTTATATAAACTTTCTTTATCTTCTTCTGCACAGCTATTGGTCATATCCATAACTGCAGCACAAAGCTCTTCATTA
>CAZCWO010000078.1:0-9230 GCA_964502335.1 uncultured Rhodobacterales bacterium | reverse complement strand
GCTTCTGTTAAATCTTCATTTAAGTTCAAAGCATATGCTATTGATCTAGAAATCTGAGAAACTTCCAAAGTATGAGTTAATCTCGTCCTATAATAGTCTCCTTTTTCGTTTAAAAACACTTGTGTCTTATGTTTTAACCTCCTAAAAGCTGCTGAATGCAGTATTCTATCTCTATCTCTTTGGAAGCAAGTCCTTAAATCATTAGAGTTTTCGCCATAAATTCTTCCTTTAGAATTTTCTGAAAAAGAAGCAAATTTTACAAGTAGGCGGTTATCTTGATTATTCATGTGAAATAAATTATTTATTGGTTATTATTAAATTTATCATATATATTTCTATGAACGATTAAATTAAATAAAGATTTTTTTTAAAAATGAACACTAATAATATAACTTCATCACAAAAGTTTACTCTATCAAAAAACGCTGCATTACGCATTAGTTATTTATTGAAAAAAGAACAAAATAAAAGTTATTTTAGATTGAAAGTAAATGGAGGAGGATGCTCAGGTTTTCAATATGACTTTAGCTTTGATGAAACCAAGACTGAAGAAGACCATATTTTTAAATACGAAAACACAGAAATTGTAATTGATGATATGTCTTTATCATTCTTAGAAGGTAGTAAATTAGAATTTGTAGATGATTTGTCAGGTTCTTTCTTTCAAGTTGTTAATCCAAACGCTTCTTCGAGCTGCGGTTGTGGAACTTCATTCTCTATTTGATGAAGTTAGCAAGCTGGAACATTAATTCAATCAACCTTAGAAAAGACACTGTTTTAGAATGGATTTATAATCAAAAAATTGATGTATTGAGTTTACAGGAAATTAAATGCGAAACTAATAAATTTCCACATGATTTTTTTAATACTAAAGGCTTCTTCACAGAGGTTTTAGGCCAAAAAGGGTACAATGGTGTCGCAGTTATTTCTAAATTTCCAATTAAGTTGATTAGGGGTAAATTACCAAATTTTAATGATCCCGAAATTCAATCAAGATATATAGAGGTTGAAATTAATGATTTCATTCTCACTTCAATATATGCTCCTAATGGCAACCCAACCAATTCTCCCAAATTTGATTATAAGATTCACTGGATGAATGCGCTTTTCCAACACTCAAAATCTCTTATTGAATTTGAAAAACCTGTGTTTCTAGCAGGTGACTTTAATGTCATCCCAGAAGAAATAGATTGTTGGGACGAAAGAATTTGGGAAAAAGATGCCCTTGCTTTACCAGAGATAAGAAGGTTATTTAGGTCTATTAAGCATTTAGGTTTTTTTGATGCTTTTAGACTTATAAATAATAATAAAAAGGAGTGGAGTTTTTGGGATTACCAAAATGGTTCATGGAATAAAGATTTTGGAATAAGAATTGATCATTTTTTAATTAATAGTTTTGCCGCTGACACAATCAAGAATTGTGAGATCGATAGGGCACCAAGAGGGAAAGAACGTCCAAGTGACCACACTCCTATTATATGTGAGTTTTAAAAATTTAATCTATTAATGGATTCTTTTAATTTATTTTTTTTATCAAGATCAATCTCTAGTCTAACTTTAATTTCTTCAACAACATCTTTAGGAGCTCGATTTAAAAAATTTTTATTTTTTAAATTGCTTTCAATTTTTACAATATCATTATCTATTTTAATTATTTCCTTATTTAGCCTATTTATTTCATCTTTAATGTTGATTTTACCCATCAAAGGTAAAGCTATTGAAATATTTTGAATAACACCTAACGCAGAACCTTTAGGGAATTCCTTATTAATGATTTCACACTTAGTTAACTTTCCTAAATCAATGATAATGTTTTTATATTTTTTAATTATTTTTACTTTTTCTTCATCAACGTTGTTTATCAATAAATCTAGTTCCTGTTTAAGAGGAACCCTAAGTTCAGACTTAATGGTTCTAACTTCAGTTAATAAAGCAATTAAAAAGTCGGTTTCTTTACATGCAGTTTCTGAGTTTCCCAAAGGTACTATTTGAGGCCAATTCCTAGTAATTTGTAATTTTTCTAATCCAAAATATTCTTTACACAAAGTCTCTGTAACATATGGCATAAAAGGGTTCAAGAGGTTTAAACTCTCGCATAATACCCAACTTGAAATATTTCTTATTTCCAGAATATTTTTATTATCAGATTTACTAATTAAAAATGGTTTGATTAGTTCTAAATACCAATCACAATAATAATTCCAAATAAATTTATATATTGCTTCAGCTGCGTCATTAAATCTATAAGCTTGGATACTTATAGTTACTTTTTCAAGTAATTGGTTAAACCGAAATAAAATCCAAATATTAATATTATTTTCAATCTCAGTAGGTTTAAAATTTTGTGGATGTAAACAATTATTAATTTCTAAAAATTTAGTAGCATTCCAAATTTTTGTAGAAAAATTTCTATATCCAGCAATTCTAGATTCAGAAAGCTTGATGTCTCTTCCTTGAGCTGCTAAAGCAGCTAGAGTAAATCTTAAGGAATCAGAACCATATTTTTCAGATAAATCTAAAGGATCCATTACATTTCCTTTAGATTTAGACATCTTTTGACCTTTTTCGTCTCTTACTAAAGCATGAATATAAATTTCTTTAAATGGCACTTCTTTTTGCATAAAATGCATACCCATCATCATCATCCTAGCAACCCAAAAGAAAATTATATCAAAACCTGTAACCAAAACTGTTCCAGGGTAATACTTACAAAGTTCTTTTGTGTTTTCTGGCCAGCCTAATGTTGAAAAAGGCCATAAAGCAGATGAAAACCAAGTGTCTAAAACATCTTCGTCTTGTTTGAGTTTAACTTTTTTTCCATAATGCTTTTCGGCTGATAATAACGCTTTTTCTTCATTAATTTCCACAAATAATTTATTATCTGGGCCATACCATACAGGAATACGATGCCCCCACCATAATTGCCTTGAAATACACCATGGCTGAATATTGTCCATCCATTCAAAAAAAGTATTCTCCCAGTTTTTGGGAATAAATTTCATCTTTCCTGTTTTGACAGCTTCTATTGTTGGCTTTGCTAAAACTTTTGCATTTACATACCACTGATCCATTAACCATGGCTCAATTATATCTCCTGATCGATCGCCGTAAGGAATGGTATTTTCAACTTCCTCAGTTTTTAAAATTAAGTCTAATTTTTCTAAATCTTCAATTATTTTTTTTCTTGCTTTAAACCTTTCTAGACCTGAATAATTTTTCCCAAAGTCGGATTTCACAATACAAGCATTCTCATCAAAGATATTGATCATGTCTAAATTGTGTTTCTTCCCTACTTCAAAATCATTAAAGTCATGCGCTGGTGTAATTTTTACCGCACCTGATCCTTTTTCAGGATCTGAATATTCATCAGCTATCACGGGTATTTCCCTTTCAACTAGAGGTAGAAGAACATATTTTCCAATAAAATTTTTATACCTTAAATCATCGGGGTGCACAGCGACCGCAGTATCGCCTAACATAGTTTCTGGTCTGGTAGTAGCAACTACAATAAATTTACTTTCATTTTTTATAGGGTACTTTATGTACCAAATTTTTGATATAGCAGATTTGTTCTCAACCTCTAAATCTGAAATTGCTGTTAGAAGTTTAGGGTCCCAATTAACTAACCTTTTATCTTTATAAATTAAACCATCTTTGTACAGTTGAATAAAAACCTTTCTAACAGCTTGTGATAAGCCCTCATCCATTGTAAAACGCTCACGTTTCCAATCAGGAGTGGCACCTAATGCCCTTAGCTGCTTAGTTATCATGCCCCCAGATTCTTTTTTCCACTCCCAAACTTTTCTTATAAACTCTTCCCTTCCTAATTCCTTCCTAAGAATATTCTTTTCCAACAACATTCTTTCCACAACCATTTGAGTAGCTATACCAGCATGATCCATACCAGGTTGCCACAAAACATCAAAACCTAGTTTTCTATGAAACCTAATTAGAATGTCTTGAAGAGTGAATGTTAAGGCATGACCGATATGAAGATTACCTGTAACATTTGGTGGAGGCATCATTATTGTGTAGGGTTTATCCTTACTTTCTGGTTTTGCTGAAAAAAAGCCAGAGGTCTCCCAAATTTTATACCATTCTTTCTCTTTTTGTTTATGATTAAAATATTTTTCAAGCATACTGAATTTACGTTATATAAATTATTTTTGAATTATTTTACTTCTGAAGCAAAGAAATCAATGTTTTTCTATTATTTCTTTTATCTAATTTGATACCTCTTTTCTTTACTTGTTTTTGGAGATCTTCTAGAGACATGTCTTTAAATAGTAAATCTTTACTGACATTTATTTTTGAAACAGCTTTTTTAGTTTTGAGTTTTGATGAATCTTTTTTTATTTTATTTTGATTTAAATTATTTTTTTTAGTTTTGAGTTTTGTTGAATCTTTTCTTTTAAGGCTGGCATCAGAATTAATTAAATAATCCCTTAAAATTGGCGTTGCTATTTCTGTTAAATTTAATTGTAGCCATTTTTTAACTTCATTAGAAATAACATTTTTTATGGCTGTTTTTGTAAAGTTATTTAAATTATCCTGAGTATTGCCTGCATATTTGTCATCAATTCCAATATCATTTGAAATGATGTCTGTAAGTTCAAGTGGAGCCAACTTATTTTGTGTGATCTCATTTTCAATTAATTGCCTAACGTTATCTAAATCTTTTTTATTGACGGTAGGGATATTTCGATCTGACATTAGTTAATCCAATTATTTGGATTTATAACAGTAAATGGAGAAGGTAATGGGGGTGCAATTATTTCAATAGTTTTATACTGAGGTGCAATTGGTGACAATCCAAGACTTTCCGTGTGCAGTTCACCTATAGCAGCCAAAAGATCATAAGAGGATTTTATTAAATCGCATTTTGCTCTCCATACGCTTATTTCAGAATTTAATACATTTACATCCGCTTCTAAAACATCAAGGATTGTTTTTGCTCCAAATTCACTTTCCTTGCTAGTTGCCTCTGCTGCTATTTTAGCAGCTTTTAGCTCTTCTTCGACTGCATTAATTATCGAATTTTTAGATTCCACAATATTCATCCTCAATTTGACATTAAGCTTGGTAGATTTAATTGTTTCCTCTAAATTAAAGTTTATTGCTTTTGCTGTAGCAACAATTTCTCTATTTTTTGATGAAGTTGCTGGCGTATAAAAAATTGGACTACTTAAAGACAAGGATAAAGTGAACCCTTCAGAAGGACCACTTCGAGTAGAATCAGAAATTGACCCTGATAAAGAGGAAGTAATACGAGGCATTACAGAAGAAATTAAAGAATCATATTGAGCTTTATTCAGCGATAAATTTAATCTTGAAAGAGCAATATCGATTGAATGCTTCTCAGCCCTTTTTATTGCCGTTTTTTCATTAGTTGGGAGGATTGAAATTTCTGATGGAATTGTTAATTTACCAGGAGTTTCTCCTACTAAGGATATGTACCCTTCTATTGAATTAGTTAGATTGACTCTTGCTTCTATTAACTGGGAAAAAGCCCTCGCTAACCTTGCTTCTGATTCAGCTAAAACAGTTCTATTTATTGCTCCTGCTAAGTAACGCGCTTTATTGGCATCAACTTGTTCTTTAGCTCTAATAATATTTTGCTCTCTTAACTCACGAATTTTCTTAGATAGAAATACATCTAAATGTAAATTAATAATTTTTAATATTACATCTTGTTCTAAAAGTTTAATTTGAAGAGATTTTTGGTCAATTTTTAAACGATTAATTTTTTCTGAAGATTTACTCACACCTCCGTCATATAAATTTTTGGAAAGTGTAGCAGTTATACTATTACTAAAACTATCGTTAAAGTCTCCGTTTGTTCCAGAATAAGTTTCAGAAAAAGAGCTCTTTAATGTTCCTGTAATTTCTTTTCCTGCAGAAGATTGATTCAATTTCTCTATTAAAGATGCCCATTCTAAACTTGCAGCTGACAACACAGATGAATTTGCTAAACCCCTACTTACTGATTCATCAATGGTTTGAGAGTTGGCAATAAAAGAAAAGCTCAAAAATAAAAAAGGGATTACTGAAAAATATTTTACCATTCTAATGAAATACAACATATAACCTAACTAACATTATCCATAATTTTGATTAATATACTTAATTTAGGTATACTATATAAACTTTATTTCAATTTTGTTAGCAAATTTTTTTAAAAAGAAAATTTAATTTTATTTTTAAAAATTGGTAATTGATAAACCTGAGCATCAAATAATTCTTCTCTACCTATTTCATTGTGCATTTTAAAAAATATATTGGCTTTGCCTATGCTCATTCCATAGGGTCTTAAAGTAACAATAAGTTTCCCATTCTCGTTTAATTGATTGAAAAGAATATTTGGTGTTTCTTCAATTGAGCCTTCAATAAAAATGACATCAAATGGAGCTTCCTTTGGTACTCCATTCTCCATCTGACCATAAAGAGGAACAACATTATCAAAACTTAATTCAGATAAATGAGAAATTGATTTTTCATATAGTTTTTTGTCAGATTCTATTGATATAACTGCTGAGCATAGCCTGGAAAGTATAGCGGATGCATAACCAGTATTAGAGCCAATATGTAGTATATTTTCATTCCCCTTAAGTGATAAAAATTGAAAAAACCTTGCAAGAACCATTGGTTTCATCATATATCTATTTTTTGCTAATAGAATGTCTTCATCGTTATAAGATATTTCTTTAAGTGTAGTAGGCACAAAGTGCTCCCTAGGAACTTCTTTAAAGGCCTCTATTACTTTATCATCTGTTACTCTATTAGCTCTGATCTGGTTTTCAACCATATTCATTCTTGCTAATTTATAATTCATAACTGAACACCATTAAAAAGTTTTCCCAATACAGATATGTATTATTTTTTACTAATTGGATCAAATCCAGATCCACCCCAAGGATGGCACTTTAATAACCTTTTTAAAGAAAAAAATAAACCTCTAATCAACCCATTTTCTTTAAGAGATTGGATAGCATAATCCGAACATGTTGGCGTAAATCTGCAATTTAAGCCGATTAATGGCGAGATAGAAAATTGATAAAATTTAATAAAATAAACTATAATAATAGTTAAAACATTCATGTTTTAATGGATAATTAGATAAATCATTACAAATGACTTTAAATCCTGACATAGAAAATAGTCAAGAAATTGATCAAAAGATTAGTTTATTTTTTCAAAACTAACTGTATGCCATTCATATTGTTTATTTCAAAATTTTCAACAGAACCATTAAATATTTCTTTTTTGGCTTCATAAACAGAGTTGTAATAATGAACATGACTAAAATTATTTTTCTTAGGCTCATCAAATGTTACCATGTTAAAAAATAATGATAAAATTGTTAGCGGTTCCATAAAATCTCCTTAAATAATTTACTTTTAAATCAAGCAAAAAATATGCCATTTATGAACTGTATTAATATAAAAAAACCATTCTATTAAATGTCTATTTAAGTGCTCGAATTTATAAAGAAGAGCATTAGAAACATAATTAATTTACAAAAAAGAATAGATAAATTTATAAATAAATATTCTATATTTTAAATAAAGTCTAAATGGGAAAATAAAAAAAGGATGCCATAAGGCATCCCTAAGTTAGATTTAGTTGTTTATTAATTTTTTTCCTCAACTAAACTCAGCTGCTTAACTTCGCTTAGCTTTAAACATAGTAAGCTTTAAAAATAATATCAATAAAAAAATTTTACTTTTATATTTAACCCTAAATATAAAGCAATTAGTTATTTTAAGGCGAATGGTTAAATTTAATTATTTTATTTTTTTTCAATTCTATCCAAAATCATTTTTATTGATTTTATTTCCTTCATTAATTCATGCAAATGTAATAGCTGTTTATCACTTTTTTTTCTTTCAATAATAAAAGCACAATAAACAACTATGCTTGCAAAGCATATAACTAATAACCCAAATAATAACTCATAATCATTTAACATAAATTAAAAGCCTTTTATTAGAATTTTTCCTTAGAAACTAAAGTTTAAAACGCCTTGTATAAAGATATTATGAATAATCTGTAATTAAACTTTTTATTTAGCTAGTTATCATCAGCATATACACAAATTTTATTTTTATCTAGGTCACGAAAATAGGAGTAATAAACATTACCGTATCCTTCCCTAAGACCTGGAGAACCCTCATTAATAGCGCCATTTTTTAAGGCTATTGAATGGCATTTATCAACAACATCATTTGACTTCGCCTTAAACGCTAACATTGTTCCATTACCAAAACTCGCCTTCTCTTGATTGTATGGCTTAGTCAAATAAAAAATAATTTCTCTTGGTGAGGCTTTATTGGCATAACCAATATAATAGTTATCAATCTCTACTTTTATAATATCAAGAGGAGCAAGAATTTTGTCATAAAAACCTGCTGACTTAGAAACATCATTGGTTCCAAACATTACATAGCCAATCATAAAATTCCTTTCTTGTTAAATTTTGATAACGATAATTATATTATATTAAAGATTCTCATTTGATCCATAAATATAGAAAATATTTTTAAACTTTCTGTTACAAAAAATAAGAAAGGCGATTGATGTTTAGATGACAGAGTTGTTGATTTTCGGGACTGCAAATCCCACTACTCCGGTTTTCTATTAAATTGCACTTCATTTCACTAAAAGCCTTTCTTCATAAGATGTTAACATTTTAACATCTTTCAATTAGGTCTCGAATTAAAAAACAGCCTATTCATTCATTAATTGTGTTGTAGATTTATTTTAAATGGAGATTTGTCATGCATTTATCTCAAAGAAATACACTCTTTACTGGCGTAATGTCATAAAGAAGTCGTCCATTTTAAGAAATGTGGTCGTTCAGTTTTGCCCAAATGGACATTACCAGTTCTAACTCGCCGTCTCTGTCTATTTCGTCAATATGTTACGGACTGTCGCTATTGTTTTCTATAATTGAAATACAGTTACATTTCTTCAAAAGGTTTATTATTAAATATTTTGGAAATCTCACCTAAAGCTTCACCCTCAGAAACATTTACAATAGCTCCCATTTCTTTTTCCATTAGATTAAACTTATTCATTTCATCAAATCCAAATTTTTTATATGTTTCTTTATCTTGCCAAAGGATAATAACTGCATGGCTAATCCCAGAAACATCTACAGTTAACCTCATAATTCTTCCATTTTAACAAAAACTACTTAAAGTGGTTTTTGCGTGTTTTTGAACTGCTTG
>CAZCWO010000077.1:0-9498 GCA_964502335.1 uncultured Rhodobacterales bacterium | reverse complement strand
CTCTGTACATCATACGGCATGAACTATAAATGACATCTTCAGCAGTGAAGTCAGCTCCATTATGGAATTTGACACCTTTTCTTAGTTTAACGACAAAAGTTGTATCATCTACCCACTCATAAGAGGTGGCCAAAAGTTTTTCATTTGTACGTGAAACAAGAGCTTCATAAAGATGTTCATTTAATGAAGCGGTTGCTGAGGCGCTGCTTTTATAAGGATCTATTGTTTTTGGCGCAACCGAATACGCCATTCGAAGCGTTTCAGCTTGGCTTGTAATTGTGAATAACAAAGATATTAAAGGCAGCAAAAATATTTTATTAAAGAATGTAGTTTTCATTTTAATGTTCCCCAATTGTTTTATTTAATTGACGGCTTATTCGATAATTAAATTCATACTTTAGTAATTTGAAAAAAAATTAGTTATAATTCAATCTTATAAACTTAAACTCTTTAAACATAAGTTTTAGTTATATCATACATTTATAATTATTAGTGTTTAATTTTGAATAACATAAGATTTAATTTTTGATAACACTGTTTCACAATCTTTTTGAACAGTAATAAATCTATCTATTTTTTTTCGATTATTTTCGTCCATATATAAGTCTCGTCTAATTTCGACTTGCAAGATATGTTGGTTTATTTCAGGCCAACCATATCGTAATATTATTTCCCCGCCTTTAAAGCGTTTATTAATTGTAACCTCATAGCCTAAACTTTTAAATTCATTTGCTACGAAACTTGTAAATTCTTTATCACAAGATTGTCCACTTCGATCACCAATATCAATTTCAGGTCTTTGTTTCCCTCCACGTAATTTGCTGTCAAATTGAGTCATTGAATGACAATCAAGAATATATACTTTTCCATGTATCTTTTTAATTTTCTCAATTTTAGTAGTCATTAATTGATGGTAAGGAATAAAACATTTTGCTAATCGCATTTTCATTTCTTTATGTGATAGCAAACGATTATACAAGTTAAAATCTTCCTTTGTTTTTGACCAAAATAAGGTAGTTCCTGTTTTATGACCCGTTGGTTGGAGTCTCCCATACCACTCATCACCATTACTGATCATTTTGGCGTCTATATCATGTTGATGGCGATTAACATCAATATACACTCTAGGAAAATTAGCGATGATTGAAGTGATATCATGGTTGTTATTTTTACAATATAGTTCATCAACAAATTTATCATTCGAAAAGTCTAAAATCTCATAAGATAATTTTGGGTTAGGTTTAAAGTCATCAGGGTAACTATTCCCACTATGGGGAAAACTTAGAATTAAAGGATTTTGATCACTAGTTTTACTTTGAACCAAGTAAACACTTGGCTCTAACTTACCGTTCACTTTAAATTTCGGCAAAAATTTATCCATTTGTTATTCACTAACATTAACATTTAATTAACCATGTGTATCTTAAACTTTAATTTAAAAATGAACACAATCATATTATAGCTAATTTACAGTCTATAAGATTTAGTTATATTATTAGCAGTGAAAGAATAATTTATGACTTAGTAGTTTAATTTTATGACCAATCAAAAAAAACTGAATCGATTTAAGTATATAGAAGCGTTTTTAGAGGTTGTTAATACGGGAAGCATTTCTCTTGCAGCTAAGCATTTAAATGTATCGCAACCAGCAGTTAGTCAGTTAATAAAAAAGCTAGAAGAAGCGGTTGGAGTTCCTCTGTTTGTTCGCAGAAATGGAATGATATTTCCTACAAATAGAGCAGAAAGTTTACGTGATGATGCCAAGCAACTATTATTGTTATTAGACAAGATTCAAATGCAATTGAATTTTGGAAAAACAAATTATCTCGATACGTTGAGACTATCTGCGTCATTGTCAGTCATGAATGAAATACTTCCAAAAGTTATAACAAAATTACATTTCTTCAATCCAAAAATGACTATTTATACAAACACACTTCCTATTTCAAGTATGAGTGATGCGTTAATTGGGGGAAACATTGATTTTGCTTTTAGTACAAGAAAAATAGATCATCCTAATATCATTAGTAAGAAACTTTTATCTGCAAAGGAAGTTTGTGTTTTGCCTACAAAGCATGAATTAGCTAAAAAAAAGAAATTATCAATCGCTGACATTAATAATCAAAAATTACTAATGACTTCAAGAACTGATCGCTCTTACTATTTTCATAGAGAGATTTTACAAAAAAATAATATTCTTTATCAAAAAATATTAGAAACTTCTTTTTCAACTTTATCTATGTCTGTTATTGAGTCTCTCAATGCCTTGTCAATTAACAATGTTTTAATTGCTGAATTAGTTGCCAATCACAATCGAGGAATAACTTGGCGCTATATTGATCAGTTTATTTATGAAACAGATTTTTATTTATCTATGCCTCCATGGCTAAATAAATCTGATACAGAAAGCATTGTAATAAAAAGTATTAAGCAATCATTGAAAAGAACATTGGATAAACTTAAAATTCAATTAAAAATATAAATTTATTTTTTTATAGATATAAATAAAACTAATAAAGTGGTAATATTTATTAATAGAATTGAATTATCATAAATAAATTCTAATAATCATTAATTTTAATCTTTTTTATTATGAAAGTTTGTATTCTTCATATAGGTTTCTCTAGTCAATCTTCTGAAAATATACATTTACCATCTCCGAAGAGATTTCAAAACCTACTTTCTCCATTTATGCCTTCAGCACATTGGACTACATATAATTGTGTGGAAGGAGAATTGCCTAAAAAAATAGATTTTTTTGATGCATATATTATCACTGGAGGCAAGTACTCTGTTTTTGATAGTTATGATTGGCAATTTTCCTTGTTTAATTTTATAAGTAGAGTTTGTCAAAAATATATCCCTATAATAGGAGTTTGTTATGGTCATCAAGCCATTACTCATGTTTTGGGTGGCGAAGTTATGAGGCATAAGAATGGTTATGGTGTTGGTGTAGTGGAACTAGAAGTTAATAACATAAACCAACCTAAATGGCTTAACCCAAAATTAAATAAGGTAAATGTTTTTTCTATGCACCAAGATCAAATCATTAGACTTCCAAAAGGCGCAATTAATTTTTTAAGTAGTCAATTTTGTAATTTCTCAGGATTTTATATTGAAAATAAAGTATTAGGCATTCAACAACATCCTGAATTTACTTCTGAGCTTTGTAGGGATTTGATCTTGAAAAGAAAAGAAAAAATAGGTGAAAAATACAAAATAGCTTTAAAGTCTTTAGATAGAGAAACCCATGGCTATATTTTGGGCCAATGGATGGCAAAATTTTTAAATCAAAGTAAATAATCTCTTTAATGGCTTGCCCAATATTGATATATCAAACTTTACAATGAATAAGCATCATAAAAGTTTTAATTGCTTGGGTTGCTCAAACCATTTCAACCCTAGAGTTAGTTTATAAATCATACAAACTTAATTAATAGATGACCATTTCATTTTCCACAAGGTACGTTTGCAAATCTAAATATACTTGAGTAGCAAGGGATTTTCCCGTAAATATTTCGAAACTACTTCCGTGTAAAGCCATTTTATTATATAAATTTTTAAACAGAAAAATACCTTGAAATCAATATCATAAATATTTTAATACTTAAAAATGGAAAAAAATTATTCGTTTGACGGCTATAATAAAGAGATTGATTTAAGTGATTTAGACGAAGAAATCACTTTTGTTGATAAAGGTTCTCCATGTGGTGAACTTATGAGACGGTATTGGCAACCTGTCATCATGTCTGAAGAATTAAGTGATTTGCCTAAATTGGTAAAAATATTAGGTGAAGAATTAGTAATTTTTAGAGATAAATCTGGAAAAATTGGCTTGCTTCATAAACACTGCCCTCATAGAGGAGCATCGCTTGAATTTGGTATAATAGCAGAATGCGGATTAATATGCAGTTATCATGGTTGGCATTTTGATATTGATGGATCTTTAATAAAAGCTGGATCTGAGCCTTCAAAAAGCCCTGTACATAAGCGTGTTAAACATGGAGCCTATCCCACTCATGAACACGAAGGGATAATTTTTGCTTATCTTGGACCAGCGGAAACTATACCTGAATTTCCATTATATGATGTCCAAGAAAATAAAAATTTAAAAAAAATCCCCTTTTCTATTGAGACGCCTTGTAACTGGCTTCAAGTTTATGAAAATACCCAAGATCCAATACATGTTATCCATCTTCATGCACGTTCAAGTGGAGTTCAATTTGGAGTTGCATCTGGAGTAGATCAAATTATTGAATATGACGATACGCCTCTAGGGATGATTAATATTCAAACAAGATTGGTTGGTGATCATGTTTGGACCAGGACAACAGAGTCAATACTCCCTAATGGAAATCAAACTGGTGCAATTTGGGAGGAGGCGGAAAAAGAAAAGTTTTTTCAGAGAACTTCTATGCTTAGATGGATGGTGCCCTTGGATAACACAAACACTAAAACCATAGGTTGGAGGTATTTCTCGATAGATTTAGATCCTCGCTCTCAAGGTGATGAGGCTTTAATCGGGTTAGAAAGTATTGACTTTGTTGGACAAACTAAGGATGAGCGCTCTTATGTTGAAAGTCAAAAACAGCCTGGAGATTATGAAGCTCAAGTGTCTCAAAGACCCATTGCAGTCCATAAACTTGAAAATTTAGCTTCATCTGACACTGGGGTGGCTAAGCTAAGGAACATGATTAGAAAAAGAATTAGAGATTTAGAAAAAGGAGTTAAAATATTTCCACCTAAAAAAAATGAATGTGGGCATATTTCTACATATACTCAAGATACAGTTATAAAAGCTAACTTGAATGAAGAACAGCAAAGAAAGTTTAGCAGGGGTTTAATTGCCAACATAAAAAGTAATGACAAATTAAGTTCTGATCTGAGGCAAAAAAAAGTGATGGAAAATTGTAGAAAATTTATAAAAGAGTTGAGTTAAGTCTCTCAATTTCCTCTAAAAAACCCTCAACAGAAGCATTTACAATTTTCTTTCCTATTTCAGGATCTGCCATTGCCGAGTGTGATCCAACGCGGCCATCTGGAAAAGCTTTATGATGTTCTTCTGCAGTGCCGTGTTTATCCCCCGAATGAGAAATAATGAAGTCCTTCGTTAATTTTTCAGGTGGATTTTGAGCTATTTTTTTAAAATCAGTATTTTCAATAACTCTTTGATTTATTTGTGTTATTGATATTTCAGATGGAGTTGCGTGCATACCCTCCCAGTCTCCAAATTCTTTATTTCTAATATCATTGACTTTCGGAAAATCCCACCAGCTTTTGAAAAATAATTTATTGTTAAAATCGATCATAACATCCTTTATTGGATCGATATTGGCTCCGTGTCCGTTCACAATAAGTACATATTTAAATCCATGCTTGAGTAAAGAGGATGTTACCTCTCTTAAAAGTGATTTAAATGTTTGTGCCGATATGGATATTGTCCCTGGGAAGTTCATGTTAAATTCAGCAGGAGTAAAGCCTATGGAAGGTGCGAGGTACATATTTGCCTTTGTAGCTACATCTGACGCTATAGTCTCAGAGCAAATCGTATCAGTTCCTATTAAGCCGATTGGACCGTGCTGCTCTGTTGAGCCTGTTGCTATAATTATTCCCTGATGGTCTTTAAGCTTGTCACGGACTTCCATCCAGCTTGTTTGTTCTAATTGCATTTTGTCGTTTTAATCTTTTCGTTAAAGTGTTTTAATCAATAATGAGTGCTTTTTAGTATTTGTAAATCGAATTTTTTGAGAGGCTTTTATATGAGTGAGAATTCTAGAAGAACAATACTGGTTATTGGAACTTTTGATACAAAAAATGATGAGCTTTTTTATTTATCGGATTGTATTCAAAAGCAAAATGGCAATGTTTTGACTATGGATGTCAGTGTTTTAGGTGATCCAGACAAAGAAAGCGATATTTCCAAGCATGACGTTGCAAAAGCAGCAAATTCTACCATTGACGAAGTAATTAAAAGCGGGGATGAGAATTCAGCAATGCAAATTATGGCTAAAGGTTCTTCATTTCTTGCCAAAGAACTCTACGACAAAAATAAAATACATGGTGTGATTATACTCGGAGGCACTATGGGAACAGACCTCGCTCTCGACGTTTGTCAATCGCTTCCAATTGGTTTTCCCAAATACGTAGTATCAACAGTATCTTTTTCACCTTTGATCTCTCCTGACCGTCTCTCGCCAGACATACAAATGATTTTATGGGCAGGAGGGTTGTATGGATTGAACTCAGTTTGTAAGTCTTCTCTTAGTCAGGCTGCAGGCGCAGTTTTAGGATCAGCAAAGACTGTTGAAATTCAAAAATATGACAAACCTGTTATTGGCATGACTTCGCTTGGTTCTTCCGCTTTGTTATATATGAAACTTTTAAAGCCTGAACTAGAGAAAAGGGGTTTTGAAGTGGCAATATTTCATGCAACAGGTATGGGCGGCATGGCCTTTGAAAGAATTGCTGGAGAGGGTGGTTTTGCCTGTGTAATGGATTTTGCACTCTGCGAGATAGGAAATTTGCTTGCAGGATCTGTTGTTAATGCTGGTAATGACCGCATGCTCAACGCCGGCAGGTCAAAGACGCCCCAAATAGTTGCGCCAGGATGTATTGATTTAATTGACTTTGCAGGATGGCAGGATATTCCAGATAAATATCAAGACAGGCCTTTTCATGCACATAATCGATTAATAAAGTGTTCTGCCTTAAATAATGAAGAGAGAAGGGAAACAGCTAGAGAAATATTTAAAAGAATGAAGCAATCTAGCGCCCAAGTTTCCTTTATTATGCCAAAATTAGGCATTGAGGAATGGGATAAACCAGGTGAGCCTGCCCACGATCCCGAAGGACTGGAATCTTTTTTAGACGAGATAAGAATAATAAATAAAAACAATGTTATATACCACGAGATTAATGCCCATATTAATGATCAGGCCTTTGCTGACAAGGCTCTTGAAATCTTAGATGACTGGATAGAAAAGGGAATTATTTCCAAATAATGCTCGACAGATATAAAATTTTATTTGATGAAGTCAAAATTGGTCCTGTTACCGCACCAAACAGATTTTTTGCTGTTCCTCATGCTACTGGATACGCATGGAACCAGCCAAGTGGCGCTATTGCAATAAGGGCAATGAAAGCTGAAGGTGGTTGGGGAACAGTCGCGGTTCAGATTACTGAAATTTCACCAGATTCTGACTTTGCTAATCATCCTATGGAAAGAATTTGGGATGATACAGACATTTTAAGACACGCTAAGGGTGTTGAACAGATTAAAAAGCATGGAAGCCTGTCAGCAATTGAATTAGGCCATGGAGGCATGCGTGCACGTAATATTTTATCTGGTTTCCCTGTAATTGGGCCTAGCGCATTACCCATTCTGAAACCTGAAGTTCCAGTGCAGTCAAAGATGATGGACCTGTCAGACATAAAGGTTTTCAGGGAAAAACATAAAAATGCTGTGAAAAGATCTGTAAAAGCTGGATATGATATAATTTATGTTTACGCAGCGCATGATTTATCAATACTAAGTCATTTTTTGTCAATTCGAACAAACCAGCGATCAGATGAGTATGGGGGATCTTTTTCAAATCGATTGCGATTACTGAGAGAGGTTATAGAAGACGCTCTTGAGATAGTTGACGGAAAACAGGCTATTGCTCTAAGGTTCAGTGTCTCGGAACCCGAAAAATCAATCGGCATACGTCATGACGGGGAAGGCAGGGATGTAGTTGAGGCGCTTGCTGAACTGCCTGATTTATGGGATGTAAATATCTCTGGATGGCCGATGGATAGTTCTACATCGAGATTTTCAAAAGAAGGCTTTCAGCTTGAATTCACTGATTTTGTAAAAACAATTACTTCAAAACCAGTAGTTGGAGTTGGAAGGTTTACTTCACCAGACACAATGGCCTCATTGATTAAAAAAAATAAACTTGATTTTATTGGTGGTGCCAGGCCTTCAATAGCAGATCCATTTTTGCCAAAAAAAATATATGAAAACAAAATTGATCATATTCGCGAATGTATAGGCTGTAATATTTGCGTGTCTATGGATGGGTATGGTTTGCCAATTAAATGTACACAGAACCCTACAATATCAGAGGAATGGCGAAGGAAATGGCATCCTGAAATTATATCAAAAACAAAAAAAACACAGGATAGCTTCTTGATTATTGGATCTGGTCCATCAGGATTAGAATGCGCGCGGGTATTGCTTAAGGCAGGTCATAAAGTAACAATAGCGGAAGCTGAAAAAGAGGCAGGTGGTAGAATTGTCAAAGAAGCCAGTCTCCCAGGCTTGGGTGAATGGATTAGAGTAAGGGACTACAGAATGAATGAAATCAATCAAAACTCTAATTCTGAGATTTATTTTTCAAGTCGCTTAAGTGCTTCAGATATAAAAAACTTTGAAGCAGACAGAATTATATTTGCAACAGGCTCATATTGGAGAAGAGACGGTGTCGGCTCCTCTAATCCCCATTCTTTTTCATTGGATCGTTTCAATCTTTATACACCGGATGATATTTTTGGAAATAACTTGGACATTAAATCAAGAGCCCCTGTTATTGTTTATGATGACGACCATTTTTATATGGCGAGCGTAATAGCCGAAAAGCTTGCTTTGGATGGATATAAAGTGACGTATGTCACGCCGTTAGCCTCTGTTGCCACCTGGACAGACTTAACTTTAGAACAGGATAAAATAATCAATAAATTAAATAGCTTAAATGTACATTTTAAAGTGAACTATAAGTTAAATACGAATGGTAAATTTATAAATACTCTCTCAGGAGATGTGGAAGATTTTAATACTGAGAATATTATTTTTGTAGGTGCTCGGTTACCGAATGATGAGTTGTACAATCAGGCAAAAGAAAAAATGAATAATAAATATATTTTTTCAACAGGCGATTGTGTTGCTCCGGGCATGATACAAGCTGCTGTATTGTCGGGACACTCAATTGCAAGGCAAATTATAGATGATAAAAAAAATAACAATTATTTCTTGAGAGATCAGATAGAGACGTTTAATTTTTAAATAATTAATTAAGTTTGTAATGAAGATGACAAAATATATGTTTAATGAATACAAGAATTTCTTTGATAAAAATGGGTTTGTTTTATTGAAACAAGCTATTGATAGAAAAACATTATCATTGATGAATATCCAACTTCAAGATTGGGTTGAACGATCCAAAAAATATAAAAATAATTTTGGTTCAATTTTAGATGGCAGACCTCGATTTGATGTAGAGCCTAATAGTCACTCAAAGGAAACCCCTGCTTTAAGGAGGGTATCTTCTCCAATCGAAATATCTGATACATTCCTTTCATTTACTAGGAATAACCCAGCTTTAGATCTAATAACTCATATTTTTTCTCCAAATATCAAGCTTCTTGCCACAAAAATTAATTTAAAGCTTCCTGGATCAGGAACGGCAGTTAAATACCATCAAGATTTTCCTTTTGAGCCTCACTCTAATGATGACATAA
>CAZCWO010000076.1:0-9540 GCA_964502335.1 uncultured Rhodobacterales bacterium | reverse complement strand
TTGCAACAAAAATGGCATACCGTTCGATCCTGAAAAACCTTCTGTGACATCTGGAATTAGATTAGGTACACCTGCAGGGACTTCAAGAGGATTTTGTAAAAAAGAGTTTATTTTAATTGCTAATTTAATTTGCGATGTCTTAGATGCATTAAGTGAGAATAATAATCAATCTTCTCAAGTGGAAATAGAGGTTAAGGATAAAATAAAAAATTTATGTAATCAATTTCCCATATATTAATTTTTATGATAATCAATTAATAAATTAAAAAGAGTTTGTAAATGAGATGTCCATTTTGCAGTAATGAAGATACTCAGGTAAAAGATTCTAGGCCAGCTGATGATAACTCTTCGATTAGAAGAAGAAGACAGTGCACAGTTTGTGGTGCGAGGGTCACTACTTTTGAACGAGTTCAACTAAGAGAACTTACAGTAATTAAAAGAAATGGCGAAAAATCAACTTATGATAGAAATAAAGTTGATTACTCAATGAGGTTAGCACTCAGAAAAAGAAAAATTTCTGATGATGTAATTGATAGAGCTGTTAATGGAATTTCTAGAAATTTAGAATCAAAAGGTGATGCAGAAATTCCATCTTCTTTAATTGGAGAACAGGTTATGGATGCTCTTAGACAAATTGATCAAATTGGATATGTAAGATACGCTTCTGTATATAGAAACTTTTCTGAAGCTTCAGATTTTCAAAAATTTCTTGGTCAGGAATTAGATAAATAAAATGAAGTCTAAAAACTTGGTTAATCTCAGTTCAAGTTTTACTGAAGATGACTTTCATTGGATGAAAGTAGCAATAAATTATGCTAGACATGGAATAGGATTGACGGGAAAAAATCCAAGTGTTGGGTGTGTGATTGTTAAAGACAATCAAATTTGTGGAATTGGTCGAACTTCTAATAAAGGAAGACCCCATGCCGAAGAAAATGCATTATTAATTTCTGGCTCTAAATCAAAGGGTGCAACACTTTATGTAACTTTAGAGCCTTGTGCCCATTATGAAAAATTTACACCATGTATAGAAAAAATTTTATTAGCATCAATAAAGAAAATTGTTATAGCTTGTAATGATCCTGATCCAAGAACAAATGGACAAGGTATTAAATATTTAATATCTAATGGTATAGATGTAAAAAATGGTTGTTTAGAAAATGAAGCTGAAGAACTTATTCAAGGATTTAGAAAAAGGACGATCTATAAAAAACCTTTTGTGACTTCTAAAATAGCTTCTTCTCTTGATTCTAAAATAGCTTTGTCGAATGGCAAAAGCAAATGGATAACGGGACCGAACACAAGAAGATTAATGCATTTATATAGGCTTCGAAATGATGCTATATTGACTGGCGTTAATACTGTTAATGTTGATAATCCTCAGTTGAATTGCAGGTTACCAGGTTTAAAAAAATATTCACCAAAAATTTTTGTTTTAGACAGTAAATTGAAAATTAAATTAGATTCTAAAATACTTGAAAATGAGAACATAACAATTTTAACGAGTGAAAATTCAAGCAAAGATAATAAAAAGCTTCTTAAAGAAAAAAAGATAAATATTAAGATTTTAAAAACAGATAGTACTGGATTAATTTCTGTTAAATCAATTATTAGCTATTTAGCGAGTATAAAAATAAATAACCTGCTTATTGAAGCTGGTACAAAAATAAATACAAGTTTTATTGGTGCAAAATATGTCGATAAACTAATATTATGTAGATCTGGGATCCTTTTTGGAGAAGATTCTAAATCATTTTTTTCCGATGTTGGACTTAACAAAATACCAAAAAACAAAAACTTTATTCTTAAAGCTAGCTTAAAATTAGATGATGATATAATAGAGCATTGGATTATAAATAATTAAGATAAAAAACTAGGAATTTCATGTTTACCGGTTTAATAACTCATATAGGCATTGTTTCTAAAATAAAGCCTTCTATCATAGAAGACAACTTGCTAAGAATTAACATTAAATGGCAATTTAAGAGTTTGTTAATTGGTTCATCTGTTTGTTGCAATGGGGTCTGTTTAACAGTAAATGGCAAAACCAATGAATACTTTGAAGTTATGTTTAGCAAAGAAACTTCATTGAAGACTAATTTTTCAAATATACAGGTTAATGACAAAATAAATTTAGAGCGATCCTTAAAGGTTGGTCAAGAGATGGGAGGTCACATGGTAACTGGCCATGTTGATTGCACAGCAAAGTTAATAAAGATCACTAAGATTAAAGGTTCTTATGAGTTATGGTTTGAAACAAACAATGAAACGATTAATTTTTTAGCTGAAAAAGGTTCTATAGCATTAAATGGGATTAGTTTAACGATCAATAGAATTATGGGTAAACGGTTTTCTGTTAATATTATTCATCATACTTGGGCAAATACAAATTTATCTTTTTGTAGATTGGGTGATCAAGTTAATTTAGAAATAGATATAATCTCTAGATATGTTAATAGTCACCTTAAGCTAAAAAATTTTTCTTAACTATGGTCATATAATAATCGTGTCAAAAAATATACTTATTGTTGAATCTAGATACTATGCTGATATTGCAGATTTATTATTAGATGCTGTTATAGAAGAAATAAAAATAAATGAATTTAATTACAATAAAATTGAGGTTTTTGGAGCTTTAGAAATTCCAATAGTAATGTCAAGGGCAATCAAACAGAACAGGTATAACGGATTTATTGGACTTGGATGTATTATTAGAGGTCAAACCAGTCACTTTGATATCGTCTCAAAAGAGTCAGCGAGGGCTTTAATGGATTTAGCTATAATCAATTCGGTGCCAATCACTAATGGAATCTTAACAGTAGATAATAAAGAACAAGCAATTTACAGGGCTGACAAAAATAAAAAGAATTCAGGTGGTCACGCTGCTAAATCATGTATTCAATTAATTAAATGCTTTAAAAATATCTAGCTTTTAATATATAAAATTTTATCATGACCAAAAATTTTAAATTTAATAAACCTAAAAGTATAGTATCTAAATCTGCTGCTAGAATAGCGGTGGTTCAAATTATTTATAATTGCTTATTATCCAGTAAAGGTACAGCCCAAGTGATTGAGGAATATACAAAATATTTTAAGAATGATTTAGAAGATGAATTTAATATTGATTGCATCGACGAAGAATATTTAAATTTAATAATTAATAAGTTTGATCCTTCATGCTTGGCAAAAATTGAAAACTATTTGGCCGAAGGTTGGACCTTAGATAGAATCTCCAATGTAGACAAAGCTGTTTTGCTTGCTGGTAATATCGAACTCAACATTGACTCGCAACTAACAAAAAATACGATTATTTCAGAATATATTGAGATTGCATTACAGATGGGTGGAGAACCAAAATTTGTAAATAAAATTTTAGATATAATCTCACGTGAAGTAACATAATATTTTTTTAAAAGAATTAACCATATGTATTGCACGATACAAATAGGTAATGTATATAGAGATCATATTTAAAATTATTTTAGGTTTTAAATTTAACCCCTTAACAAAAATGGAAATTATGTAATGAGTGTTTTAACAGTTACAATAGCTTGCGGTGTATGTGCCTTGATATATGGTCTTTGGGCCAGTCAAAGTATACTTTCAGCAAATGCAGGTTCGGAAAAAATGCAAGAAATTGCTGGAGCTATCCAAGAAGGCGCTGCAGCTTATCTAAATAGACAATATACCACAATTACAATCGTTGGAGTTGTCGTAGCAATTATATTATTTTTTACTTTAGGCCTTTACGTATCAATCGGGTTTCTAATTGGTTCAATTCTGTCCGGAATTGCTGGGTATATAGGAATGAATGTATCTGTTAGAGCTAATGTAAGGACAACTCAAGCAGCTACCGAAGGATTGCAACCTGCCTTAGATATAGCATTTAAATCAGGCGCTATAACAGGCTTACTTGTTGTGGGACTTGGTATACTTGGAGTTGCAGGATATTATTGGTTTTTATTATCTTTCAATGTAGACCAAAGACTTTTAATTGAATCTTTAGTTGCGCTTTCTTTTGGAGCGTCACTCATTTCTATTTTTGCTCGTTTAGGTGGCGGGATATTTACGAAAGGAGCAGATGTTGGAGCTGATTTAGTTGGTAAAGTTGAAGCAGGCATTCCTGAAGATGACCCTCGAAACCCTGCAGTTATTGCAGATAATGTAGGTGATAATGTAGGAGATTGTGCAGGCATGGCAGCTGATTTATTTGAAACTTATGCCGTTACAATTGTTGCTACAATGTTAATAGGCACCATTATGTTTTCAGGTCAAAACAATTATGTTGAACTACCATTATTAATAAGTGGCGTTTGTATAGTTGCTTCTATTATTGGATCATTTTTTGTTAGACTTGGTGCTTCTGAAAATATTATGGGCGCTCTATATAAAGGTTTTATTGTTACTGCAGTCCTTTCTGGAATATTTATTTATTTTGCTGTCGACTATATGTTTAAAGAGACTGAAACCAGCTTACCTCTATTTTGGAGTTCATTAGTGGGATTAGCTGTTACAGCTTCTATAATTTGGATAACTGAGTATTATACTTCAACTGAATATAGACCTGTTAAATCTATTGCTCAGTCATCAGAAACTGGACACGGTACCAATGTTATTCAGGGATTAGCTGTCTCAATGGAAGCAACAGCATTACCTGCTATTATAATTGCTCTTGGTATTATTGTTTCTTATAGTTTAGCTGGTATTTATGGAATTGCTCTTGCTGCTACTACAATGTTAGCTCTTGCTGGAATGGTTGTAGCTCTTGATGCTTATGGACCAGTTACTGATAATGCTGGTGGTATTGCTGAGATGTCTGGATTAGATGAAAATGTTAGGAAGACAACCGATGCATTAGATGCAGTAGGAAATACTACTAAAGCTGTGACAAAAGGTTATGCTATAGGCTCCGCAGGATTAGCTGCATTGGTTTTATTTTCTGCCTACACGTATGATCTTAAACATTATTTCCCTAATTTAAATATCTCATTTGAACTTTCCAATCCATATGTTGTGGTGGGATTAATAATTGGTGGTATGCTTCCTTATCTTTTTGGCTCTATGGGAATGCAGGCAGTTGGTAGAGCTGGTGGAGCAGTTGTAGAAGAAGTTAGGCGACAGTTTAAAGAAATGCCTGGGATAATGAAAGGTACAGATCGTCCGGATTATAGTAGAGCTGTTGACATGCTTACTAGATCAGCGATTAGAGAAATGATTATTCCATCATTGTTGCCGGTGTTAGCTCCAATAATTGTCTACTTTGTCATTGGTTTTTATGATCAAAATGCAGCTCTTACAACTGTTGGTTCAATGCTCTTAGGAACAATTGTAACAGGGCTATATGTCGCTATTTCAATGACAGCAGGCGGAGGTGCATGGGATAATGCTAAAAAGTATATTGAGGACGGCAACCATGGTGGCAAGGGATCAGAAGCTCATAAAGCGGCAGTTACCGGTGATACAGTTGGTGATCCATACAAAGATACAGCCGGACCTGCAATTAATCCAATGATTAAAATCATTAATATCGTGGCTATTTTATTGTTAGCTGCAATTGGTTCACATTAATTACTGGTAAAAATATAATATTGGGATAAGCTGAATACTTATCCCATTTATTCTATTCTGCAGTTGCAAATCTTCCTGATCTTAAATTTGAAAAAACCTGTTGAAAAAATGTAAAATCAGAACCTGCTGTCAATGTTTTTCCAGATGCTGGAATTAAACTTAAACTATCATTTAACCCCAATAAGTTTTTGCTTAATATAATTCCATTTTCATCTATTTCCAATGATAGGATCTTTCTAGATAGAAATTCTTTTTTTCCTGCAGGGGAAATCTGAATTGTTTCATGTTTATAATAAACATTATTGTTAAAAGCTCCAGTAAATGAAGGTTCACCATACTTTTGAAGGAAATATTCTATATTAGTTTCTCCAATAACGATATTATCTATATCGTAATCACTAATTAAAATGCCGTGGAAATTTTTATATGGTGTACAGCTATAAACACTCAATAAAGCTGTACATAATGCGAAAAAGCCTTTTATAAATTTTGAATTCATATTAATCACAATATATATTATTTTTAAATCAAAAGTCTATCATAAAGAAGATAATGTATAAAACGATCAAAGATATAATTTATTTCAGTAATTATGGTAATATTTATGATATTTATAATCAAATTCAAGAACAATCTAGAGACTATAATTTATTTAATAAATTTAAAATTATTGATTCATTTGAGGGGAGGTTAAATTTTCTCATCTTACACTTATCATTAATCATGTTCTTTTTAAATAGCCATGGAAAAACTGGCAAAAATATATCAAATAAACTAATTAATATATTTTTATTTGAAATAGACGCTTCTTTAAGAGAAAAAGGTTTAGGTGAAAAAATCATTGAAAGAAATGTTTTAACAATAACGAATTCTTTGTTGTCTAAATCTCAAATTTATAAAAGAGCGTTAATTAATAATAATTACTTAAAGAAAGTGGTAGCAAAGCATATATATAATAATGCTAAAATTAACATTAAATATATCAATATGATAGTTGGCTATATTAAGACACAGAAAGAATTTTTAAGTAAAGTAGATTTATTGCTTCATAAAAAGCAAAAAATCTTTATTAAATAACTTTTAGTAATTCTTAAAGGAAAAATTTGTTTATATTATATATACAATATTTATGGAATTTAAAATGGTTACTGATGATTCTCAAAAAATAATTGATTTAGCTATAGATGTTAATGGAGCTGATGGTGGTGAAAAAACTATTATTAGAGGATGCAATATCATTTCTAAAAAAATTAAAGCAAACTTTATATTTGTGGGAAATAAATCTAAAATTCAGCCGATTATAGATAAGTGTGAACATTTAGTTAGTTCTAAAATAATAGACACTCCATTTTTTATTAAATCTAATGAAAAAGGTTCTGAAGCATTGAGAACAGGCAAAAATTCCTCTATGAGAATTGCTATTGATCTAGTAAAGGAAGGAAAAGCCAATGCTATAATTTCAGCAGGGAATACAGGCGCACTTTTATCTATATCTTATATTGTTTTAAGAACAATTTCTGGCATCTCTCGACCTGCAATGACAGCATATTTTCCTACTATAAAAGGGGAAACAGCTATGTTGGATTTAGGAGCCAACATAGAATGTGATTCTAAGAATTTAATTGACTTCGCTATTATGGGGAGTGCTTTTAGTAGAATTGTTTTAAAGTCTAAAAACCCATCCATTGGTCTATTAAACGTAGGTGAAGAATCTCAAAAAGGTAATACCGTCCTTCAGGAAGCCTCAATACATTTATTGAATGAAAAAAATAGCCCTATTAATTATTTTGGCTTTGTAGAGGGCAATGATATAGCTGAAGGTACTGTAGATGTAATTGTGACAGATGGATTTTCAGGTAATATTGCCTTGAAAACTGCAGAAGGTACTTCGAAGTTAGTAACACATCTCCTTGAAAAGAGTTTTAAAAGTTCATTTTTTTCTAAAATTGGTTATTTACTAGCTAGAGGTGGCTTAAAGCAAATGAAAAATAGAGTTGACCCTAGAAAATATAATGGTGCCGTTCTATTAGGTTTAAATGGTATCGTTGTGAAGTCTCATGGAGGTACAGATGAAGAAGGATTTGCAAATGCAGTCAATGTTGCATATGAAATGGTTAAAGGAAATTTTATTAATGATTTAAAAAACAAGATTTCTTTATAATAACGATATATTTTAACTTTTTTAAGAGACAATTGATGGATAATGTTCTAGTGACTGGAGTTGGTTCATACTTGCCTAAAAAAATAATCCTAAATAAAGATCTTTCTCAAGAATTAAATACTAATGATGAATGGATTAGAAAAAGAACAGGGATTGCTCAAAGGCATGTAGTATCAGAAGGGGAGCTCACTTCTTCCATGGCAATAGAATCATGTAAAATTGCATTAGAGCATGCAAAAGTAAATAGTAAACAAATAGATTTAGTAGTATTAGCAACTACAACTCCTGATAAAACTTTTCCAGCAACTGCTGTTACAGTTCAAGCTGCGTTAGGTATAAAAAATGGCCCTGCTTTTGATTTGCAAGCGGTATGTGCAGGTTTTGTTTATGCTTTAAATATAGCCTCATCTTTAATGAAAACATCATGTTATGAAAAAGCTTTAGTTATTGGTTCAGAGTCATTTACAAAGATATTAGATTGGAATGATAGGTCTACAGCAGTGTTATTTGGTGACGGTGCTGGTGCTGTAGTTTTAGAAAAGGAAAATGATTGTGAAGGATGGGGGATGCTATCCTCTAATCTTTTTAGCGATGGAAACTTAAGAAATATATTAGACACTGATAATGGACCAGGCACTGATGGAAGAGTTGGAAAAGTCAGGATGAATGGAAAAGAAGTATTCAAACATGCTGTTGAAAAACTCTCATCTAGTTTGGAAAAAGCAATTAAAGATGCTGATATTAATATAAATGATATCAATTACCTTATACCGCACCAAGCTAATGTAAGGATTATAGATGCAATAGCTAAAAAATTGAATTTTCCTAAAGTGAAGATCATTAACACTTTAGACTTACACGCAAACACTTCCGCTGCATCTATTCCCCTTGCTTTAGATAATGCTATATCAAATCAAAAAATTAAAAATGGTGACATTATTGCTTTAAATGCTATTGGTGGTGGTTTAAGTTGGGGTGCTTCTATATTAAAATTTGGTAAACCTTGTGATTGACGTTTAGTAATTTTATGTATTAAATTATAAAAAGGAGTCTAATTTATGGGTTCAACACTTACTAGAGCAGAATTAGCTGAAGAATTATATAAAACGATAGGCTTGTCTCATAATGAATCTTCTGAATTAGTTGAGACAGTTTTAGAGGAAATTTTACTTTCTTTTGAAAAAGGCGAAAATGTTAAACTTACTTCTTTTGGGACTTTTAAAATAAGGAATAAAAAGGAGCGTATTGGAAGAAACCCAAAGACAGGAGTTGAAGCAAAAATATCATCGAGAAAAGTTATTACTTTTAAACCTTCAAGACAAATTATAGAAACAATTGATAAAAATATTAAATAATAAAATGTTGTTTGGATGCAATTATGAAATCCCCACAAGCATTTAGAACAATTTCAGAAGTTTCTAACGAAACTAAAATTCCTACTCATGTATTAAGGTTTTGGGAGTCAAAATTTCCTAAAATAAATCCCTTAAAAAGGTCTGGTAATAGAAGGTACTATCGTCCCGATGATGTTAAACTAATAATTAAAATCAAAACTCTTCTTTATGAAAATGGTTATACTGTTAGAGGGGTTCAAAAACTTCTTGAAGAAAAAAATCAAAATAATCTAACAGAATTTTCTGACATAGGAAGTCAAACTAATATTAAAGAAGAGCTTAAAAAAATACTTGTAGATATAGATAAACTCATAAATAAAATATAATATATTATAGATATTGTCGGGGTGTGGCGCAGCCTGGTAGCGCGTTCCGCTGGGGGTGGAGAGGTCATCAGTTCAAATCTGGTCACCC
>CAZCWO010000075.1:0-9549 GCA_964502335.1 uncultured Rhodobacterales bacterium | reverse complement strand
AGTCTCCCCGCTCGCACCACATCAACCCTAAAAGTTCGTATAAGCCGTTGTAATTCAAGCTGAGATAACCTGATGATGCAATCCAATAGAGATTAATGACTCTAGAATACCTAAAACTCTATAGAGAGTCGTTTTTGAGAGAAATATTAAAGATAATAGGTACGCGAGTCTTAAGTGACAATTGGGAAATACATGAAATAGTGAGATGAATTATTTTTTTGGGTTCAAACTATTTCAAATTTAGACAGTACATTGCTTCATTTCTGAGTAAAATGAATGGTGTTAGTGGCCCATTATAAATAGCCTGCATAGGCTCACCATTGATAGAAATTCTATCTTTGTTCAATGCATTTTTTAGTAAAGCAGTGTGTTTTTTATAGTTTTGCTGGGTTAAATGTCCAGAATATTTGATGACTGCATAATACCCCCCCTCAACCATAACCAGCTCAACATTATTAGCACTAGGCAAAGGGGCGGTTTTCATAGAGTAACTTTCTGGCAAGAAAAAGTGCATAACCGACCCGACACCCTCATATGTTTTCAATACAGGAATTGTCATCTTGATCTTTGATGCACTTTGATTTGCTCCAGAAATATACTTAAATAAACGCCTAAATGCCCTGTCTTCCCATGAGGTTTGAAGAGTTTTAACGGCTAGCCTATCTTCGTAAGATCTTATTTCATAAACATCAGTTTTTTTGATTAGATTATATTTTGGTTCTTCATATGCCATAGCAGTTAGGATGTAATTAAGATAAAGAAAAATACTAAAGAATATAAGTTTATGGATATATTTAATTCTTTGTATTAAGCAGTTGATTGAAAGCTTTTTGGAATCTATCAGAATCTATTTTTTTGGACACTTTAACTGTAACTATCTTATCTTCAATATTTTCGTTATTTTTGTTTAATAAATCTTTTATAATTTTATTTTTTTTTAAATTTTTATCATGTAGATTATTTTTCATATTTAATCCTCAATTAATACAATTAAAGAAATAGCCATGGGTTCTTCCAACGTTAAAAAGAAAATCTCAATATACAGTTTAAAAACAAAAAAAGAAATTTTAAACTATTATAAAGATTGGACAGCTAACAATCAATACAACAAAGATATGATTGATTGGAAATATGAAGCTCCATCAAATTCTGTAAATCTGTTAGATCATTACTCAAATGATAAAAATATTAGAATTCTTGATGCTGGTTGCGGAACTGGGCTAGTTGGAGAGCTCTTGTATAAAAAAGGTTACAAAAACCTCCATGGTGCTGATTTTTCAAGCGACATGTTAAATTTGGTACCAAAAAATCTTTACTCATCGATAGAATTACTAGATTTAAATAAAAAACTTAAATTTGAAGACGAAAGTTTTGATGCGGTCATTTGTGTGGGTACATTCACTTTTGGTCACGTTAAGGCTAAAGCATTAGGTGAGTTTCTTAGAATTCTTAAAAAGAATGGCCTAATTTGCTTTACAATTAACGAAGGTATTTTTAAAGAATATAAATTTGATATTAAAATTAACGACTTAACAGAAAAAAATAATTGGAAAATCATCAAATTTTTAAAAACTTCATATATAATAAAAAAGGAAGTTGAATCATGGATTTGTCTGGCTAGAAAAAAATAATTATACACTTTATTTTATATGCAATTTTTAATACTAATTAATAAACAAACAATTTTAATGGAGTTTCAATATGACGAAATATGATGGAAACTGTTTATGTGGTTCAGTCAAATTTGAAGTTAAAGGTGAGCCTCATGTCATGGCAGTTTGCCACTGCACTATTTGTAGATCATGGTCAGCTAGCCCAGTAAACGGGGCGAGTTTATGGAAGCCTGAAAATTTTAATGTTACTTTAGGAGGAGAACTTTTACAAAACTATTCATATAGTGAAGGACATAAAAGAACATGGTGCTCAAAATGTGGCGGACACGTCTTTACTGATCATGCTGAAACATATGGTTTTATAGATGTTTACGCATCAGTATTAAATAATTTTAAATTTATTCCTGCCCTTCATTTGAACTACGAAAACACCATTTTACCAATAAAAGATGGCTTACCTAAATTTAAAGATTTTCCAGAAGATTTTGGTGGTTCAGGTGAAACAATGGATGAATAGATTATAAAAAATTAAATTTGATTTTGATGCAAAAAAATTAGAGTAGATTTTATAATTGTTAACGTAATTTATGTTATCATTAGTTTCTTTACATTATTAATATTATTTTCTAAACCAACTATAGGGCAAGATCACAAGCAAAACTTAATTATTTTGCAGGAAAAATATTTATAAATTTTGAAGACAAGCTAAGAAATCATTAGCGTAGGAATCCAATTTGGTTCCACAAAAACACAACAAAAGTAAACAAGTATATTATTTAAAATAAATAAGAAGCGACATTTTTCACTCAGAATTATCTTTTTATGGGTGATTGAGTATTAGTTGAATTATTAAATTGACATTAAGTTCAATTTAATCTCTAGAATTAATAGTAAGCAAAGGAACTTAGATGCAGTTTTCTTTTATAGATACTTTTATCTTTTGAATTAGGTTATGGCTATTCGTCCACTAATACGAATTGCTTCTTCAACAACACCAGGCGGGCTAACTCTTAGTACAATATATGGACTAGAGAACGCCAGTAGAGCTACATTAGGTTCGCTAATTACAATTGTTGGGTTGGAAATTTTTAACTCAGCTAAATACATGTCTATTTCTATATTTATTTCTTCAATATTTGCATTGCCAGTAGTGCTTTTTGCAGGAAACTTAATTAGTTTGTTCTCAAGAAAATATATTTTTTCCTTAGCATGTTTTCTTATAATTACTGGAACTTTATTAATCTCACAAGAAAGTATTACTACATTCACCATAGGAAACGTATTAAGAATGGCTGGCGCTGGATTAACAATGTTATGTGTTTCACTCTACACCATGGATTTCATTTCAAGAAAAGAACTGGCTCAGGTAGAAAGTAGAAAAATATTGTTTGCTGCTATGACATGGGTATTATTTCCTGGAATTGGTACATGGCTATGGATAAATACTTATCAAGTTATTCCTTTCATACTTTCTTCAGTAATAATGATTATTTTGTTAATTCTTTTCTGGTGGCTAAGGATTAAAGAAGCAGAACAGATTTCAGTTCCAAATAAAAAATACTTGAACTTACTTAAAAATTTAAAAATATATTTTAATAACCCTCATATGCGAGTAGCATATTTAATTGCAGTAACCAGATCTTCTTCATGGGTGTTTTTTTTCACATATGGACCAATTTATTTCATTGAAGCAGGTGTTCCTATACAGTGGATTGGATTTGTAATGGGCGCAATTATAAGCATTTTAGCACTTTCCTCGTACTTTGCAAAAATAGGTGAAAAAATAGGAATTAGAAGAGCTATTTTTTATAGTTTTTTGATCAGTGGATTGTGTTTTTCAATAATGGGAATACTTCCAGAGCCTACTTTAATCGGAATTATCTTAATTTTAATAGCAACTTTAGGAATGGATATGCTTGATATTATTGGCAATCTTCCTTTTATGAGAATGGTCAACCCAAAAACAAGGACAGAAATGACTACTGTCTACTCTACATGGAGGGAATTTTCATTTGCTGTTACGCCTGGTTTAGCAAGCTTCTGGTTATTTTTTATAAAAGTACAAAGCCTATTTTTAGTAATGGGTGTTTTTCTAATTTCTGCAGGTTACTTATCTAAGAAAATGCCAGGAAGAGTGGATTAAATAGCTAAATATTTGGTTTTTTAAACCAGAAATTATATTCCTTCTCTAAGGATAAAGCTGCTCTTAAAAGTAGGTCTTCACTGAATGGCTTTCCGATTAACTGAATACTCATAGGCAATCCATTTGGATCAAATCCAGTGGGAAGACAAATTGCAGGCAATCCAAGGTAATTAATAGGTCTTGTATTATGGCCTATTCTTCTTACTAAACTAGCGGCCTTTTTACTAGACCCAGCATCACTATCTTTTATATTAGGTAAGTAACATGGCCAGACAGGCGCTATAAACATGTCTATACCATCAAACACTTTATATATAACTTCTTTTATAAAGTGTATTCTGTATCTTTTAAGTTTTTCGTACTCATTGGGACTGGTAAATACTCCCGATAAAATTCTCATTAAAGTTTGTTGATTAAAGTCACGGTGCCTTTCTAAAGCAACTTTTTGATGTGCTAATGCTGCCTCAGTTGAAATAAGAAGCATATTCAAGTCATTAGCAGTTTCTATATTTGGAATATTAATTTCTTGACATTTGGCACCAAGTTTCTCTGACAAACGAAATGCGCTAAGAGTATTTTCACTCACTCCTTTATCACTGCCTTCTAAAAAATAATTCTTTGGAAGTCCTATCTTTAGACCTTGAATTCCCTTCTTCATTTCAGAAATATATTCTGGAATTTTAACTGGAACTGATGATAAATCTTTATGGTCATTTCCAGCAATTACTTGAAGAATTTTAGCGGCATCAGTCACTGATCTAGTTAGTGGACCGACCGTGTCTAATGAATTTGAAAGAGGAAAAACACCAGTTCTACTTATTAAGCCTTGGGTTGGTTTAATCCCAACTAGCCCACAAGCAGCAGAGGGCAACCTTACAGATCCTCCAGTATCAGATCCCAAGGCTGCAGGAATAATCCCTGAGGCAACAATTGCAGCTGATCCTGATGAAGATCCGCCACAAACGTAGTTTTGGTTCCATGGATTTTTTGGTGTTCCTGCATATTCATTATGCCCAGTTACTCCAAATGCATACTCAACTGACACAAGTCTTCCGCAATCTATTGAACCTGCTTTATCTAAGAGAGATATAACTTCTGCAGTCTGATCAGATTTACTGCCTTCTCTACTTTTTGAGCCAGCCTCATTAGGCCACCCGATACCATTATCTTGAATTCTCTGGAACAACTCTTTATGTGCCAATGGAACCCCAAAAAGTGGTAAGTCATATTGCTTTTCTTGAATAAGTTTAGAAGCCTGATTTAGAGAAAATTTACTGTTTGTATATTTAACAGCATCAAGGGTTTTACCTATAGTGTTCAATTTTTGAATTACATCATTAACGATTTCCAAAATAAAATTTGGTTTATTTAAAACTAAACTCTTGATTTCTGAAATGGATTTAAAATCAATCATCAGCGTTAAAAGTCAAAAAGTCACTGAAGACATCTTGAACACTTGAAGCAGTATCTTCAGGTATTGTTTTGCTTTCTAAAGTTTTTAATTGCTTTAAACTAATATTGAACACATTGTCAATTTGCTCATCGTCTATCTTTGCTTTTTTGAGTTCTGATATAATCTTTGTAGATAAATTTGACATATCCATTTTTAATTATTTCTCTCTATATTAACTCATTAAAATTATTGTAAATGATGACAATAGAAAACCATATTCTACTCCCTTCAACATCCTCTCCTTTGAGTTTATATATTTTAATTAGTATTTATTCAATTAGCTGTTAATATTTTAATTTACTAAAAGGAATAAGATAATGCCAATCATTAATCAAATTGCTGAATACTATAATGAGATGAAAACATGGAGACAGCATTTACATGCAAACCCTGAACTTGAATTTGATTGTTATGAAACATCTTCATTTGTAATAAATCTTCTCAAAGAGTTTGGTGTAGACGAAATTCATGAAGGAATTGCAATAACTGGATTAGTTGCAATTATTAATGGCAAAAAAAATGGTAAAACTATTGGATTGCGCGCTGATATGGATGCCTTGCCATTACAAGAAGAGTTAAACAATGATTATAAATCAAAAAAAGATGGCGTAATGCACGCATGCGGTCACGACGGCCATACAACAATGCTTTTAGGGGCAGCAAAATATCTTTGCGATACAAGAAATTTTTCGGGTCGTGTTGCTTTAATTTTTCAACCAGCTGAAGAAAATGGTGGCGGTGCGAAAGTAATGTGTAATGAAGGTATTATGAATAAATTTTCTATAGATCAAGTATACGGAATTCATAATGCCCCAGGAATTCCTCTAGGTGCATTTAAAACTAATACAAGCACAATTTTTGCAGCTGCTGATGATTTCACAATTAATATAGTTGGCAATGGAGGCCATGGAGCATACCCAGATCAAACCATTGACCCAGTAATGATAGCAACCCAAGTTTCTCAAGCGATTCAATCAATTTCATCTCGAAATTTGTCTGCTTTAGAGCCTGTAGTAATTTCAATTACTCAAATTCATTCAGGAACAACACACAATATTATACCTGAAAACGCCTATATCAATGGGACCGTAAGGACACTCAATAATGTATCTCAAAAAACAGTGGTAAAGAGAATGGAGGAAATATGCCGTGGATATTCTTTAGCTTTTGGAGGAGAAGTTCTGCTTGATTATCAATACGGTTATCCAGCTACAGTTAATCACAAAAATGAAGCTGAATTTGCCGCAGAAGTTGCAAAAGAAATATCAGGTCAGGAAAATGTTGATTGCAATGCAATACCTGATATGGGGGCTGAAGACTTTTCATTCATGTTGCAAGAGCGCCCAGGAGCATTTCTAAATGTTGGACAAGGTCAAGGTCCAGGAGTTCATAATGCAAAGTATGATTTTAATGATGATCTGTCTCCTATAGGTGCAAGTTTCTTTGTGAAGCTAATTGAAAGGGCTTTGCCCTTGTAACAATCAATTATGTTAGTTTTGACGGTTATTTAGGAATCAACCTTTCAAATTCATTATTTTTTTGGTTTACACTCCACAACGATGCATTTTCCATATCAAACCACCAACCATGCAACATCAAATTATTACTTGAAACTAACCTAGAAATCCAAGGAAATGACATTAAATTGTTTAATGAATTGCGAATAGAAGCTTTTTCAGCTATATGCTGCGAAGGACCGGGCCAATCATTTAGATCCAAATCTAAAATCGCTTTCTTTGAAATACTAATCCAACTATTTATAAACTCTTTTTTATTTTCATTGCTTTCTTCTATCCCTGCTATTTCATTTTTACGCGCATTACATAGTGCTGTAATCCCCCCGCAAAATGCATGCCCTAAAATTACGATATCTTTAACCTTTAAGTCTCGAACTGCAAACTCTATTGCTGCACTAACACCATGGTATCCATCGTCAGGTTCATAAGGCGGCACCAAGTTAGCTACATTCCTAACAACAAATAACTCGCCAGCTCTAGTATTGAATAATATAGCTGGATCAACTCGAGAATCTGAACATGAAATTACCATTATTTTTGGTTTTTGACCTCTTGTGGTCAATCTATTGAAAAACTTTCTTTCCTTATCGAAGTAATTATTTCTAAAACTTTGGAAACCATTTATTAGCGGTTTGACCATTAAAAATATCCTCCTTAATTAATTTCTTCAATTTAGAAATTAATTACACTCTACTTTCTGATGAACTTCAATTATATTCCCCTCAGGATCATAAAAAAATATTTGATGCCATTCCGCTGCAAATGCTGTCCCATAATCTGCAAATTTAATATTATTTTCATTTAATATTTGAATAAATTTTTTTATGTTATCCGTTCTAAATGCAATATGCCCTTTCTCAACAGGATTAATATGCCTGTTATTTTGAATAGCGACATCTAAATTTTTTTCTGCAAGATGTAGTTGAATATTGCCCTCAGTTACAAACTTTATCTTACCGTTATATCCTTTACTTTTAGTAGCTTCAGTCCTGGGAAAATTATCATCAGGAATACTATCCATTTGTAAAATGTTTTTATAGAAATGATTTAGTTCATCTACATTTTTAGTTACAAAATTTATATGATGAAATTCTAATTTCATATTTTTAATGACAAATTATTTTTAATTTATATTAATGAATAATAGCATATTACATTTTTGCTATTTTAAAAATATTTTATAAAAAAATTAGATAAAAAAGCTATGCAATATCAAATTTTGGCGCTTGGTGGTGATGGCATTGGTCCTGAAGTTTTAGATTCAGGAATTCAAATTATTAAATATATTTCTAAAATTAAAAAAATAAATATCAAAATTGAAAATGATCTTATTGGTGGCATTTGTTGGGATAAACATAAAACATTTTGCCTTGATACTACCATTAATAAAGCCAAAAAGTCTGATGCTATTTTAGTTGGTTCTGTTGGCGGTCCAAAGTGGGACAAAATTAGGATAGAAGGACCACCAGAAGAACAAGATGGTTTAATGCGCCTAAGAAAAGAACTTAATGCCTTCTTAGGATTAAGACCAGTCATATATTATAACGCACTTCATTCACAATCTCCGATAAAGAAAAATTTAATAAAGAACTCCGATATTTTAGTCTTAAGAGAAATGACGGGAGGCGCTATGTTTGGTCAGCCTAGGGGCTTCAAAACTCGAAACAAAATTCGATATGCTTATGATACAGCTATCTATAATGAAGAAGAAATTAAAAGATTTGCCGTAGCCGGTTTTGAATTGGCTAAAACTCGAAAAGGTAAACTTTGTTCAATTGACAAGGCAAATGTAATGGAAAGCTATAAGCTTTGGAGAGATGTAGTCGAGGAGGTTTCTAAAGATTATAAAGAAATTGAACTTACTCATTACTATGCTGATAACTGTGCTTATCAACTAATAATGAACCCAAAAAAATTTGATGTGATTTTAGGTTGTAACCTTCTTGGTGATTTGTTTTCCGATTTAACTGCAGTAGTTTCAGGAGGGTTGGGTTTATTACCATCTGCTTGCCTTTGTGGACCACCAAATGGCTGTGTTAAAGGCATCTATGAACCTGTACATGGTTCAGCGCCAGATATTGCCGGATCAGGTAAAGCAAATCCATTAGGGATGATACTTAGTGTCGCTTTGATGTTTAAATATTCTTTTGATCGATCAGATATTGGTTTAATTATTGAAAATGCTGTTAATAATGTAATTCATAAAGGGTTTCTTACTCCTGATTTGGGTGGCACTATTTCTACACGAGATATAACCAAAAAAGTTCTACATGAGATACAACCATGACATTAGAGTTTGATTATGTAATTGCAGGTGGTGGGTCAGCAGGATGTGCATTAGCTGCGAGATTGTCAGAAGATAAATCAGTTTCAGTTTGTCTAATTGAGGCAGGCGGAAATGGCCGAAACTTATTTATCAAAATGCCCGCGGGAAATGGATTCGTTTTTGGAAATCCCAAACTTGATTGGGGGTATCAATCAATTCCTCAAAAATACTTAAACGGTAGAACAATTTATTTTCCTAGAGGAAAAGGTTTAGGTGGATCTTCAATTGTAAACGGAATGATTTACATGCGTGGAATACCTTCTGATTATAACAGATGGGGGCAAATGGGATTGCCAGGTTGGAGTTATTCAGACATTTTGCCTTATTTCAAAAAATCTGAAGGTTCAAAACATAGAAAAGATCAATTCCATGGTATTAATGGCCCACTTAAAATTGAACCATCTTCAAATTTTGGCAAATTAGAGGAGGCTTTTATTAATTCAGCTGTCAAAGCCGGGCATAAAAAAATAAATGATTTTAATGGTTCAGAGCGCACT
>CAZCWO010000074.1:0-9566 GCA_964502335.1 uncultured Rhodobacterales bacterium | reverse complement strand
AGTTTCTAAAATCTGCTCCTTCATCAACAAATCTCCTACCATTGGCGTTAACCATTATACCGAATGGATAAGAATGTTTTTGGAATCCATCACCTACCGCTAGGTCACCATATTCTGGCGCATTGTAATCCCAACCAACAGCGTGGCATCCAGACCAGTTGCCTATGGACGAGGCTCCGATATCAAGTGCCATCCGGATGCCGTCACCCGTGTTAAAGGCAGTTCCGCGAACTTTCGCCATTTCCCAACTAGGACCAAGATAACGTGTTCGCATTTCCGTATTGGACTGAAATCCACCAGCAGCAAGAATGACTGCATTACCTGTGACATCAAACATCTCACCATTCTTACTGACCCGAACACCAGTAACTTTGTGACCGTCGAATAGCAATTCCCTCGCGCGAGCGCCATAGCGAATGTTTATGCCGGCTTTAATAGCGAGCTCTGTATGGCGATCCACCAAACCGGGACCACCTCCCCAAGTTTCCAGCGTCAAACCGCCCCAAAACTTAAACCGACCATCCACCTTGAAAGCTTGACGACCATAGATTGGCATAAAACGGATGCCCTGATTGAGCATCCACATCATGGTATCGCGGGAATCTGTAACGAGGCGATCACACAATTCGGGGTCTGTGCGGTAGCGAGTGATACGGAACATGTCATCAAAGAACTGGTCTGTGGTATAGGTGCCGAAATCTGTAATATCTATTTGCTCTTCGGATAAATCCGGACAGAGTGCGCGTATATCATTCACTTTGTCATAGGCAAAGCGCATAGCACCTGCTGTAAAACGGCTGTTACCACCGTTTAGTTCTTCCGGAGATCTCTCAAGGACCAACACGGATGCACCAGTTTCCTTTGCTGATAAGGCGGCACAAAAAGCCGCATTTCCTGCACCGACAATGATGACGTCAAAATCATTCATGAGGATTTCTTCCATGCTGGTATAAATAGATCCTTCCTAAGAGTGCTCAATGCTGTAGGATCGATTTTGACATGAATAACGGCAGGCCTGTGGTTTTTAATAGCGGTTTTCAGTGCTTCACCCAGTTCTCCCGGCACTTCTGCCCGATATCCATCCGCACCACATAATTTTGCTACCTCGTCATAGGCTGGACTGTTGATATTCGCACCCAAAAAGCGTCCGTCGAAGAACTCTTGCTGATAAGCTTTTTCGGCACCCCATGAGCCGTTATCGAGAACCACAGCAATAACTGGAAGGTTATTTTGAACTGCGGAAGTGATTTCAACCATGGTAAATCCAAAACCACCATCACCTATAATAGAAACAACCGTGCGATTTGGTTCAGCGGCTTGTGCTCCGAGTGCAGCAGCATAACCAAACCCGACAAGACCGAAGTCAAGTGGTGTGACCAGAGCCGGAGACTTGTAGTGGGCCAACCGATCAGCAGCCTGAAGACATGCATTTCCAGTATCAAGTGTTACGATAGCATTTTCTGGTAGGGCTTCTCGAATTTCTCCGAGGGCACGTCTCGGATGCATGGGTGTTGATAGTTCGGTGGCCTCAACCTTTCGTTCTTCAATCAACGTAGCGAAGTCTGCTTTAAATTCATTTCGCCAAATTGACCAAGTCGTACCATCAACATTGTTTGATGCGGCAAGAATGGCCTCGGTAAAGTCCCGTGCATCGGCTTGAATACCTAATTTGACTGGGAAATACCGACCGATGGCGTTGCCTTCAACGTCAATCTGGATAATATCCGCTGTTGCGGAGATGTAGTCATAGCTGTGGAAAGTTGAGTTGAAGGCGAGGCGAGATCCGATCACCAATAGAAGGTCAGCTTCGCGAGTCAGTCGACTGGCGACGCGGTTACCACGCGGCCCGCCCTGCCCAGCAAACAACGGATGTCCATGCCGCATGACATCTGCATGACCGGTTGAGGCAACTACGGGAATCTGTATTTTTTCAGCAAGTGCTGTTAATGCTTCCGATCCTTTCGACCACTTCAAGCCACCACCAGCAATGATAACAGGTTTCTTTGAGTCCTTCAGCAACGCAATCACACCGGAAACATCTTCAGCCGATGGTCTGGCGGGCTTGGTAATCGCAAACGGGGCTTGACTTTTCCACTCAATCTGCTCGGCGAATAAATCGCGGGGAACATGAAGAACGACAGGCCCCTTACGTCCGCTCATTGCAAGGTTAATGGATTCATTCACCTTGGCGGGCAACTGAACAACATCGGTAACCATCGAAGATCGTTTGCAGATAGGTTGAAAAAGGGGGACTTGGTCAACTTCTTGAAAGGTATCTTTGCCCTGGTCCTTTATAATGATGGCACCGGCAATGACCACCAGCGGTGAAAAGGCAAGATGAGCCTCGGCAACGGCGGTCACTAGGTTGACTACGCCGGGCCCAGCTTGAGCGCCCAGAACAATCCCGGGGCCACCATTGATGCGGGCATAGGCGTCTGCCATATGGCCTGCGGCCCGTTCATCTCGCGCGCCTACATAATTGATCTTGCCATCTTTATAGATGGCATCATAGAGCTCTAGCATGGAACCGCCAAGCAGGCCAAAGATGGTTTTCACGCCAGTATCTTTCAACACACGGTAAACAGCTTCTCCACCTGAAATAGTATTTGAAATCATCTACACCTCTCGTCCTGCCTGGAATCCTTCATAAATGGCTTCCTCCGCCGTGCGGGGCGTCAAGCAATCACCAACGGCAATTACCTTAAAGGGTGTATTGGATAATTGGTTGTGCAATGAATTGACTGCTTCATGGCCAAGTGACAACACCAGCGTATCAACGCTTTTAATGACAATAGCTTCTTGTGTAAGCGTGTCCTGAAAGTAGACAACGTGCTCATCTACACCGAAAAGGCGTGCATGGGTCCGGATAGAAACACCGAGTTTGTGCAGACGGCCTAGGTAGTGGTTCCGGGTATATGACTGCAGTGATTCACCTACCGTGGCCGCATTGGTGCAGAGAGTTACTGATGATCCGTTTTTTACCAGGCGTTCAGCAAGACCGATCCCAATCCAATCAGCCCGCCAGTCGGCAATTACCACGGTAGCGCCGATGTTGGCATTATCATTCAGTACATCCCAGGCTGTTGCCACATTTGCTTCATCTCGTCCCTGGAAGGGGGGCACATAAGGTCGCGCACCTGTTGCAATGATCACAACATCCGGGTTTAGTTCTAACAAGGTTTCTGCCCTAACAGTTTCACCTTTAACAATGTGAACACCCGCACGATCCAGCTCTCCATTAAGGTTTGTCACAATACCCCCGAATTCTTCTCGTCCCGGAAGTTTCTGAGCCAACAAAGCCTGTCCACCCAAACGGGACGCCGCTTCATAGAGTATGACATGATGGCCACGCTCTGCGGCTGTTGAGGCAGCCTTCATGCCTGCCGGTCCACCGCCGACGACGATCACCTCTTTTGAAACCGTCGTTGGATTAAGTGCACCATGGGTCATTTCGCGCCCTGATATGGGGTTTTGGATACAGGAGATAGCGAGGCCTTTATGAGCGCGTCCTATGCAGGACTGGTTGCAACCGATACAGGTGCGAATATTGTCTAGTTTTCCAGCTGAGGATTTATTGGGCATGTCGGGGTCTGTAATCAATGCTCGAGTCATGCCGCACAAATCCGCCTGACCGTTACTGAGGATGTTCTCCGCTGTTTGAGGTTGGTTGATACGCCCAGTTACAATGACGGGTTTTCCAACCTGCTCACGAATGGCGGCGGCATAGGGGGTGGTATATCCATTTTCCAAGCCCATGGGCGGCACCACATGAACAGACCCGCCTAAAGTGGCAGAAGTTCCCGCAACTACGCTAAAGTAATCGAGTTTATTGCCAAGAGCTGAACAGATATCCAGAACGTTATCTGCACTAAGGCCTGTTTCGTCCAGTTCATCACCGGATATACGAATACCAAGAGCTAGTTCTGGTGCTACTGTCCTGATGGAGGAAATAATCTCCCAGACAAAGGTCATGCGACGATCAAAATCTCCACCATAGGCATCATCGCGTAAGTTTGTGCGGGAATTGAGAAATTGGGAGGGCAAGTACCCCTGGTTAGCGACGATCTCTACTCCGTCATAGCCAGCAGTCGCTAGATACCCAGCCGCCCGCCCGTATCCTGCAATCACGTCTTGGATCAGTTCGACTGGCATAGATTGAGGCATGATGTGAAATCGTTCATTAGGAACAGCCGATGGAGCATAGGCTGGAGGGATTAGACCGCTGGTCGAAGACAGTAATTCTCGGCCTTGGTGAAACAACTGGGCAAACAGTTTAGTGCCATGGGCGTGAACCCTGTCCACCAGTACTTTATAAGGTGCAATGCATTTATCATTCAGAGCCATCAGCAATTGCCCTGAGAACATGGCCGTTTCATGTATTGCTGTGATTTCAGTAACGATCAGGCCTGTGCCGCCCTTTGCGCGTGCTTCATGATATGCAATGAGTTCCTTGCTCGGAATCTCATGTGCAAGATAGGTATGGTGGCCGGTTGAAACAATCCGATTGGGGATTGTAACAGAGCCAATGTCAATACTGGAAAACAAGGTAGGAAATTTAATGTCGCTCATCTCAACTCCCAATGAGTAAAGAATAAGGCAAAAGGATATTGTAGTGTGAACGCAGTTTTGAATCGATGTGTGGGTCGATATTAACCGGATGATGATCTCGCAAAATTTCCCGTGCTCGTCTCCGTGCTCTTTCCAGCATATCGAGTGAGCCACTTTCAGTCCAACCATCCGGTGTCTGGCGATCAGCTATCTGGGGGTATACGTAGTCAGTTTCCATACGCTCGAGAGTCTGTGGATGGCCGAGATAGTGTCCGTCACCATTTACCACATCACGAATTACGTCAGCAGCAATGGTTTCTTTTGACACCTCTACGCCATGTATACTACGGTTGACACCACCCAGCATGTCATTGTCGATGATGAAACTTTCCATAGAACAACCTATCATGCTGGCAATCGTTCCGCAGGCATGTGAGATGACATTACATCCTGCATGGGCTGCGAGTGTAACCGACAAACTCTTTTCATACCCGGCCTGTGCATCATGGATTTTTGAATCGGAATAACCTGCGATAGAGCTAACTGGCAAGCCGTAGTGCCGCCCCATCTGTGCAGCTGATGCCATCAATACAGCCTGTTCACCACTGCCGCCACACATAGCGCCTGTCCGTAAATCTGAAACCAGTGGTTTCGGTGCAAAGATGATTGAAGCGTTCGGATCTACCAACCAGGCAAAGGTGACGCCTGCCAAGGACTCCGCCACTGCCTGGACAAGAGATCCTGCGAGAGTGACTGGACTGGTCGCGCCCATCTGGCCAGCAGAAATCAGTTGCACAGGAATGCCATGTAATACAGCCTGTTCCACAATTTCGCAGGATTCTGTGGCAAAACGCATGGGTGGTACCACATGTGTCGCCATAACGGTCAGGAAAGGTCGTTCACGGAAACTTTTCTCTCCGCCGGCAACCATGTAACACATCTCCGCTATGGCTTTAACATTTTCAGGTAAAGTAACACTGATACATACATGTTTTGACGTTCCGGCCAAACAGGAATAGAGCGTATTAATGTCAAGACCCAACGGATTGGATGTATCAGCACAGACAACCGGGCGACTGAAAAAATGAATATGTTCCTGTAAATCGACTATGCGCCCTATGTCAAACAAATCTTGGGTAGTGGTCTCGCGATAGATTCCTGTTTCAATGTCCACGATACGCGGTGCGCCGCCTCCTGTACCGGTATGAACCCGAGCACAGGAAAGATCGAGATTATAGCCGTTGCGTCGACTGTAGAGAACCACATCTCGGCGCATGCCAGAAATGGCTTCTTCAACGAGGTTAGATGGAAACAGCAATCGTCCCCCATTGGTTAACGTTCCACCTCGTGTTGTCACGAGTTCAATCATTGATTGTGACGCTTGGGACAGCCCCAAGGTTCCCAATAGTTCCAGAACAGCTGTGTGAATTTCTTCACACTCAGATGAAGTAAGCGGCTGATAGCGTGCCCCCATCCCGCCGAGCCAGCGAGAGTTGTCGGTATCGTTTTCAGATTGTTGGCGATCTTCCATCCTTGCTGCACGCCCGCGCCGGGCAGAACGTTGTTTCATGGACATAGAAGATGCCTGTAATGATTTCATGTATAAAATCATAAACAACCTTGAATATCAGTGACAAATGATAAAAAATCATGTATAAGATGAAATAAAATCATCTATAGAAAGCGACTTTATGGACCCGTCTCTTAAAGCCCTTCGCGTCTTTGAAACCGCCGCTCGGCACGCCAGTTTCAAGGCAGCGGCAGAAGAGATGAAACTGACACCAACCGCGATCAGCCATCAGGTTCGTTCTCTTGAAGCAACCCTTGGTCATTGCTTGTTCCTCCGCAAGGTAAGACAGGTCGAGCTAACAACGGAAGGAGAGGAGCTTGCTAGAACGCTAGGACCAGCATTTCATAGCATTGATTCTGCTGTCGGCAAGCTGATGAGACAATCAAACCGCCACACAGTGACGCTGGGCGCGGGGCCCATCTATGCTGCCCGCTGGCTTGCTCCCCGGCTGGGGCTGTTTTGGCGTGAACATCCCGATCTTGATTTGCGACTTCATCATTCACCTTTGCCAGTTCACCAGCAGATGGAGCGCTATGACCTTGCTGTTGCGTGGGGGCAAGGTGATTGGCCGGGGCTGCATTCGGAATTACTATTGCGCATAGAAGTGACACCTATTCATGCGCCTTCCCTTCTCTCGACGACGATATCGGGAGTTGAACCAATTGATCTTCTGGACATGCCATTACTTCATCATAGGGATCAGGCTGGTTGGCAACAGTGGCTAACTGCGGCTGGCGTAAAACCACCAGAGACTTTACCTGGCCCTATGTTTGAAGACGCAAATGTTCTGTTGCAGGCGATACTGGAAGGTCAGGGATTAGGGTTGGGGATTCTGCCCTTGATTTCCGATGAAATTGTTTCCGGGCGACTTGTTAAACCCTTTGAAATAAATGTCGAACCCAAAGATTCCTACTATCTATTATACCCGCCGGAAAACCTGAAGAGGGATGCTGTTCACCGTGTCCGAAATTGGTTCATTCGCTTGACAATATAAATAGGTATTTATTTGCATTAGAACTACTACAGTGTTGCATCTCCCAGCAACCTCCTTTTGGGCAGTTACCCTTGACGGGTAAAAGATGCAGCAAATTTTAAATTAATTATATAATTATGTTTAATTAGATTTCAAAAAAGTTTGAAATTATTTTTTTCCCACCTTCTGTAGCGAATGACTCAGGATGGTATTGTATTCCAAAAATTGGCAAATTTAAATGTTCAATCGACATGATTTCATTATTTTTTTCATCAAAATCATTAAATTTTAGATTTTCAGATTCATTTGTGCAAAATGCCGTAATTTTTAAGCAATTTGGAATATCAACATTACTTGATATTAAAGAATGATATCTCATGATTTCTACACTTTGAGGTATTTCAGAATGTATTCCGTTTTCATTATGTATCAGAAAAGAAGATTTGCCATGCATAGGAGTTCTTGCTTTTACAATTTTTCCACCAAATGTATGAACTATACCTTGCATCCCCAAACAAATACCCAAAATAGGAGTTTGTTCTTTACCAAGTTTTTCAATAACTTCTGAACATATTCCAAAATAATGAAAATTATCTGGAGATCCAGGACCTGGAGAAATAATAATTTTATCAGGATTGATTTTTTTTACGTCAATTAAACTAATTTCATCGTTCCTTTTTACGATAATTTCATTAAATTCACTCGGAAAACGTTCAAATAAAACTTCTCCACTTAATTGATAAAGGTTAAAAGTAAATGAATCATAATTATCAATAATTAAAATTTTCATTTTGAAAAACTCTCTAAAACTGATTTCATTGCTGCAAGTTTTCTTTGAATTTCTTCAAATTCATTTTCAGGGTCAGAATCAAAAACAATTCCTCCACATGTTTGGATATAACCCTGATCACCCTTAATGAATATAGATCGAATTGGGATAGCAAATGTACAATCACCATTAAACCCAAATTGCCCCACTGCTCCTCCGTATGGACCCCTTCCAATTTCCTCAATATGATTGATAATTTTTATAGCTTCAATTTTTGGTGCACCAGTTAAGGTTCCTGCAGGAAAATTTGAAGCTAAAGCTGAAAACATATCATTTTTTTCATCTATGATTCCTACAATTTCAGAGGAAATATGTTGAACATGAGAGTATCTTTTGATGTCCATTAGATTTCTAACTTTGACTGTCCCAAATTTTGCTACTTTACCAATGTCGTTTCTGTGCAGGTCAACTAGCATATTATGCTCAGCAATTTCTTTGGGGTCGTTTAATAATTGTCTAGCTAGACGTTTATCTTCTTTATTATTCTTTCCTCTTTTTATAGTCCCAGCTAGTGGATAGGTTTCCATTTCACCATTCTTTAATCTAAAAAGAAGCTCTGGAGAAGCGCCAATAATTTTTTGATCATTAAATTTCAAATAATACATATGAGGAGAAGGATTAACTATTCTCAGATTTTCATAAATTTTACAAGTATCACCATCGAGCTTGTAAAAACTCTTAAATCCAACTTCGCATTGAAAAATATAGCCTTCTATAATTTTATTTTTTACAGAATTAACATGTTCCGCATGCTCTTTTTTATTCATGGAGTTACTAATAAATTGACAGTGGAAAAAAGTATCTTTCTTTGTATTCTCATTTAAAATTTTTTCAATGAGTTCAAATCTATTCTGATCATAAAAATAATAAAAAATTTCCCCGGTCACTTGGTCATATACAAGGCCATCCAAAAAAACACCAAATTTGAAAGGTTCGAAAAATTCATTTTTTTGTACATTCAAAAATGGTTCAAAGTAATTTATACAATCATAACCTAAATATCCTATCAACCCACCTGCATATTTTTTGGATATAATATTATTTGGAATAACATCTCTAATTTTATAATAAGGGTTTTTACAAGGGATTTCCTCTATTTGACCATTTCTATCTTCAATTATAAGAGAGTTTTCTTTTGGATATATTGTATACCGTGGGTCAAATCCAAGAATATGGTACCTTGAGACATAACTCTCTTCACCTAATGATTCAAATAGAAAACATGTATCAAACTTACTTTCAATTTTTTTAAACAAATCAAAAAAATCATAGTCTTCTGTAAGTTTTTTGTAATTTGGTTTTCCAATTAGCTCGATTTTTTTCATAATATTACTTTATTTTAAGTTCAATATTCTTTTTTTTGCAGAGATAATATTGCGTACAACGGAGTTATATGGGTTTAAATATTTATTTTTTTTAAAGAAAACAGCCACTCCCTTTATTGGGCTTAATTCATATTTTCTTGTTTCTTCAACCTCTTATACCTCTCATTCAATTTAAAACCTATATGATATTAATAATCATAGTTTTCCTCATTCATCATATCGTAAAAGAGTTGCACCGTCTGCATAGAATTTACTGGACATTGTCGACCATCTATCAAGAAAGCATTTAAAATTTCATTATGTTAGCCAGAATTGCCGAAG
>CAZCWO010000073.1:0-9652 GCA_964502335.1 uncultured Rhodobacterales bacterium | reverse complement strand
AGTTTACTTCAATATTACTCCAATCCTTACTCAGAAATACCTATTATCGGTGCATCTGGTGCAATTGCAGGAGTGTTGGGAAGTTATTTAATTCTTTACCCGAAAGCAAATATTAAAGTTTTTATATGGATAATAATTTTTATAAGAACAGTTAATGTTCCAGCATGGATCGTCCTAAGTATTTGGATACTAGGGCAGTTTTTTTCTTTGTCTAATGAAATATCTTCCAATGGAGGAGGTGTTGCGTATTTTGCTCATATAGGCGGTTTTATTGCTGGTTTACTGTTAACACCAATCATGAAAAATAAAGATGTATCTCTATTTAATGATCAATTAAGTTCACCTTGGCAAGTAAGCAAAGCTAATAAATCAGATTTAAAATACACATTTACCCATAATAGAGGTTCATCACTCCCTGTTTTTAAAAAATCCAAGGGATCATTACCAAACTTCAAAAGATAATATTTAAATTATTTAACTGATTATTTGAGGCTCTCCTCCAAACTCCTTGATTAAAAACTTTACTTTTTCTGCCGCTTGAGCGCATGCCTGTTTATCCATCGATCTAATAACAACATTTGTTCCAGCTAAACCTGCTCTAAACCATGGGTAACAACCAATTTCAATATTTTTTTGCGAAGTTTCAATTTTTTCAAGTCCTTTTGCAATATTACCTTCACCAATATTACATCCGATTGAAATTGACATCGTTTTAGAACCATTTTTAATAGTTTTTATAACTCCATCTAGCATTGCTTGCATAATTTTAGGAACTCCAGCCATAACATATACATTTTTAATATTAAAACCTGGCGCTGCACTAACTGGATTATCAATTAGTTTTGCACCTAGAGGAATATCTGCCATTTTAAGCCTTGCAGAGTTTAGCTCTATGCCCGTACCCTTATAATGCTCCTCTAACCTTCTTAAGGCCTCTTTATTTTTTTTGACTTGGATTCTAAATGCTTTTGCAATCGCAACTGTCGTTATATCATCATGAGTTGGACCGATACCACCTGAAGTAAATATATAATCAACCTTCTTAGAAAGTTCTTGAATGGTTGAAATAATAACATCTTGATTGTCACGTATGATTCTAGCCTCAATTAAATCAATTCCAACACTATTAAGCTTTTCTGCAACCCAGCCAATATTTTTATCTTTCGTTCTACCAGACAAAACCTCATTTCCAATGACTATCATTATTGCCTTAGGTTGATTATTGTTTAACAATTAATGCTCCTATATAATTTTGTATAAACTGCCACAGGATAATATAAATGCAACTATCAAATACTTTGAAATCAGGTAAATTAATTAAAAGATATAAAAGATTTTTTGCTGACATTAATTATAATAATGAAATTCTTACCGCTCATTGCCCGAATCCTGGAGCCATGACTGGTTTAGCTATTCCAGGCCAAAAAGTATTTTTTTCCAAATCAAATAATAAAAACAGAAAATTAAAGTATACATTAGAGTTTGTCGAAATTGGTAAATACCCTGTAGGGGTTAACACTTTAATGCCTAATAAACTGGTTGCTGAAGCATTAGAAAATAAAAAAATTTCAAAACTAAAGCAATATTCAAAAATCAAACCAGAGTTTAAATTCTCTCAAGGTATTAGGTTCGATTTTTTATTGACAGGTCCAAATCTTAAGCCGTGTATTTTAGAAGTAAAAAATGTTCAGCTAAGAAGGAATTTAAATGATAATATTGGCATTGCTGAGTTTCCTGACTCAATCACTGAAAGGGGATCAAAGCATTTGAAAAATTTATCAGTTGCAATTTCAAAAGGTTATAGATCTGTAATGTTGTATGTGGTTCAAAGAATGGATTGTGAGAAATTTACTATAGCTAAAGAAATTGATCCAATTTATGCTGAAAATTTTATAACTGCTAAAAAAAATGGTGTTGAAATGGAAGTATGGGCTTGTGAAATTTCTGTTAAAGAAATAAAATTATCACACCAATTAAAATTCACTGAGCTTTAATAACAAACACTAATGAACAATCACTCTATCACTCTTCATGGTCCTTCTGAATTTGCAAAAATGCGACGAGCCGGACAACTGGCATCTGATGTATTGGATTACTTAACTCCATTTGTTAAACCAAAAATTACTACTGGATTTTTAGATGGTTTGGCTCATGATTTTATAATTAGCAAAGGAGCAACTCCCGCCCCTCTTAATTACAAAGGATTTCCTAAATCCACATGCATTTCAGTTAATCATGTAGTGTGCCATGGTATTCCTGGGGAAAAAATTTTGAACCCTGGCGATATTTTAAATATAGATGTTACTGTTATTTTAGATGGTTGGTACGGCGACACCAGTAGAATGTTTTTTGCTGGAGACCCATCCGTCAAAGCAAAAAGACTTTGTGAAATTACACACAAATGTCTTATGGCTGGTATAGAGGCAACAAAACCTGGAGCAACCTTGGGTGATGTTGGGTTTTCTATTCAAACTATTGCAGAAAAAGAACGCTTCTCAGTTGTCAGAGACTTTACTGGTCATGGACTTGGACAAGTTTTTCATTGCCCTCCTTCAGTATTACATTTCGGCAACGCAGGTGAAGGCTTAAAATTGGAACCTGGAATGATCTTTACTATTGAACCTATGATCAACGCTGGAGGTTATTCAACTAAGATTTTATCCGATGGATGGACTGCCGTAACAAGAGATAGATCATTATCAGCACAATTTGAGCATTCTATTGGAGTTACAGACGATGGTGCTGAAATATTTACATTATCAAAAAAAGGGTATGATTTGCCACCTTATTTCTGAAGAATTATTCGTTATTTTTCATCTTTTTCTTTATTGAACCAACAAAGGAACCCATAAATTTATAAATATCCTTGTCGGGAGGAGCTTTTTTTGCAGCCTCATTAGCTGCTTGTTTTAAATTTTCATTTGCTTTATTAACGTATGGCTTGGCTTTAGTATAAGTAGAGGTCGCAACCTTTTCAGCTTCCTTACGAAGCGTTGGATTTGATGCTACAAATTTTGCAGCCATAAAAAGAAGTCTCGTTAAAGCCATTTAAGATACTAAAAAGTTTTTACTATTGAAATCTAACGCTTGCATAATAAAACTGCAATATTAAAATAGTTTTACATCTTGAATTCTAATCTCAAAAAAGGTTTGACATGATACCTCGTTATTCTCGTCCATTAATGGAAAAAATATGGAACAATGAAAATAGATTTAAAATTTGGTTTGAAATTGAAGCTCATGCTGCAGAAGGTCAGGCAAAAGAAGGTGTTATTCCTAAAAGCGCTGCAAAAAAAATAAGGGATCTTGGCAAGTTTGAGATTGGTAGAATTGATGAAATAGAGAAAACAACTAAGCATGACGTTATTGCCTTTCTTACAAATTTGAGCGAAAACATTGGAGAGGAAGCTCGATTTTTGCACCAAGGAATGACATCTTCGGATGTACTTGACACCGCACTTTCAGTTCAAATGGTTCAATCAACAGAAATATTATTGAAGGATATTAATAAGCTTCTTCTTTCTTTAAAAAAAAGGGCATTTGAACATAAAAAAACTTTATGCATTGGAAGAAGCCACGGGATTCATGCTGAGCCAACAACTTTCGGACTCAAATTAGCAGGGTTTTATGCAGAGTTTGAACGCAATTATGAAAGATTGCTTGTAGCAAAAAAAGAAATATCAATTTGTGCTATTTCTGGTGCTGTAGGAACTTTTGCAAATATTAGCCCTTCAGTAGAAAGTTATGTAGCAAAAAAAATGGGGTTGGAAGTAGAAACTATCTCAACTCAGGTCATTCCAAGAGATAGGCACGCTGCATGGTTTTCATGTTTATCATTAGTAGCTTCTTCTATCGAAAGGTTATCAACAGAAATTAGACATCTGCAAAGAACAGAAGTTAGAGAAGTTGAAGAGTTTTTTTCTTTAGGTCAAAAGGGTTCCTCAGCAATGCCTCATAAAAGAAACCCAGTTTTAAGTGAAAACTTAACAGGACTTGCAAGAATTATAAGAGCAAGCTTAATACCAGCAATGGAAAATGTTGCCCTATGGCATGAAAGGGATATTTCTCATTCATCTGTTGAAAGAGTTTTTGCCCCAGATGCATCTATAGCTTTAGACTTTGCTATAACAAGAATGACTGGAATAATAGATAACCTATTAATTTATCCTAAAAAGATGAGAGAGAATATGGATAAATTAAAAGGTTTGGTCAATTCTCAGCAAGTTCTTCTTAAGTTAACTCAATCTGGCTTTAAAAGAGAAGAAGCATATTTATTAATTCAGGATGTTGCAATGAAGGTTTGGGATGGAGAAGGAACTTTTTTATCCCTGTTAGCAAAAAATAAAAAAATAAATCAAAATCTAAAAACTGAAGAATTAGAAGCCCTTTTTGATGAAAGTTATCATACTAAAAATGTAGATTTTATATTCAAGCGAGTTTTTAAAGATTAAAAATCACCATAAAGGAGGAGTTTAACTTATAATTAATTAACACAACTATTATTATAAACTGCTCAATTGACGTTTTTCAAAGAGTACATATATTGAATAAAGAACAAATTTCATTTATAAAAATTTGTGATAAAAGTAATTTTAGATAAGGATTGTTTAAAAGGTAAATTATAATGGCAATGAATGCATCTGAAATCGAAAATTTTATTAAAGAAGCTATGCCTGATGCTGAAATTAAGATTGAAGACTTACGAGGAGATGGAAACCATTATTCATGCCAAGTAATTTCAAAAGTATTTGAAGGTAAATCAAGAGTTCAACAACACCAAATGGTTTATGCTGCTCTAAAAGGCAGAATGGGAAGTGAATTACACGCTTTAGCTCTCCAAACTTTAATACCAAAATAAGGATACTTATAATGAATGAAAACACTAAATCAGAAATAGAGTCAGAGATTAATAATAATGACATTGTACTTTTCATGAAAGGCACCCCTGTTTTTCCTCAATGTGGATTTTCTGCTGCAACTGTGGGCATTTTAAATCACTTAGGAGTAAAATTTAACAGTATTAATGTTCTTGAAGATGAGGATATCAGGCAGGGAATTAAAGAATACTCTGATTGGCCTACAATTCCTCAACTTTATGTCAAAGGAGAGTTTGTTGGTGGGTGCGATATTGTCCGCGAAATGTATGAAAGTGGTGAATTAACAGACTTAATGAGCTCCAAAGGCGTAGAAAACATTAAATCGAATTAGCTTCAAATGTAATTATTATCTAGAATAATATTCCACTACTAAATTAGGCTCCATAAGCGCTGGATAAGGCACATCTTCCAATAAAGGTATTCTTGTTAACGAGCCAGACATCTTCTTATGATCAACTTCACAATAATCAGGAACATCTCTTTCTGGTGAACCAACCGCCTCAATTACCATTGGGATTTGGTGAGATTTTTCCTTTAATGATACAACATCGCCTACTTTGACCATAGCTGAAGGTATATTGCATCTTTTCCCATTTAAAAGAACATGACAGTGGCTAACAAGTTGCCTAGCAGCAAATACAGTTGGAGCAAGTTTCAATCTATAAACTAAAGCATCTAATCTGCATTCTAAAATTCCAATTAAATTTTGACCTGTATCACCTTTTCTTCGGTCTGCTTCAGAAAAATATTTTCTAAATTGCTTTTCACCTATATTTCCATAATAGCCTTTTAATTTTTGCTTGGCCATAAGTTGTACGCCAAAGTCTGTGGGTTTCTTCCTTCTCTGGCCATGTTGCCCTGGAGCATAACTTCTTAGATTTACTGGTGATTTAGGTCTTCCCCATAGATTTACCCCAAGGCGACGATCAATTTTATATTTTGCGGATTTTCTTTTATGCTCTGACTTAGGTGCCATTAAATTTCTCCAATCCAGTTTTACTGGTTTTTTATTGTCCCGGTATTGCTTTATTAAAGCAGGGTCCTTCAAAAGCACCACATTCCCAGAAATAGATGACTTGTTCTATATCAAAAGTAAAAATTGTCAATAAAAATTCATAAATTCTAGGATTTATTCATTTTTCTTTCGATTGCTGAAATTATACCATTTAATGTCCCAACTTCTTGCTGACTTAAATCCGCTCTTATAAAGATAGACTTAATATTATTCATAACTGATGGTTTCATTTCTTTAGTAGCAAAAAAATTATTCTCTTCAAGAAAGTGTTCTAGGCGTAAAAATAAATATTCTCTTTCCTGAGCTGTTGATTTAGGTGTTCTATGGATAACTTTATTAGGGAAAGAATCTTTTTCTAATATCGAATTTTTAAGTACTTGCTTTCTCCATTCCCAAGACATCAGAAGAACAGCTTGAGAAAGATTAAGAGAGGAAAAATTTTTTTCCAAAGGAACTCGAACTAAAGCGTTTGCAATTGAAATTTCATCATTCGTTAGGCCAGATTGCTCTGGGCCAAATAAAAAAGCTGAGTTCTCATTATTTTCACTATACCTAATGATATTTACTGCAGCTTGCTCAGGACTTAACTCGAATTTAGTAATGTCTCTATTCCTTGCTGTTAAAGCAAATACATATGAAACATCATTTAAGGCTTCAGATATAGTTTCAAAAACCTTGATATTTTTAAGAATGTCATCTGCCCCAGCAGCCATTGATACTGCACCTTCGTTAGGCCATTCCTCTCTTGGTTTTACTAGTCGCAAATCATGTAAGCCACAATTTTTCATAGCCCTTGCAGTAGAACCAATATTTTGTGGGAGTTGGGTTCTTACTAAAACTATAATTGGTTTTGTAGAATGAAGGTTCAAAATACTAGATTTTTATAGGGTCATAAGGTCAATTTGCTGGGGTTGTGGGTTTTACACCCAAAGTTAATAATCTCCAGGTAAGTGAGTCGTAAAGAGCCATAACCGATGCATCAATAATATTTGTAGACAAGCCAACAGATCTCCATCTCTCGCCACTTTTATCTTCACACTCAATTAAAACTCTTGTAGTTGCTTCCGTCCCTGCACCACTATCAATAATTCTGACTTTATAATCCACTAAGTCCACAGTATTTAAACTTGGATAAATTTTTGTAAGAGCCTTTCTTAACGCACTATCAACTGCATTGACTGGGCCATTTCCGATGGCTACTTCATGAAAAGATTGTCCTCCAACATTCAATGTTACAGATGCTTCTGATTCAACTACCAAATCTCCTCGAGCATTGAATCTTCTTTCATCCATAACCCTAAACCTTCCTATCACGAAATAATCAGGAACTTGCTCGATCGTTCTTCTTGCTAATAATTCAAAACTTGCTTCAGCAGTATCATATGAGAAACCTTTAAATTCATTTTCTTTGATGACTTCAATTAGGTTATTTAGTCTTTTGTCTTTTTGATCAAATTTCAATCCAACTTCTTTTAATCTTGCTATAATATTTGATTTGCCGGTTTGATCCGAAACCACAAAACTTCTTTGATTGCCAACAATTTCAGGTTCTATATGTTCATATGATCTACTATCTTTTTGAACGCCTGAAGCATGCAACCCACCTTTATGGGCAAATGCTGCCTCCCCAACAAAAGGTTGTATTTGATTGGGCGATCTATTAAGCCTATCATCTATCAGGCGAGACAAGTGCTTTAATTTAAATAGGTTTTCCTTTTTTATTCCTGTGTCATAGTTCATTTTAAGCATTAAATTCGGTATTAATGAAATTAAATCTGCATTTCCACATCTCTCTCCCAATCCATTAATTGTACCTTGAACATGTCTTACTCCAGCTTTAATCGCTGCGAGACTACAAGCTACAGCGGTCCCAGAATCATTATGGCAATGTATACCAAGAGGAATATTAGTTAACTGAGCATTTAAATCGTTAATAGTTTCTTCAATTTCATAGGGCAAAGTGCCTCCATTAGTGTCACAAAGAATAACCCATTTAGCCCCTGCTTCATAAGCGACATTTACACAGTCGAGAGCAAATGATTTGTTGTTTTTAAAGCCATCAAAAAAATGTTCGCAATCAAACATTGCTTGCTTTCCTCTATTAACTGCTTCACTAATAGAATCTTTGATCATTTTTAAGTTTTCATCCAATGAAATATTTAATGCTTTAGTTACATGAAAATCCCATGTCTTCCCTACAAGACATACTGCATCTGACTTTCCACTTAAAACAGCGTTAAGACCTGGGTCATTTCCTGCACTCGTTCCAGATCTTCTTGTCATACCAAAGGCTACAAAATTTGATGACTTCAACCTTGGTGGTGAAGAAAACAGTTTATCATCAGTGGGGTTTGCACCAGGCCATCCCCCTTCAATATAATCAATTCCAATTTCATCCAAAGCTTCACTTATGGCAACTTTATCGGCAAAAGAAAAGTCCACTCCTTTAGATTGGCCCCCATCTCTAAGGGTAGTATCAAATATGTAAACTCTTTCCATTAAAAATAATCTCAGTTAATTAAAAAACTATAATTATAAGCTTATATACTCCTAATATAAAAAAAGTAATATTTAAACTTATATTAATTTACTCTCCATTTTGTCGTATTTTTGCTATCTTCAATGGAAATTCCCATATTTGCAAGCTTATCACGTATTTTATCCGCTAATTCAAAATTTCTTTCTTGTCTGGCTATATTTCTTTCAGATATCATTTTTTCAATATTTTGCTCGTCAATTTCAAGATTTTGTATAAACCATTTTGAATTTTCATAGTTTAGCAAGCCTAACAACCTTGAGCTGGACTTTAATAATTGCCCAGCAGTTTTACTTCCCTTGTTACTTTCTTTTGCAAGCTCATGAAGCCTTGAAATGGCAAGAGGCGTGTTTAAATCGCTTGATAAAGCAATTGAAAATTCTTCATCAATATTATTATCAAAATCAAAGCCTTCAGAAGACCTATATAATCTATCTAAAGCTAACTTCGATTCTTTTAACCCTTCAAAACTAAAGTCAATTGGAGAACGATAATGTCCACTCAAAAGAGAGTATCGAATAACCTCACCATTAAATTTATCCAATGCATCACGAACTGTTACAAAATTACCCTCTGATTTGGACATTTTCTCGTTATTAACTGTTATATAGCCATTGTGCATCCAATACTTGGCCATAATTTTTGTTTTATGAGCACAACAAGATTGTGCAATTTCATTTTCATGGTGTGGAAAAATTAAATCTAACCCACCTCCATGTATATCAAATTCTTTTCCAAGGAATTTTTCACTCATTGCTGAGCATTCAATGTGCCAACCAGGTCTACCAAAACCATATTCAGATTCCCATCCTAATTCACCTTTTTCAGATGGTTTCCATAAAACAAAATCTGCGGGTTCTTTTTTATATTGAGCAACCTCTACTCGTGCTCCATCAACCATTTCATTCAAATTCATTCCAGATAAGTTTCCATAATCAGGCATCGATGAAACAGAAAAAAGAACATGACCATTGGCTAAATAAGCATTTCCATTATTCATCAAAGTTTTGATTAACTTTAACATTTCTTGAATGTGGTCTGTTGCTCGAGGCTCATAATCTGGTTTTAAGGCAAATAATGATCTAGCATCTTCTGAAAATAATTTAATAGTTCTTTCAGTTAAATCAGTAATATTTTCTTTATTTTTTTTGGCTTGGATAATAATCTTGTCATCTACATCTGTAATGTTACGCACATAAGTAACTTTTGGGTATATGGTTCTTA
>CAZCWO010000072.1:0-9690 GCA_964502335.1 uncultured Rhodobacterales bacterium | reverse complement strand
GGAAAAAACTATCCTTCAAACTTGAATCCAACTTTTCTTGGAATTTTCCACGAGCGGCTAAATTGCTGTCCGCAGATTCTTTGCTCGGGTAAACGGCAACTGACATCAATGAAGTCGGGCCAGTACGAATGTTCAAAACCAATTCCAATGAAGGAAAGGCCTCTTCTCTAATTTTTTCGTAAAGTATTTCAGCGTTGTCCACTGCCTCTTCTGAGGTAAATTCCATCATAGTAATCCGACCTATACTCACTAAACTCTCCTTTTTAGTACAACTATATATTACATTTAGGCACTTTAGCAATTAATGGTAAAAAAGTAGGTACGATATACTATTAGAAAAAATATTTTATTTAATAATCAGTTTTTATTTCGAAAGTTTTTGCTAACAATATTTTCGTTCATTTTTCTAATTCCATGGAATTTTGGGTCATTATAATCTGCAGAGGTGAAAAGTCCCCAAGCTATATTTTTGTGTAATGTACTAATGCATTCTATTTGACCTAACCACCATAGAGGATGTTTTACCGTAATATGTGCATTTTCTCCATTTGGTAGAAGAGCGGCAGCTTCATAACATGCAACATTTATCAAGACACATTTATTTGCTTTGCTAAAAATATCATCAATTACCCATGGTACATCAGCAATAAAAATATGCTCTAATACATCAAAAGATAAAACCAGATCAAACTTTCCATTTTTCTTAATATCCCTTGCTGGCTCAAACTGATAAATTTTATTTAATCCAACATAGTCTTTAAAAGAAATACCTTTAGACACTTCTTCTATATTTAAATCTGACCCACCAGAGCCATAATCAAGAGCAGTCTTACATTTAAAATGTTCATTTATAATTTTTATTTGTTCTTTAAACTTTAATGGTTCTCCAGTGCCATATGTTTTTTTTATAAATATTCCATCATTACGTTGGTAACCATTAGTAGCCATATCTTTATAAAAATCTATTAATTTATAATATTTATCGGTAAGTTGAAACATTAATACCTCTCCATTGATAAAAGAATGTCAGCAATTGATGTGCCACTTTCATCTGCCTAAAGTGTTTTTACTAAATTTTTTCAATTAAAAGTTAAGCAGTCTGATCAATTTAAAAACATTAAAATATTCTTAAGACTTATCAAATGAATTATAAAAGAATATAAAAACTTCAAAACTTAAAATAATTCTTGATTTAGAGAAATATTATCATAAAGACTATTATAATATTTTTCTGGATGGTTATAATGAATAACAATCAGATAGGAGTTATCTTAATTATTCTAGGAATGCTTTTTTTAGCATTCAAGATGCTATAATTAAAAACATTGTTTCCAATACTTCTCTAGTTCAAATAATGGTATTTCGTTCAATTGCTGGATGCTTACTTTTAAGCGCTTTTTTGTTTTTTTCAAGCAGAAGTATTAATTTTAGTTCTTCGTACCCTTTAATCGCATTAACTAGAGGAACGCTTTTCTTTTTTGGGTTTACACTATTTTATATTTCAGTAAGTCAAATACCTCTCGCAGAAGCTACAAGTTTATTTTTTGTCAGTCCACTCTTTATGACAATTTTTTCAAGACTCATTCTTAAGAATTCAATAGGACTACATAGAACTTTTGCCATGATAATTGGGTTTTCTGGAACGTTGTTGATTATTAAACCAGGATATGAAACTTTTAACTTATTTATGGTTTTGCCAATCATTACAGCACTTACTTACTCATTTTCAATGATCTTGGCAAAAAAAACTTCTGATAAAGATAGTCATTTTCAACAAACGTTTCATATTTATCTTGCAGGTATAATTATTGGAATTCCTTTAAGCTTATCTTATGGTTGGTTTCCCACGGCTATTGATAATAGTTTCTTAAATAGTTTCTTAAAACCTTGGGAAGTAAGTGATATTCATATTATTTTATCTATATTAGTAATTTCTGTGGTTGGAAGCCTTGGTATAATTTTTTTAATATCAGCTTACAACATAGGCTCACCTATGGCTAATGCCCCTTCAGAGTATGTTATACTTATTTTTTCTTTCCTAATTGGCTATATAATTTTTAGAGAAATGCCTGACATCTATTCTTTTATCGGAATAATTTTAATTGTTATTAGTGGTATTTATATATTTTTACGTGAAAATGTTAAAAAAGAAATGGTTTCAACCAAAACAACTTTGAGGACTTAATTCTCTTGATTAGAAAAATGAAACAAACACTCCTCACCTTATTTCTGATACCCTTTGTTTTAAAAAGTTGGTTCCCCTTTTTTAGCATTGATTATGATGGATAAAAGTTATTTTCTAAAAACACGAATTTTAGATGGTGGCATGGGGCAAGAACTTCTTAATCGAGGATTGAAACCACGCGGAACCCTATGGTCTGCTGAAGCCTTAATTAAAGACGAATATCACCAACTAGTTATTGATACGCATGTGGATTTTATACATGCAGGAGCAGAAGTAATAGTAACAAATACTTTCACTTCTCGGAAGGGTCGATTAATTCAAAATAATTGTGAAGGGCACTTTGAAAAAATCAATAAAAAAGCAGTTGAACTTGCATTAAGAGCAAGGGATGTGTGCAAACAGGATGTTTTAATCGCAGGGGGACTTCCAAACCAAAAGCAAACTTATAGCGCTGATTTGGGAGATGATATTGACGAAGTTAAATTGAGGTTCAAGCAACAGGCAAATTTCCTTAAAGATGGCATCGATTTTTATTATTTAGATGTAATGGGAAGTGGCGTAGAATGTGAAATTGCCCTAGAATCAATCCATAAGTTCAATTTGCCAGTATTAGTTGGTGTTCACATTAAAGATAATGGAAAACTTCCTTCCGGAGAAAATATTGCTAAAATAGTTAATGATTACAAAACTGATAAATGGCTTGGAATTGTAACAGCATGTGTTTCTCCTTCAGCGTATGAATTAGTAAAGGATGAATTAAAAACACTTGATTTGCCTTATGGTTTTAAATTGAATGCGTTTGGTAAAATACCAGATAACTATATCGTTAAATCAATGAATAGTTGGGGCGATGAAGGTAACCCAAAAAAAATACTAGGAATTAATAAGGATCTAACAGAAGAAAAATTTTTTAATTTTGTTAAAAACTATATGGATGAAGGCGCAACAATTTTAGGTGGCTGTTGTGAAATAAGACCTTCCCATATAAATAAAATTTCAAAACTTAAAATTTCTAACATTTTAAACTCATAATCTATTATATTACTTGTTAACATTGATTCCCTAAGGAGGAATAAAAGTGCATAAGGAAGATGTTTTATAGGCATTTTTCGGCTTTAACTATAAGGTATGTAATATTGTTGTATGAATATAAAAAAAATAAATAAAAAAGACTTATCTAGTTGTTTTGAAATATATCAAGAAGGCCTAAAGACTGGCATTGCATCATTCCAAGATCCTAGTATTACTTTGGATAAATTTAATACAAAAGTCGATTTAGATAAATGCTTGGTTATGGAAACCAATAAAAAAATTAAGGGTTATGCTTTTTTTACCAAAGTTTCCAATCGCTGCGTATATGATGGAGTTGGGGAAGTAAGTATTTATTTAGCTAAAGAAATTACTGGAAAAGGTTATGGACAAAAACTGCTAAATGATCTTATCCGATTATCTGAAGATCTTGGTTTTTGGTCACTGCATGCAATGATCTTTCCTTACAATATCAGAAGTATTAAACTACATGAAAAATGTGGTTTTAGAATTTTAGGGGTAAGAGAAAAAATTGGTAAAATGACATATGGACCCTATTTCAATCAATGGATTGACAATGTTTATATGGAAAGAAGATCATCAAAGTTTAAAGATTAGAATTATATTAGTGGAGATAAAAATTGCTTTATGAAGAAATGAATTGGGACACAAACAACTTTATTCTCAAAAGATTTAAGGTGAAGATATACGACACTGTAGAAAGTTTTGGTAAATCTGAAGTGGGTTCTAAGAAATGGTTTCATCAGCCTGCTGATTGGCAACTATTAATTTCTGAAGGTCAAAATATCGTTTGGAATAATTTAAATAACAACCAACGGTATGGAGTAGGAGATATTCTTTGGGTCAAAACTGGTTGGGTGAAGACACCCGTTCATCGTGAAGTAGACCCGCTTAATCCTGATGCTGGTATTGAGCATATATTTGAACCTAGAATGTGGATTGATAACGACCAAAGAGATAGCACTAACTACACAAATATTCAGTTATAAATTATTAATATTATTGATGGGCATTTGGAATGTATTACATCTATGTACAACAAAACTAATCTCCGGAAAGCGATTTACTAAAATAAACTTGATATCAAAATCTATTACAATATTTTATTGTTCTATATTTTTTCATTATATTCAACTTGGATTTTTCCTTAATATTGTCAAATTAAATTCAATTAAAGAAAGGAAATATTTTGGCAGAAAAATTTCAAACATCACGTCCATTCGGCCCTCCAATCGCAAAGTATAAAATTTCTTTAAGGTTGGTGAAATAGATAAATAACTTTGTTGATGACGATTTACTTAATTTTCAAAGATGAAAAGAGTGAACCTCCTTATCTTAATGTATCACAGAAGTTCATTAAAAAAGTTAACACTGAAGGCTCTTAATCTTGTAGAATATTAAGAATTTTCAAATATTTTTTTGCTAGTTTTATGAGAAAAAAATTATTCTTAATAACATGTTTATTAATTTTATTAACGCCACTATTTCTTTTTTTTAGCATAATTACAAATCAAAATAGCTTATCAAATATAAAAGCTTTTTATTGGGTTTGGGCTGGTCAAGACAATTCAAATCCAAATATTGGTTTGTTGAAGAAATTTTGCAGTTCGCAAGCTTTCTGTGAATTGGAAGAACCACATATTCACATAATTACTTTTGATAATAACAATAAATTTAACTATCACTTAAATAAAAATCTTTTAGAAAGTTTAGGTACATCTAAAGACAATATGATACTAACATTTAGACTTGAAAAACTTCCAAATGTGTATGATGTTGGAGATATTTATTACAAATATACATCCATTTTCAACAATTATGGTTTTAAAGTTGATGGAATAGAAATAGATTATGATTCTCCTTCTTATAAAATTACAACTTATTTAAATTGGTTAAAAAAACTTTCTTTAATACTTAATAATAAACCCATTGAAATAACAGGATTAAGGACTTGGGTTGACGATAATAAATTAGATACTATAGAATTATTGAACGAAGTTAAAAAAATTAACTTTCAATTATACCAAAATGATGAAAACATATTTCCACCACAAAGTTTTTTTAAGTTTATTAACAATAACGTAAATGCTCACTTAGCGATTATATGTAATGACTTTAAGTTTCTCAAAAGAGTACTCAATAATATTGATAAAACCAAAAATTTATCAATTGGTTTTTTTAACTATAACAGTTGCCATATTAATAATAGCGACAAATATTAAAATATCTTTTGCTGGGGGCGGCAGGCCCTATTGTTCTGTAGTAGAATTTAACGACTTTTGTTTCTCTACAAAAAACTCTAAGTATTTGATCCCTTCTTTCATCAATCAAAACAAAAAAGATAATAGATATAAAACTGAAAGAAAGTGGGAAGTTTTAATTAATGAGAATGAGAATTTGAATTATAGTTCTTATAATTTTGGTGATCATTTTGAATTAGAACAAAAAAGAATTAAAGAAGAATTAAAAGAAATTAAAAAGAAAAATATTTTCCTAAATAATTTTTTCAAAGTTTATAAATATGAAAATCAATGGTGTGATAATAAAATTTTAAAAGCACTAAAATTCTCAACAGAAATTGAAAAACATATTCCTAATAAAGAAAAAGCACAAAGGTTAAGTGCTGCAAGAATATTGTTTTCAGGAAATTTTTGTTTTCAAAAAATTAATGATAATTCTGAGTGGCCAAAAAAACTCTCTCTAGTAGAAATTTACCCAGAGTTTGATAAAATTATGTCCCCTTTTAAAAATTATGAATTTAGTAATGAAGAAAAAGATTTATATACACCTTGGTTAAACTATCTTTTTGGTGCAATTTCATATAATGAAGGTATTGATCTTCAAGGATCATCAAATTACTTTGAATACTTTCAAAATAAAAATCTTAGTCAAAATAATTTAGGCGGGCATCCAAGTTGGATAGTTGAATCTACAAATTATATGAACCTTTTAGTAAAAGCTAAAAATATTAGGTTACGGAAAACGGTTCCTTTAATTGATGATTGGTTAAAAAATTATAAAAATTTTCTAAAAAATTTTCCTCAATCGGAGTTTAATAATCATCTAAAAAACATTGCATTTGGCATTCATAAACTCAATGGGGATTATGAAAATTTTGTTAGCATGTATTCAAAAGAATTAACAAAATCTCTTACAAAGATTGAAGATAAAAAAAGCCTGAATTGGCTTGATAAAATCAACTTACAAAGTGTTCCACTGATATTTTCAGAACATAATGATTATACTCTTCCCAAAAATTCTCATCCAAAATTAAAATTGCTCCAACTATTAACTCATACAAATTCATTTATAAAATCAAAAAAAATATGTGAAAGTAAATATGATGATCCCAAGAGTGACTCCCAATTATATTTTAACAAAATTTGTGATTATATAGTCACTAATCAATATCCAGACAGCAAAGGATTTGTATCAAACTGGTATAAAATTCAATCGTCATATTTTGGAGTTAATTTAGCAATTAAAGACGATAATTTTGATGAAGCAACAAAATTAATGAAATTTCAGAGAGAATTTATTAATGAAAGTACAAAAATTTTATTAGTTAATGAATTATTTTTCCAAAAAATTAAAAAGCAAGAAATTGAAAATCATTTTTCTAACCTCACTCAACATTTTGATTATTTAAAATTAAGTGAACTTGCAACATATCAACTCAAAGTCTATTCAAAATTTCTTTCTAAAGAAGATGATTTAAAAAATTTATATTTATCCCTAGATAATCCTAACTATAAATTTTCAATAATATTACCTCATTTAGAACAAGCATTATTATATGGAGATACATCAAATTTGCACATGATGTTAAACCAAATTAATTTTAAAGAAATTAATCTACCCTCTAAAAATAGGAAAGTTATCAAACTTTTATCTTTAAAAAATAAATTAAACTCAAAACTTAATCTCTCTTTAATCAATATGGAGATTGGTGATTATATTTATAGAGAAAAAATTATTCCTATTTGCTATCAGATGCCTCCTAATCCAATTGAAGTTAAAATGATTTCTAATGAATGTGGATATTTTTTGATTAATCTAAAAAGGGATAAATTTCAATTCATATCTAAATCACACTCAAACATTGGATTGGTTCCTATAAACATATTTAAAAAATCTTTAAATGAAATGAAAAATGACAAATCTCTTGATGAAGAAAAATATAATTTACTTAAAAGAATGATCTACTGCATGAAGGGCTATGAAAGACGTTTCTATTGTTCAAGAAATGCAGATATTAAAAAATCAGAACCTATAAAATGGTTTAAAGAGTTAAATAAAGGGAAGGAAAGACAAAAATATTGGTATTATGAAAAACCATATTATAACTTAAACAATTGGCCTTTTAATAACTCTGATTCCAAAAGAAAGAAAGAACGGGTATGGAAATAATAAGTCTGGTTTTATCGGGTTCTGCTCAGTTGACTTTAATATTAGTTAAAGTATGAATTCTAAAAATAATTAAATCCTTATTTTAAAAATGGGAATTTTACACTTTGGAATTTTTACGATATTTCAATACACTAGTAGTAACTATTTTGAGATTTATAATAGTTTTTTATAAATGAAATTATGTGCTATTTTTCTTTATCGATGGTTAGTTATTCTGTTATTTTTGGAATGATTGTTTAATTAGATTTTAGCTATCTTAATTACATCGTTCGCAACTCTTTTCCCGCTTAGGTCTGCCCCATGAACAGTCGCGAAATTAATAGAGGTAGCTTCGCCTGCAAAAAAAACCCTATCACCTACAGAGGATTTTAAAATTTTTCTTAAATTAGCTTTTCCTGGTTTTGCACTTGAGTAAGACCCCATTGTATATTGATTTTTACCCCATCTGGTTGCGTGAGTTTTTATAAGATATTTATCAAATTCAGAACCGAAAGTTGATCGCAATGAATTGATAACAAAATCTATTGATGCTTTAGTCCCTGCATCTTCCAAGTCCTTTGCAAATTGTCCTCCAACATCAAAATAAGATAGATTGGATTTGTGAAGCCTTAGAGTTCCACAATAACCTTTTGGTGATTTTGATTTTGAAACAATTCTGGGAGAAAAATAAACATCTGGTTTAATCTCAAAGGCCGTATAAAATTTCTCGCTTAACTGAAGTGTTATGTGGTTGTATGTACATAAATTAATGCCATCAAATGCTTCATATTTCTCAAGTGGCAAAGCGGGTTTAAATTTAATTTTACCAGAACCTAATACTCCAGTTGATACGGTGACAACGCAGACTTTTGCACTAATAGTACCTTGATTTGTTTTAACTTTAACTCCCTTTCCATCCCATTGTATTTCTTTTACTAATGTATTTAATTTTACGGGCACCCCTTTTCTATAATGAGCGAGCAAAGTTCCGTACCCCTCTCTAACAAATCCGTCACCTGTCCCTATATTCTTATAGCTCAAACGTTCATCAGCAAGTGTATACTCATCAAAATCTACTCCTGGATTACAAGCGCCTAACAGTTGATGGGCAGTGTCAAACCATTTATTGTTTTTTACTTTCTGAGGGATCAAGCTCATAAAAGAAACATCCTTCACGTTATTATATTTATATTCTTCTAATTTCTTATAAAGGTTATAAAGTTTAAATCCTGAAACTTTTTTTTGACCATCGAAGACAAGAGCATTATCTGGGTCTCTGTAAATATTAAATTCATCGCTATGTTTTTTTCCATATTTAGCAATTTGATTCCCACTGTAATTATGTAACCAATGTGCTCCTATATCATAAGGAACACCAAATATAGAATTATCAGTATGACACCTTCCACCAATTCTGTTCATAGCTTCAACACAAAGTACTGACTTGCCCATGTTTAAAAATTCTGCAGTAGCCGATAACCCTGATGCTCCTGCCCCTATAACAACCACATCAAAACTTGACTGAGAAAATGAAAAATTTGGAAGAGCTAAAAATGGTAAACTAGCAATTGATTTTTTTAATAATTCTCTTCTGCCTATGAATCTTAAATTCATAAAAACTTTCCTACATTATTGTGAAGCATTTTTCATATCAGTTCTAACATTTCTAATAGAAAAAAAAACATTACCAAAAATTGCTAATAATAAGATTAGTCCACCGAATATAGTATTATAATCAATATATTCTCCAATAAAAAACCAAACCCAAAAAGGACCTAATAATGGCTCAGACATAGATAACAAGGCTAACTCTACCCCTGATAATGTTTTAGAACCTAAAGTATAAAGAACCAGACCTGCACCAACTTGAAAAACTCCCATCATTAATGCAATGGATGCATCATTAATAGAAATTATTAATGATAAGTTGATTACTAAACAAATAAAATAAGTGAATATTACACCCAAAATTCCAGATAGAAAAACACATGAAAGCATATTGCCGCTTTTACCCCACCTTAAAGCAATAGTAAAAGAAGCAAATCCAAAAGCAGAAATAAATGCAG
>CAZCWO010000071.1:0-9779 GCA_964502335.1 uncultured Rhodobacterales bacterium | reverse complement strand
TTTTATTTATTTTATTAGCATAACCAAAACTTTTATCTTCTATAAAAATTATTTTTGGCATTCTCCTCAAATGTATATAAGAAGCAATCAGTTTTTGAATATGATAAACATTATCATTTAGAGAAACCATTACCTCATTAATATTATCTCCACCTAATGAGGTTACATACGTTCTAGCCCATTTTATATCAGGAGAAACCACAACTTGAGAAACTATAATAGATGATTTATTCAAAAACTTGTCATGAAAGTCGTATTTTATAAGTATACTTGAAATTTCTTTTCTAAGTAACTCACCAATTCTAAGCTGCCTTTGGTTATTTGAAAATGAGAGATTGTTTTTGTTTTTCATAATATAACCTAAAGTTTTTAAACTCACTCACTAACAAAAGAATATTCTTTATAATTTTGCAGCAGTTACTTTTACCTCATAGCACTCAAAAACATCTCCAACCACAATATCATTAAATTTTTCTAAAGCTATTCCACACTCCAAGCCCTCTCTAACGTCTGAAACTTCATCTTTAAACCTCTTAAGAGTTTTCAATGGTCCGTCATGTATCACAATATTATCCCTTAAAAGCCTAACGTTGCATCCTCTTTTAATAATACCTTCAGTAACCATACATCCTGCAATTTTACCAACTTTGCTTATGCTAAAAACCTCACGAACCTCAGAATAACCAATAAACTCTTCTTTTCTTTCTGGATCTAAAATTCCTGTCAAAAATGAAGTTAGCTCATCTATTAATTCATAAATGATTGAGTGATATCTGATATCAATATTTTCTTTTCTTGCCAATTCTCTTGCTTGCGGAATTGCCCTGACATTAAAACCAAGTAAAACAGCTTTTGAAGCGACTGCAAGAGATACATCACTTTGTGAAATTGCACCAACCCCTCCAGAAAGAAATTGAACTGCTGCATTGTCATTTCCAATTTTACTTATTGCAACTCGAATTGCCTCTAAGCTTCCATGAACATCCGTTTTAATAACTACAGGCAGCTCCCTTTTTTCAGTATTTTGAATTGCAGACATCATTTGCTCAACAGAACCCCTATTAGCTAATTTTGCAATATCAAGTGTATCTTTCATTTTGCTTTTTCTGTATTCAGCAATTTCCCTTGCCCTTGCATCTGTTTCCACAACTACAGCTTGATCTCCTGCCATTGGCGTGCCATTTAATCCTAAAACCTCAACAGGAAATGATGGTGAAGCTTTTTTTATTTTGTTTCCTTTGTAGTCAAGAAGCGCCCTAACTCTTCCTGTTTCAGATCCAACAACAAGAATATCACCCACTGCTAAAGTGCCTCTTGTTATTAATAAAGTTGCTACTGATCCTCTTCCCTTTTCAACTTTAGATTCAATAACAACTCCTTCTGCACTTCTATTGGGATTTGATTTTAATTCTAAGATTTCTGATTGAAGAATAATTGCTTCCTCTAATTCTTTTATACCTTTTCCTGTCAATGCGGAAACTTCTACTACTTGTATTTCACCCCCCATATCTTCTGAAATAATTTCATAGTTCAATAGATCTGTCTTCACTCTTTTAGGGTCTGATTCTTGTTTGTCACATTTATTTATAGCAACAATAATTGGGACTTTCGCAGCTTTTGCATGATTAATTGCTTCAACTGTTTGGTCTTTTATGCCATCGTCTGCAGCGACAACTAAAACAACTATATCTGTAATATTTGCCCCTCTTGCCCTCATTTCAGTGAATGCAGCATGACCTGGAGTGTCAATAAATGTAATTAACGATTTACTATCAGTTTCAATTTGATAAGCACCTATATGTTGTGTGATTCCCCCTGCTTCGGAAGATGCTATATTTGTTTTTTTGATTGTGTCCAGTAAAGACGTTTTCCCATGATCTACATGGCCCATTATTGTAACAACTGGAGGTCTAGGAAAGAGTGTTTTATCTTCATCTTTTTCACCTAATAACCCAATTTCTATATCGGATTCTGATACTCTTTTTGACCTGTGACCAAGTTCAGTGACAACAAGTTCTGCCGTTTCTCCATCAATTACTTGAGTAGCAGTTGCCATAATATCAAGGTTCATAAGCTGCTTAACTACATCTGCTGTTTTTTCTGACATTCTCATAGCCAACTCTGCAACAGTAATACTGTCAGGAATAGTTACATCCCTATATTGTTTTGCTTGAGGAACACTTTCTGTTTGAATTTTAACTTTTTCTCTTTGGCGTCTCATAGAAGAGAGAGACCTCATTCTAGCTTCTTGACCTGAAAGAGCATCAGTAATTGTTATTTTTCCTGCTCTCCTTCTTGGCTCTCCTCTTTTAACAGCAATTTTCAACTTCTGTCTTTTCCTCTCCGTTTCTTTTTCTTCACTCTCTAACTTATCATCAGTTTGTTTTTTCGACCTGTCATAATTGTTCACTTCTTTTACTGGTGGCAACAATGGTGACAAATTTAAATTATTATCCTTGTCTACAGATTGTGTTTCTTTAATTTTGTTGTTGGTCTCTGGTAAATCAGAATTTATAACTTCATTTTGCGATAAAAGTTTTTCATTAATATTTTTATCATCAATATCTTGTAGACCTTTTTTTAACGCCTTAAACCTAGCCTCTTTTTCCTTTTCAGTAAGACCGCCACTTGCTGACAATGTTCTTTTATTGTTAGAAACATTACTTGTAGAAATAGTTTTTCCTAGATTTCCTCCTCTTGAAACCCTTTTTCTTCTTGTTTCAACTTGAACAGACCTCATGCCTGATGACAAAGAATTCCTAGGATTTTTTATAATTTCTTGGGTTGAGCCGAGAGATAGTTTGTTATTACCCTGCAAACTTAATTTTTTTCTTTCTGGTTCCTTATCTTCGGCCATTGCCGTACACCTCATTCAGTTATAAAACCTAGTAACATTATTACCATATTATAGTATATCTATATTAAAATTTAATCTAGAGTTTCATCATTTTCAGCTTTCGTTTCATCATTGTCTTCAAACCAATGAGCTCTTGCCGACATGATTATTTTTCCAGCTTCTTCTTCATTGTCTAGTCCTTCATTATTAAGAAGCTCTAATAATTCTGAAGAATCTAAATTGGCCAAATCTTCTTTGCACTTAATTCCGTTTTCACCAAGTTTAATAATTTGTAAAGATGTTAACTCATCAAAATTAATTAAATCCTCTGAAAGTTTTAATTTTTCAATTGCTTTAGTAATTCTCTTTTTTTCTTTTTCAACAAAAACTACAGCTCTGTTTTTCAGCTCTTCTGCAAGATTAGAATCAAATCCCTGCAAACTAGAAAGTTCATTAACTGGCGTTTCAGCAATATCGTCAATACTTTCAAACCCTTCAGCAACCAGAAGATGGGCAATTACGTCATCAATGTCTAATGCTTTAATGAAGTGATCAGAACGATTCTTAAATTCTTCTTGTCTTTTTTCAGATTCTTCAGCCTCTGTTAAAATATCAATGTACCATCCTGATAATATTGAAGCCAGTCTAACATTTTGGCCCCTTCTTCCTATTGCAAGACTTAATTGATCATCTGGAACTACTACCTCCATTTTTTGGGTTTCTTCATACATAACAACTTTTGAAATTTCTGAAGGAGCCAACGCGCTTACCACAAATTCTGCTTCATTATCATTCCAAGGGATTATTTCAATTTTTTCACCTTGGAGCTCATTAACTACTGCTTGTACTCTTGCTCCCCTCATCCCTACACATGCACCAACTGGATCTATGCTGGTATCTTTAGATAAAACACTAATTTTTGCTCTGCTTCCAGGTTCTCGTGCTACAGACTTAATTTCTATTATACCTTCATATATCTCAGGTACTTCTTGAGTAAACAATGCAGCCATAAATTCGGGCTTTGTTCTTGATAAGAAAATTTGTGGTCCTCTTACTTCACTTCTTACATCATAAATAAGAGCCCTAACCTTATCTCCCTGTCTTAGTATTTCGCGTGGTATACAATCCTCTCTCCGAATTACCGCTTCACCTCTTCCAAGGTCAACTGTGACTGACTGGCTGTCAACTCTTTTAACTGTGCCTAAAACTATGTCGCCAACCCTGTCCTTATATTCCTCAAATTGTTTCTCTCTTTCAGCTTCTCTGACTTTATAAACAATTACTTGCTTTGCAGTTTGGGCTGCAATTCTTCCAAAATCAATTGGAGGCAAACTTTCTTTAATATAGTCTCCAACAAAAAAATTACTCCCCTTCGAATTAGCTTCATTTATACTAATTTGGGTTAAATCATCTTCAACCTCCTCTACAACTAATGTCCATCTTTGAAGTGAAATTGCACCATTTTTTCTATCTATATGCGCTCTAATATCTCTATCATTCCCATAACGAGATCTGCCAGCTTTTTGAATGGCTTCTTCCATGGCAACAAATACTATTTCTCTGTCTATTGATTTTTCGCGAGCAACAATGTCGGCCACCTGGATAATTTCATTTCTAGGTATAGTAGTTTCTTCCAATTTTATGCTCCTTAATAATAATTACTTTTCTAATCTAATTTCAATTTACAATCATCAATGTGATCAAAGGGAACTTTTAAGATTTCTCCATTTGATTCAATTTCTATTACCTCGTTTTTTAAAACATTTCTTATTTTTCCCATAAACTTCATTTGGTTATTAAAATTTTTCTTTAATTTTACAGTTAAATTATATCCTCTAAATCTAACAAAATCTTCTATTTTTACTAAAGGTCTATTTATTCCCGGTGAACTTATTTCTAAACCAAAATTAAATTCAACTCTATTGTCAACTTCTAATAAAACAGAAACATGTTTGCTTATTTTCACACAATCATTAATATCAAGCTTTTGGTCTTTTAATCTCTCTGCCATTATTTGTAAGCTTTTAGACCCATCTATTCCATTTTTTATTCTGACAACTTTATATCCCATTTCTTCTAATGGCTTATAGATAATCTCCCAAATAAGTTCTTCTAAAATCATAGAGCATTATCCTAAATGTTTTGCCAATAAAAAAGGTGAGCTATCGCTCACCCGAAATTACAGGATTTTCAGTATTTATAATTTAAAGTATTCAATTAATCAAGGTTCTTTTCTATTTTCAAACTTTAGCCAGATAGGTTTTCTTTTAGCTTCAATGGCCTTTAACATATATTTTGTATCCTCAAACATTTTGGGCTTAATATAACAATGTTTTGTACTTTTAACTTTCCATTCAAAACAAAAATTGTTTGAAAAACATTTTAATATCCACTCTTGTGCTTTTTGATCATCACTTGAAATATGTAATAAAGATTTAAAAGTCATAATTTTTGAAAGATCAGCTATTAGATCCTGTTGGACAAGCCTCCTTGAAACGTGTTTCGATTTATGCCAAGGATCAGGAAACAGGATACAAGCCTCAGAAATACTATTCTCTGGAAGTATTTTTATGAACTTTCTAACATCGCCATGAAAAATCAGTATGTTTTTTATTTTTTTTAAATCAATTTTCTCTAACAAAGAAGCAACGCCATTTATATACGAATCCACCCCTAGAAATTTCCAATCAGGCCTTGCCAACGATAACTTTACTAAGTTTTCCCCTTGACCAAACCCAATCTCTAAAAATATTGGTGTTTTATTGGTCAGAAGATTTTGAAGATTTTCCTTCTTTTCTAAAGAAATTTTTGGGAGCAAGCTTTTAATTAAAGTATTTTTTTTGTTACTTAACTTTCTTCCCTTTTTTCTTCCAAACAAGCGATGCACAAAAATAATATTCGTTATTTTTAGTTAAGAAATTTTATTAGCCAAGTCTGTTTTTTCCCAAGAAAATGATCCTTCAATCTTTTCATTTGGCACTCTTCCAAAGTGCCCATAAGATGCGGTAGGGGTATAAATAGAGTTATTTAGTCCTAATCTAGACCTTATACCTGAGGGCGTTAAATCAACTTCTTTTCTTAAAATCTTAGCCAATTCCTGATCAGAAATCTTTCCTGTATTTGCTGTATTTACATATAAAGAAAGAGGTTCTGACACCCCAATAGCATAAGATAGTTGGATGGTACATTTATCAGCTAAATTTGCAGCAACTACGTTTTTTGCCATGTATCTTGATATATATGCAGCTGACCTATCAACTTTTGTAGGATCTTTACCACTAAAAGCTCCACCCCCATGTGGTGATGAACCTCCATAAGTATCTACTATTATTTTTCTTCCTGTTAAGCCAGTATCACCATCCGGTCCTCCTACTACAAAATTTCCAGTTGGGTTAACAAAAAACCTTTCCTCTTCACACATCCATCCTTCTGGCAAAACATCAAGAACATGCTTTCTAACTAGGTCTTTTATATCATCCTGGCTGGCTTCTTCAATATGTTGTGTAGAAACAACTACTGAAGTAGCTCTAACAGGCTTTCCATTTGAATGCTCTAAAGTAATCTGAGATTTACTATCTGGTCCAAGAATGCTAGCTGCTCCTGAATGCCTTGCTTCTGCTAATGATTGTAAAATTTTGTGTGAATAGTGAATTGCAGCAGGCATTAAAACATTTGTGTCCCTGCATGCATAACCAAACATTATACCTTGATCTCCAGCGCCCTCTTCTTTATTGTCACCCGCATCTACGCCCATTGCTATATCTGGTGATTGTCCGTGAAGATGATTTTCAATAATCATGTTTTTCCAATGGTAACCACTTTGTTCATATCCAATGTTTTTAACCGCGTCTCTTACTGATGTTTCAATTTCATTTTTGAAGTCTAAAGACAACTCTTTACCATTATTTGACATGCAGTTTTCTGGAACTCTAAGTTCACCAGCTAAAACCGTTCTGTTTGTTGTGGTCATTGTTTCACAAGCTACTCTTGCTTGAGGATCTTTCGATAAACACAAATCTAAAACTGTATCTGATACTATATCGCATACCTTATCTGGATGCCCTTCAGAAACAGATTCAGAAGTAAATAAAAAATTACCTTCCATAAATAAAGACTCTCTTAAAATTAATTATTATGTTTTAATAATTAAAAGCTTTTTATAAATCAATATAATTAAGAATTTAATTTTCAATTGATAACTAAATCATATTTTCAAATATTTAATTATTAAATTAACTATTGGTAATTATTGTTGTATTTTTTTATTAGATCTTAAAAAACTATAGATTATGATTAAAAGAATAGTCACTGAAAAGAAAATACTGTCTCCCCAATTAGAATAAAAAGTTTCACTGAATTTCTTAGGGATTTTTGTATCTAAAAATCCTGAGATTCCATAATTTAATTTACCAATTTCTTTTCCATTAGGGGCAATAACTGCTGATATTCCACTATTTGAAACTCGTATCATTGGAATTCCTGTTTCAATAGCCCTCTGCTTCGACAACCAAAAATGCTGGGCTGGCCCTATAGTATTGCCAAACCAGATGTCATTGGTGATATTTACAATCAGATCATAGGAAGTTCTTTTATTTTTTTTCCATGGGAAAACAGCCTCATAACAAATCATTGGATATAAGTTTAAATTATCAAATTTAAAAAAGTTTTCAGCTTTACTGCCTTTAGAAAACTCTTTATCCGAAGCCAGCACTTTTAAAAAATTAATTCCTTTTCTAAAAGGTATATACTCACCAAATGGAACAAGCTTACCCTTATCATATTTTCCTATATTACTACCTTGATGATTGAGAACCATGATTGAATTATAGTAATGAATTGTATCATTAATATACTCTTTTGATGGGATCCCAGATATTAAATATGCTTTATCATTTAATAAAATACTTTGTGTAATTACATTAATTTCTTTTGAAATATTTTCTTTAAATTTAGTTAAGGCTGTTTCAGGCCAAACAATTAAACTAGGTTCAGAAAAATCAGAATTAGAAAGTTCAACTAATTTATTTAAGTTTTGATGAAATTTATTCTTTTCCCACTTTTCAGAATGAGAAAAATTTGGTTGGACTAACCTGACGGTGTGTTCAGTAAAAATTACCTTATTTGTTTTAAACTGATAGTAGCTAAACAGTAAAACAATAAAGCAGAACATAGTGGTGATAAAGGCAAAGGATTTTTGTTTTGCAACTAAAGAAACTGGAATTAAAACCATTAGAACTACTAAAGTATTTTGTCCATATGGCCCTATCAAAGAAACAGTCTGAGCAATTTCTAATGGGGAAGACAAAGAGAAGCCTAACATATTCCATGGGAAACCTGTGAGGATATTTCCTCTTAACCACTCAAAAAGAGGTAAAAAAATTGATATTAGTATCATTTTTTCAATAAAAGATTTTCCAAAAAAGTTTGAAAAATAAAATGCTAACCCCCAAAAAATAGAAAGAAATGCTGGAAAACAAAACAAAACAAATGGGATCATCCAAATAAACTGCTGTCCCCCTAAAACCAATGAATTGCTTAACCAATAAAGCGAAGCCAAAAACCACCCTAATGCAGTAAAAAAACCAATAAAAAATGCTTTTTTGGGATTTTGGTTTTCACAAAAACAAAATATTGGTATTGATATTAAAAAAATTAATGGGAAAATACTTAAAGGCGGAAGTGAGATTGAAGCTAAAGATCCAATTAAAATAAAGCGAGTATAATAAAAATAAAATTTAATTTTTTTTTTGTTTTTAGGATGAATTAGTGTCATTATTTTGAAAAATATTAGATTTTTTTAGCTTTTCATTATCAATACCTCTAATTTTTACCTTTCTAATTCTACGTGCATCACTTTCAATAATTTGAAACTCAAAACCATTTTTATGCCGTATACATTCACCTCGACCAGGAACTCTACCCACCATTGAGCAAATTAATCCTCCCAAAGTATCAATTTCAACATCAGCTTCGTTTCCAACCAAATTTCCTGTAACTTTTTCTAATTCACCTAGTTCTAGACGGGCATCTGCTAATAAAATCCCCTTTCCTGAATTAACAACCAAAGGTGCATCTGGGTCATCATGTTCGTCTTCTATTTCCCCCACTATTTCTTCAACTAAGTCTTCAATTGTTAATAGCCCATCCACACCCCCAAACTCATCTAATACCAAAGATAAGTGAAGTCTTTTTAATCTCATTTCCTGAAGCAAATCAAGAAGCCTTAAAGACGGAGAGGAAAATATTGCCGGCCTTAGCAATGATTTTAAATCTATACTTTCTTTTTTTGCAATTTTTGAGGTAATATCTTTTATATGAACTACCCCAAGCACTTTATCGAGAGCACCATTAAAAACAGGAAGGCGGCTATGGCCTGCAGTTGTCATTTTTTTGATGATATTTTCTGACCCTTCATTAATGTCAACTGCAATTATGTCTGCCCTAGGAACCATAATATCTGAAGCTGTTATGGCCCTTAGTCCAAGTATATTTTTTAAAAGTATTTTTTCGTGCGCGTTAAAGGCCTCTTCTTTTGGCCCTTCTTCTCTAATAAGATCTTGAATTTCCTCTCTTGGATTGGTTTGAGTTTTTCCCAATCCAAAGCTCTTTAAAATAGACTTTACCATTAAAAATCCTTTGTTAATTTTGTTAAATAGGGATTTTGAATATTAATTGATGAAAGAAATTTTATTTCTAATTTTTTCATATCTTTTGTTTTTTTTTCATTTTCATGACTATACCCCAACAAGTGAAGAAGGCCATGTAACAGCAAATGTATAAAATGATTTTGAAAAGATATCATTCTTTCAGCAGATTCTTTTTCAATGGTCTCATATGACAAGGCTACATCACCTATAAAACAGTATTCATTTTCAATAATATCCATATTAACTGGGAAAGAAAGAACATTGGTTGGTTTATCTTGTTTCCTCCATTTTTTATT
>CAZCWO010000070.1:0-10000 GCA_964502335.1 uncultured Rhodobacterales bacterium | reverse complement strand
TCAAAATTGGTGGCCAGCAGATTATGGTCACTATGGTCCCTTTTTTATTAGAATGACTTGGCACGCGGCAGGAACTTACAGGACTGGAGATGGAAGAGGTGGTGCTGGTACTGGTGCACAGCGTTTTGCACCATTAAACAGTTGGCCGGATAATGGCAATTTAGATAAGGCCCGACGTTTACTTTGGCCGATAAAACAAAAATATGGAAGGAAAATAAGTTGGTCAGATCTTTTAGTTTTAGCTGGTAATGTTGCGATAGAATCCATGGGTGGGAAAACATTCGGATTTAGTGGTGGAAGAAAGGATATATGGTCTCCTGAGGAAGATATTTATTGGGGAGCAGAGAAAGGTTGGTTAGATAACAGTCGATATAAAGGAGAAAGAGAATTAGACAAACCCTTGGCGGCGGTTCAAATGGGTTTAATTTATGTAAATCCAGAAGGACCTGATGGAAACCCCGATCCAATAGCAAGTGCTTATGACATTAGAGAAACTTTCGGTAGAATGGCTATGAATGATGAGGAAACAGTAGCTTTGATTGCTGGAGGTCACACCTTTGGAAAAGCTCATGGAGCTGGCAACCCCGACCTTGTAGGTGCGGAACCAGAAGGAGCCCCAATAGAATTAATGGGGTTAGGTTGGAAAAGTGATCATGGTTCTGGTGTTGGCCGAGATGCGATCACAAGCGGAGTTGAGGGGGCATGGACATCAAATCCTACAAAATGGGATAATGGTTATTTTGATCTTCTTTTAGGCTATGAATGGAAATTGGCTAAAAGTCCTGCAGGGGCACATATTTGGCAAGCTGTTAATCCTAAAAAAGAAGACCTTGCTCCAGATGCTGAAGAGCCTTCAATCCGTGTTCCTACTATTATGACAACTGCTGACATGGCTTTGCGGGAGGACAGCACGTATAGGAAAATTTCTGAAAACTTTCACAATAATCCTGATGAATTGTCTGATCAATTTGCGAGAGCTTGGTTCAAACTACTTCATCGAGACATGGGTCCAAAAACAAGATATCTAGGACCAGAAGTGCCCAATGAAGATTTGATATGGCAGGACCCAATTCCTAAAGGAAATTCAAATTACGATATTAATAAAGTTAAACATTTAATTTTAGATAGCAATATTAAGACTTCTGAAATGGTTGAAACTGCGTGGGCAAGCGCTTCAACATACAGGGGGTCAGACATGCGAGGAGGAGCAAATGGTTCAAGAATAAGACTTGCACCTCAATTAAATTGGGAAGTAAATAAGCCTGATCAACTTAAAAGAATTTTAAGTGTGTATGAAAAAATCTCCTCTAAAACAGGTGTTTCAATTGCTGATATTATTGTTCTTGCTGGTTGCATTGGAATAGAAACAGCATCTGGTAAAGATGTTCCTTTTTCTCCTGGCAGAGGTGATGCTACAACAGAAAACACAGATGTTGAATCTTTTGATGTTTTGGAACCTATAGTTGATGGATTTAGAAATTTTCAAAAAGAAAGCTTTGAAGTTAGTCCTGAAGAAATGCTATTAGATAAAGCCCAACTTCTAGGTCTTACTGCATCAGAAATGATAGTATTACTGGCTGGTATGAGGTCTTTGGGAATTAGTCACGAAGGCCACGGATTGTTTAGTGCAGACTATGAAAAAATATCAAATGACTTTCTAATCACATTGCTTGATATGAAATTTAATTGGAAAAAGGTAAAAGAAAATTTGTATGAGGCATATGACAGGTCTGCAGGTAAAGTTGTTCACACAGCGACTAGAGTTGATTTGTTATTAGGGTCTAATTCACAGTTAAGAGCTATTTCTGAAGTATACGCTTCAGAAGATGCTAATGAAGACTTTATTCAAGACTTCATTTCTGCTTGGGTCAAAGTTATGAATCTTGATCGTTTTGATATCAACAAAAACTAAACATCAATTTGTCTAATAAGAAGATGGTATTTTGTATTTTTGTAATCTTTTGATGGTTTGTTAATTTGGGACTTCATTTTCAAGAAGGCCATAGTACCCACCTCTTAGGGCCCAACCCTTGAACGTTTCATGAGAGAGTCTGCACCAAGTTTTATCGCATCTTTCTATGTTAAGTAATGCCCCAACTTCCGCTATTGCTATTACTTCAGAATCAAGCTGTGGTTTTTTTCTAAGTTCTAGGTTTGAAGAGGTTACTTCAATTATCCTGTTCCTTGATAATTGCGTATGGTGCATCCAACCCGTTGTTCCATTTGAATCAATAACTTTTCTCCAAACTTCATATTCTGAAACAACCTTTAGGGGCAAACCTTTCACTATATATACCCACTCAATTGGATGGTCGCGACTTGGACCTTTTCTCATATAGGCTTTATCATGCTTAAGGGATACAAATCTTGGAATTTCCTTACCTGACCCTCTCACAGAGAGTTTAGTGGTGGTTTGACCAAAAGTAATAAAAGAAAATGAAAATAAAAATAAAATTACAAAAAGTCTATAGAATGTATTATTGTTAATTTTTATAAGCATAAGGTTTTATAACAAAAATTTAATTTGGATACTACAGAAGTTATTAATTATTATGTATAACTTTATATTTTTTAGGTAATTTAGAATGACAAAAGAAACAAAAATTAATTCAGTTTCAAGTAAACCCTCTGTTATTTTAACAAGAAAACTTCCTGATGATATAGAAACTAGGATGAGAGAACTATTTGATACAACCTTAAATGAAAATGATGAACCGTTTTCCAAAGTTCAATTGATTGAAGCGTTGAACAAAGCTGAGGTTTTGGTTCCAACTGTTACCGACAAGATAGATGAAGAGTTAATCAATAGTTCTGGCGAAAATCTTAAACTAATTGCCTCATTTGGAACTGGCGTTGACCATATTGATTTAAAAGCTGCTAAGAAAAAAGGAATATTAGTTACAAATACACCTGGAGTGTTAACAGAAGATACTGCTGATGTAGTAATGTCACTTATCTTAGCTGTGCCAAGAAGAATTGTTGAAGGTGACAAAAGAACAAGAGAAGGAAATTGGGATGGTTGGTCTCCCACTGGTATGCTAGGGCATAGAATAAACGGTAAAAGGCTAGGTATTGTGGGGATGGGAAGAATTGGTCAAGCGGTTGCAAGAAGGGCAAAGGGTTTTGGCATGTCGATTCATTATCATAATAGGAATAAATTGCATTCAGAAATAGAAGATAGATTAGAAGCAACATGGTGGCAAAATCTTGACCAGATGATTAGTAGAATGGATATAATTTCTATTAACTGCCCCCATACGGATCAAACTCACCATATGATTGGAGAGAAACAACTAAATCTTTTTCCAAAACATTCATATCTTGTTAATGCGGCAAGAGGTGAAATAGTTAATGAAAGGAAGTTAACTGATTTATTAGTTTCTGGTAACATTGCTGGTGCTGGTTTAGATGTTTACGAACATGAACCAGAGATAGATAAAAGATTAAGAAAATTAAACAATGTTGTTTTGTTGCCTCATATTGGTTCTGCGACAATAGAGGGAAGGGAAGCTATGGGTGAAAAAGTAATAATAAACATCAAAACAGTTGCAGATGGACACATCCCCCCAGACTTAGTTTTAGAATCTATGATCTAAAAAATGATTATGAGCATATTGGGCAACTGTGAGAATTTTTTATTTTGATTTCTAAAAATGATAACCCATCCCAAAGTATTAATGTCTCAGAAATCTTTTGATTCGTTAAATACCTGATCACATTTAACGCTTGAATACTTGAAATTAATCCTGTGACTGGACCCAAAATACCTGCTTCAGAACATCTAGAAATGATACTTTCCTTTGGTTTTATTGGGAAAACACAAGCATAGCATGGTTTTTTTTGTTTATCATAATCTTCTATACTCTCATTGCAGCCAGCCAAAAAAAATGCCGTTTGACCTTCCTGTCTTACTGCAGATCCAAAACTCATAGGTATTTTTTGAACTAAGCACTCTTTGGCAATCAAATGCCTTGTTTCAAAATTATCAGTGCAATCCACAACTAGATTCTTTTTATAAAATAAATTACTAATATTTTCATTGGATAAACGGTCTTTAATACTGATGACTTTAACAGTAGGGTTCAAATTGATCATTGATACTTTCAGTGCATCTGACTTTGATTTCCCAACATCATCATTGGTAAATGCTATTTGCCTATTCAAATTAGAAATTTCAATAATGTCATTATCTACCAAAGTAATTTCGCCTATACCTGCTCCAGCTAAATACAGTCCTAAGGGACACCCTAGTCCACCAGCGCCAATTATTATTACTTTTGCCTTAAGGAGCATTTCTTGGCCCTCTTCATTTATTTCAGGCATTATTATTTGCCTTGAATACCTATAAAGTTGATCTTCGTTTATCAAGGTTTATCCTCTTTAATACCAGTTGAGCCGAATCCTTTTTGACCTCTTGTTGTTTTATCAAGATTATTGGATAGTTCTAAATTTATTTTCTCTATTTTTTGAAAAACAATCTGAGCAATTCTCATTCCCCTTTCAATGCTAAAATAATTTTTAGACAAGTTAATCAATAATACTAATATTTCACCTCTATAATCAGAATCAATTGTACCAAAATTAGCACTGATACCGTTTTTAATAAACAGTCCCGATCTTGGTCTAATCTGTGCTTCATACCCAGTTGGTATGGATAAGCATATTCCAGTTGGCACAGCAACTCTTTCAAGAGATAACAAATCAATAGGCTTTCTATTAGCAGAATATAAATCTAAACCTGAAGAACCTCGAGTTTGGTATTGTATTTTAGGAAGTTTCTCTGCATGCTTTAGGACTTTGTATTTAATTTTTAACATTATAATTTTCTTTCAAAAACTCATTAACTTTAAGTGCAATTCGTTTTGCAACATCGCTTTTGCTCATTTTTGGCCAAGTTTCAAAGCTAGAATTACTTGCAAATAAAATACTATTTTCATCACCCCCAAAAGTATTGGTTCCTGTGCCAACTTTATTTCCTAAAATCCAATCACATCCTTTTTTTAATAGTTTTTCTTTTGTGTTTTTCATAACCTTTTCAGTTTCAGCAGAAAAACCAACAATTAATTTAGGTCGTTTTTTATGTTGGGACACTTTTTCCAAAATGTCAGGGTTTTTAACAAAGTTAAAGTTAATATTTTGTGCGCCTTTTTTAATTTTTCCTGAAAATTTGTTTTCTATTTTCCAGTCAGATACAGCTGCCACAAAAATTGCAATATCAACTGGAAGACAGTTTATGCATTTACTTAACATTTCTTCAGCAGTATTTATCTGGAAAAACTTTATATTCTTAGGTTTATCAATATTAACAGGGCCAGAAATCAAGGTAACATCAGATCCATTTATTGCAAATTCATCAGCTATACTATACCCTTGTTTTCCAGATGAGTGATTTGAAATATATCTAACATCGTCAATTGGCTCTATAGTAGGACCGGCAGTAATTAATATTTTAATTTTTTTTAACAATGGAAATTTATTATTTCTATTTTCATTTTCTATAAAATCTATAATTTTAGAAGTTTCTGATAACCTGCTTACACCAAACTCCCCACATGCTGAAACTCCTTCTTCAGGCCCAATAATTTTATAGGACCTATTTTTTAAACGTAGAATATTTTCCTGAGTTGCAGAATTAGACCACATTAATGGATTCATTGCTGGGCATAAATATATAGGACTATTTGACGCAAGAACGAGAGTTGTTGCTAGATCATCAGTAATTCCAGAAGCAATTTTTGATATTATATTTGCTGAGGCAGGAGCTATAACAATTAAATCAGCCATTCTTGCAAGTTGTATATGGCCCATTTCAGATTCATCTGTAAAATTAAATAGATCTGAATAACACTTTTCTTCAGCAACAGCTGAGAGTGTTAATGAGGTTATAAATTTACTGCCCCCTCTAGTTAGTACTGGAATAACCCTATAGTTCTTTTCTTTTAGCCTTCTAATTACCTCAGGTGACTTATAAGCAGATATACCACCACTTACAATCAGTATTGCAGTTTTATTATTTCTTTCAGATGGTTTATTTCCCATGAAGTCAGAAAAGTTGACTGATACTCCTCTGCTTTTTAATTCATTTATTATAATTGGTATTGTATAGCTTGGAAACTTCCCTCTTTTTTTGTAATTGCTTATGGCACTTTTGTTTACATTTAGCAATTTACAAAGTTCTTTATAACCACCCAACAGATCTATTATTTGATCTGGCTTCATAAGAAATGTCCTATATTAACATAGTTCACAAAGTGTGAACTATGTTAATATAACAAAACAAATTAAAATTACAAACAATAATGAAAGAAGAATAATAGTTATAGGTGATCTGTTTTTATTTAGTTTACTTTGGGTTTCATAGAAAGTATCAATTTTATTTAAGACTTCCGGTAACCGTTTTCTTGCAAATTTAATATCATTTACAATTTCATCAAATTGTTTCAGTTTGATATCAGATGAAGATAGCCATTCAATTACCAGCGGTCTAGCCATTACCCACATATCAGTTTCAGGGCTCAGTTGTCTTCCAAGTCCTTCTGCCATAACCATAGTTTTTTGTAGAAGTAGAAACTGTGGTTGTATCGTTAATTTCCATTTACTAGCCAAACCAAATAATTCACCTAGTAAGTTTCCTAAAGATATTTGACCGATCGTCTTATCTAATATAGGCAATGAAATAGATCGTATTTCTTGTGAGAATGATGCAATAGATGCACTAGGAGGCAATATTCCCTTATCAAAATGTAATTGGGAAACTTTTAAGAAATCACGATCTAAAATTGATTTGAGTAACCTTGCTAAAAATATTCTATCTGATATATTTAATCTTCCCATTATACCAAAATCTACTGGAACTATTACGCTTTCAGATGTAACAAACACATTGCCAGGGTGCATATCAGCATGAAAAAAACCGTCACGAAACACTTGAAGAAAAAAAGCTTCTGCTGAATTTTTTGTTATTTTATCAATATTATGGCCACCAGAATTCAAATCTTGCAAGTTATTGATTTTAATTCCATCAACCCAAGCTGTGACTAAAATTCTTTTAGAGCATAAAGACCAAAAAACTTTAGGTACTTTAAATCTGCTATCACCTCTAAAGTTTTCTTCAAGTTCTGAAGCAGCAGCAGCTTCCAATCTTAAATCCATTTCGTCAATTGTAACATTTTCAAAAACTTCCACAGCCTTGCTTAAGCGTAAGTATGAAATTTTTTTGTCCAGTGAAGTCAGAAATTTTGCACACCATTTAAAAAATCTTAAGTCTTTAAGTATTGCTCTCTCTATCCCGGGTCTTAAAATTTTAATAGCTACGATTTCATCATCAAATGTTTTGCCTTTGTGAACCTGGGAAATAGATGCTGCAGCTATAGGTTCTTTATCAAAAACCTTAAACAATTCTTTAATGTCTTTCCCAGTTTCAGTTTTAATGGATTTCACAACTTGATTATATGGAAAGGGATCCATTCGATCATGAAGTTGTGCTAATTCTGTTGCAAGCTCAACACCAATTATATCTGGCCTAGTTGCTAAACCTTGACCCAATTTAACAAATGCTGGGCCTAAAACTTTCAATATATCAACTAAAGTAGAACCGATTAACTTATTGGGAACCTCTTTGCCCAAAAAGAAGTTAAGTATATTAAGAGCAATTAATACTTTTGATGGGAGTAGATTAGATTTTGATAACTTAAAAAGTATGCCTTTCCTGCTAAGGATAAAAAGTATTTTAAATGCTCTTAAAAAGTGGAAAAGACTAAACATAAATCAAAATTTCCATCCAGAATGAATAGCTGCAATTCCACCAGATAAATTTCTATATTTAACTGACTGAAAACCAGCTGAAGTTATTATTGATAAAAGCTTTTCTTGATTAGGAAATCGCTTGATAGATTCAACTAAATACTCATAATTATTTCTATTACCACTGATTTTTTCACCTAAAAAAGGTATTATATTTGATGACCAAAATTGATAAAAATTATCAATTGCTTTAAGATTAACTTTTGAGAATTCAAGACACATAAACCTTCCTCCTGGCTTAAGCACCCTATAAACTTCTTTTAAAGCAATAGATTTATTGGTAATATTTCTAAGACCAAATGAAATAGAAACTAAATCAAAACTATTACAATCAAACGGTAAATTTTCTCCGTTACAAACTATCCAATTAATTCTATCAAAATAATGTTCAAAATTGGATTTTTTTTTACCATGAAGAATCATCTTTGGATTTATGTCAGCTATTGTTACTATTCTACCGCCTCTACTTAGGAAATTAATTCCAATATCGCCAGTACCTCCTGCTAAATCAAGCAAATGATGACTGGATCTGGGAGCCATCCAATCAAGAAAACTACTTTTCCAAATGCGATGAATGCCAAGACTCATCAAGTCATTCATCAAATCATATTTTTCAGAAACTTCCTCAAATATATTTTTAACCAAAAGAGTTTTTTCACTTTTTGGAACATTAACATTCCCAAAGTCAGTTAAATCATCATTAGCCATTTAGATAATTACCTATATAGTGATTTATGAAAATGATATAATAATTGTACCATAACTAAATAATTTTTTGATAAATATAATTTATAAGAAACGATGCCAGAACTTCCTGAGGTGGAGACTGTTAGAAAAGCATTAGCAAAAGCAGTCACTAATAAAAAAATTATTGATATATATCATGGGAATATGGGGTTAAGGTTTCCATTCCCATATCAATTTAAACAAAGAGTTATAGGAAAAACATTCTTAAAGCCAAGAAGAATGGGAAAGTATTGCATACTACCGCTTGATTCGAAACAAACAATTTTACTCCATCTGGGAATGTCAGGGAAAATTAGAATATTAGACAAAAAGCCTAAGCTTGGTGATCATGATCATATGCTTATATATTTAGAGGGTAAAATATATATTTTATTAACAGATCCTAGAAGGTTTGGATTTGTTGATTTAATCGATGGAAATGAGAAAGCTAACAAATTTATTCAAAAATTAGGCCCAGAAGCACTATCAAATGATTTCAACGGAGAGTATTTTTATAGCTTGGTTAAAAATAAAGAGCGTAATATAAAATCTATTTTACTAGATCAATCAATAGTTGCTGGTTTGGGCAACATTTATGTAAATGAGGTGTTGTTTATTACTGGAATTTCTCCAAAACGAAAAGGTAAAAACATTTCATTGAAAAAATGTTTTAATTTAGTGAAAAACATTAAAGCTTTATTGTTAAGTGCCATTAAGGAAGGTGGAACCACTATTAAAGATCACTTGCAGCCCGATGGATCATTGGGTTACTTTAAAATTAAATTAAGGGTTTATGGAAAAACAAAATCAAAATGTTTTGTTTGTGGTTTTTTAATAAAAGAGATTAAACAGTTTGGGAGAGCCAGTTTTTACTGTGCTAAGTGTCAAAGTTAAAAAACAATTAGTCTTGACGATAATGCTAAGTAGATATATACCCCGTTAGTAATTTCATTTAGGAATAAATTCATGGCTAATCATAAATCATCTAAAAAACGAATTATTAGAAACAATAAAAGAAACGAAATTAACACAAACAGAATTAGTAGAATTAGAACCTTTGTAAAAAAAGTAGAGAATGAAATAAATTCACAAGAAAAAGATAAAGCTAACGAGGCTTTCAAACAAGCAATGCCGGAAATCCAAAGAGGTGTTTCAAAGGGATTGATCCATAAAAACAGTGCGGCTAGGAAGTTATCGCGATTATCTGGCAGGATTAAATCAATAAAATAAATTTGATACGATTCGATAGCCTTATAATTCAATAAACTAAAATGTAAATCGTTAAAGTCAATTAAATTAAATTAAGTAAAATAGGATTTTTATATATAAATCAATAGGATTTGTACCTTTCTTTAAATTTAAACACCTAAAAGGTAAATAAACTTAAAAAAGAATATAAAATAAATATATCTAAGAAGAATCAATGAACACAGACTTGTCAATAAAATTAAGTTAAAAAAAATAAAAAAAA
>CAZCWO010000069.1:1526-10029 GCA_964502335.1 uncultured Rhodobacterales bacterium | reverse complement strand
TTAAGCCATTCATAATGATAGGGTCCCAACAAAGTTCCATATGCAGTAATACCAGAAGCACCACCAATAGATTTTATTTTTTTTGCATTTCTAACCTCATTTGATACACCCCATGCACGAAAATGCTCACCCGTTCGCTGAGTCATATTCTGACCCTTTGGGATCAATTGTCGTGTAAAGTATTGTTCTATGATAAGGACTGAAATTCCCCTCTGGGATAAATCTATACCAAGACCAAGTCCAACAGGCCCTCCACCAGCAATAATTACTTGATAATCAAACATTAAACCGTTTCAATAAATTATCCTTTGGAATATTAATAAAAAATTATTATAGTTAAAGAATATAATATTATTATCTGGTAGAAGTTTTACTAATACCTCATATCGTAATACTAGGATATTAATTCCCATTCATAATTCCTCTCATCTACCATTTCCATAATGATTTTAATTATTAACTCTCTAATTTGATTTTCTGCTGCGGTCATGTTTTCAATCACTGGACCAACTAGATGTATGTTTCTTCTCAATGCAGGTATTGGTATTAAAATGGAATCAAAGGAACCAGAAATAATTTCAGAATGGAAAAGAGCTGACGGTGCTAAAGCAAACCGCGAATGATTTGCTATATAATTTTTGCGAAGTTGTATTGATTGAACTTTGATAACGTTTGAAAGCTTTGTATTAATCTTTGTCAGTTCACATGTAATTAACATCTCTAAATCCTCATCTCTACCATCAAGTACTAATGGAAGATGTGCTATTTGATCCAACGTTATTGGCTTAGATAGTTTTTTAATTTCCTCAGCACTACCAATCAACCGGACAGGCTCTTTATAAAGTGGGACAGTTTCAAAATTTTGAGAATTAACTTGCTTTTTTGTAAATGAAAAATCTAAATTTCCATCCAAAACATCAGTTAACAACTGTTCATGAAAATTTTGGGAAAAAAGGAGAGAAATTCTTGGATACTGATCATGACATAACTCCATTAATCTTGGTACAAAAACCCTTCCAAGTGATGGTGTTACACCTATACGAAAATCAAGTTTACTTCCCTTGCGAATATCTTTAAAGGTTGTGTATAGTATATCTATTTTATTTAAAATATCTGAAGTATGATCGAGCATAATTTCTCCTGCAGGAGTTAAACGAATCCCTCGAGCATGCCTTATAAATAGCTTTGAACCAACTAAATCCTCAAGCTTGCGTATCTGCATTCCAATAGCTGGTTGACTTACATTCAGATGTTCCGCAGCCTCTGAAAGGCTTCTCATATTAGCAACTGTATAAAAATATTTTAATTGTCTAAATTCCATAAAAAAAAATTAGTTTGGTTTCATTGGATAGTAAAGGCTAATATAACTATTTCTAACACTTGCTAAAAGAAATACATTATTGCTATGAAATTATTTTGATTTATTTTTGTACTAAAACTGAAAACATTTTTTGAGGAGAGCTTATGCATAATGCCCCCCACTTTATTGCTGGTGAATTTCTAAATAATAAAGAAGATGTTATTGAGAGCATTGATCCTGCTACAGGAAATAGAATCGGATCAGCCTTTCTTGGTTCAAAATCAATTGCAATAAAGGCTATATCTGTAGCACGTGAAGCATTTGAAAAAAGCAAATGGAAAGGAGATATAAGATTACGTTCCAAGGTGCTTTTACAATTAGCAACTAATTTGCGTCAACAACAAGATAATTTGGCTAAACTTCTTGTCCAAGAAAACGGCAAACCCCTTCTTCAAGCACAAAAAGAGATTAATGCAGCAATTTCTGAAACTGAATACTATGCTGGCTTAGCACGCTCCATACTCGGACGCACCTTAGAGAGTTCACCAAATGTATTTTCATTTTTTATGCGCGAACCAGCAGGTGTCGTTGCTGTAATTGTACCATGGAACGCTCCAATAACTCTTTTGGTTCGCTCATTAGCCCCAGCACTTGCTGCTGGGTGCACTTGTGTAGTCAAGCCAGCACCACAGACACCCTTAATCAATGCCGCCGTAATGCAATGTATTAAAGATATTCCTGATTTACCACCTGGTGTTGTAAACTCAATTAATGAAAATGGTATAGAGATAGGGACAACTTTAGCTACCCATCCAGAAATAGATGTAATTACTTTCACTGGTTCCTCTCGTACTGGTAAGATAGTAATGGAGAAAGCGGCGCCAACCCTAAAGCGGCTATCACTTGAGTTAGGAGGAAAATCTCCTGCAATTGTTTTCCCAGATTCTGATTTGAGCAATGCAGTATCTGAAATTGTAAAGGCTACAATAGTACTTAATGGACAAATGTGTACTTGTATTAGTCGAGTATTGGTTTCCAAAAAGATTGAGCAGGAATTGACAGAAAGTTTAAAAAATGAGTTGGGTTCAGTAAAAATTGGTCACGGCCTTGACCCAACAACCAATCTTGGACCTTTGATTGACATGGAAAATCAGAAACGTGCAATTGATTTAATTGAATTGGCTAAAAAAGAGACTGAAATGATTCTTCAAGGCAAACCTGGATTGGGAGATTTATCCAAAGGATCTTTTATATCTCCAACAATTTTCCGAATTGATGATACTAGTCATTCGCTTGTCCAAAATGAACATTTTATTCCTATGATCTCTATAGAAACCTTTGACGATGAAATTGAAGCTATTGAAAAATCTAATGCTACTCGTTATGGCCTTGCTGCAAGTGTGTATACAAATGACCTAAATCTTGCAATGCGTGTAAGTCGTGCAATTAAAACAGGGACAGTTTGGTTAAATAGCCATAATCGTCATATGGCTGAAGCTGAAACTGGAGGTTATCGTGAAAGTGGAATGGGCCGCTTGCATGGTCCAGAAGCTTTGAATGATTTCCTTGAAACTAAACATATATATTTAGAGGCTGGCAAGAATTGAGTTTAATCCAATACCTATCAAAAATTCAATTTGATTTTGGTGCAATAAAGCTTTTGGCTAATGAGCTAGATTTGCTGGGTTTAAAACGTCCACTTTTGGTTACAGATCCTGGTTTAGAGGCATGCGGTATTCTTGAGCATGTTTTAGAAGCAGCAAAACCTCATGTTCCAACTGTCTATTCAAAAACAACTGAAAACCCTAATGAAAGGTCACTGAAAGAATGTCTTGAGATTTGGCATACTCACAACTGTGATGGTTTGATAGCATTAGGTGGAGGTTCTCCAATAGATCTTTCTAAATCTATAGCATTATTGGCAACCCATAAAGGTGAGCTTGCTGATTATGATGTCAAAATTGGAGGTTCTTCAAGGATTGGAAAAGTTGCTCCTCAAATTGCAATCCCTACAGCGGCAGGAACAGGGGCTGAAATTGGTCGTGCATGTGTAATGACATTAAATTCAGGCAGGAAATGCGTCGCTGTGAATCTTAACATGGTTGCAAATACCGTAATTGCAGATCCAGAATTAACCCTTTCACTTCCAAAAAAATTTACCGCAGCTACTGGCATTGATGCACTGAGTCATACTGTTGAGGCCTACCTTAGCCCCTCAGTCAATCCTCCCGCAGATGCTATAGCTCTTGATGGTTTTGTTCGTAACGCTCATTGGCTTAAAAAAGTTATTGATAATGGTAGCAACCGAGAGGCAAGGTGGCATATGATGATGGCATCTCTTCAAGGTGGAATGGTACTTCAAAAAGGTCTAGGAGCTGCACATGCAATGGCCACTCCATTAGGTGAAAAACACTATCATCATGGTACTTTAATTGGGATTCTTCTTCCCAATGTACTTGAATTTAACGCTCCTTCTGTCCCAATTCAGATAAATACATTAGAAAAAGCTGCCGGTTTAAGAACACCGATAGCTAATTGGCTTAGAGAACTCGTTCAAGAAATCGGATTACCAGGAAAATTGTCTGAGCTTGGAGAAAAAGGAAACGAAATATCTGAAATTGCAAAAAAAGCGAAGGCAGATCACCTAACGTTAACTAATCCAAGAAAGATGACTATTGAAAGTTATGAACTACTTCTTCGGCAGTCATTATGAAAAAATTACCAAATAATATCCCAACTAAAGATGAACTTCAAAAAATGTTTCGAATGATGGTAACTATCCGTGAAACGGAAAATACACTTCTTGCGTCTAATAAAGCTGGAAATACACCAGGGCAAGTACATCTTTCTAATGGACAAGAAGCAATATGCGTTGGCATTTCTTCACATTTAACAGATGAAGATCAAATTACTTCAAATCATCGTGGTCACGGTCACTTTCTTGCAAAAGGAGGAAACCTGAAAGCGATGTTTTCTGAGATTTATGGAATGGCTGATGGTGTTTGTGGTGGAATGGGGGGGTCTATGCATGTTGCAGACCTTTCTAAAGGGATCGTTGGAGCAAATGGAATTGTTGGCGGGGGAATCTCTATTGCTACAGGAGTAGCTTTTGCCAAAAAACTTGATGGATCAAATCATATAGTTGTTACCTATTTTGGTGACGGTGCTTCAAACCAAGGTGTTTTAATGGAGTGTCTAAATATTACAGCTTTGTGGAAGCTTCCATTATTATTTGTATGTGAGAATAATGGCTATTCTGAGTTTTCACCTACCAAAACTGTAACTAAAGGTGATATCTCAATGCGAGCAAAACCATTTGGAATACCAATATGGCAGATTAATGGTAACGAAATTATTGAAGTATGGCAGACTGGACAAGAGGCGATTGAACACATTCGATCAGGAGGTGGTCCAGCCTTTATTGAAGCAAAAACCTGGAGACAATCCGGGCATTTTTCAAGAGAAAATCTTGTACTTCAAAAACCCTATAGAACAGAAGAAGAAGAAAAAGAAGGTCTTGCGGATGATCCAATTATTCACCTTACCCCCAAGATTGATGGAGCTGAACTGATTATGAAGGAGGTAAAAGATGAAGTTGAAAGAGCTTCCAAAGCAGCGCTCATGGGAACACCACCAGCGTCTAATGCTGCAAAAAAATTGATGTTTTCAGATACATACAAAGGATACTACTAATGGTGCAAATGCGTTTCATTCAGGCGATAAACAAAGCACTCTTTGAAGAAATGGCAAGGGACGACAAGGTGATTTTAATCGGTGAAGACGTAGAGGCTTCAATATTTGGAGATACGCGGGGTTTAATAGAGCGTTTTGGTCCTAATCGTGTTCGCAATACACCAATTTCAGAAGCCACTCTTACAGGTATGACCGTAGGTGCCGCAGCCTCAGGCTACCGCATTGTTCTTCATATGATGTTTTCAAACTTCATTTATACAGGCTTTGACGCAATAGCAAACCAAATGGCAAAATTACCTTTGATGACAGGGGGACAAATTAGTCTTCCTATCACTGTTATCGCTAGCTATGGTGGGGGCAGATCAACAGCTGCACAGCATTCCGATACTCCATATCCCGTTTTAATGAACCTTGGTGGGTTAAATATTGCAGTACCGTCAACACCTGCAGATGCATGTGGCTTATTGAAGTCTGCAATAAGAAGCAACGATCCAACTTTTTTTCTTGAACCTGGTGGTCGTGGCGGAGAAATGGGAGAAGTGCCTGATGAAGACATAACAGTTCCTTTTGGAGTTGCGTCGCTCCCAATAAAAGGAAAAGATGTTACATTAGTTACAATGGGCTCTTGTACAAAAATTGTTCTTGAAACTGCTCAACAATTAATTTCAAAAGATGTTAACCCAGAAGTCATAGATTTACGAACATTAGTACCACTTGATAAAAAAACAATTCTATCCTCAGTTAAAAAAACCGGTAAGATTGTAATTATTGATGAAGCTCGTGATACATGCTCAGCTGCTAGCCATATCTCAGCAATAGTAGTAGATGAAGGCTTTCAATATTTAAAAGCACCAATCAAGAGAGTTACTGTACCTGACACCCCTATGCCTTACGCGCCTAACTCTGAAAAATATCTGATCCCATCAGTAGAGAGAGTTTATAAAGCTGTAATGACTTTAAATAAATCGTATTAGGAGAAACCCAATGAAAGTAAAGCTTAAACTTGCCAGAGTTGGTATGAGCATGGAAGAAGGAACAATAACCAAATGGCATATTACTCCCGGTGAAAATTTTAAATTAGGGGATATTCTTTATGAATTTGAGACAGAGAAAGTAACCAACGAAGTAGAAGCAGAAGACAATGGTAAGTTAGTCGAAATTTGTGCTAAGGAGGGAGAGACGATCAAAGTAGGAGAGGCCGTTTGTATAGTTGAAAGCTTTAATGTTTAGTGATTTTTCTTAAATTCTTAAAATATTAATTAGTTTTGTATTATTCAAAATATTTAAATCTATTATTAGGAGGCTGTGTTGAAAGGTAAAATTGTTTTTGAAGAACATATAGCAATTGAAGAAACACTAGGAAGAGCTAAAGCATTTGCCGGTGATTCTGGGCATTGGGAAGATTTTTCTAAATCAATACTTGATATAGGCGAGCAAAGAATAGAATTAATGGATAAAAACGGGATAGATTTTTCTATCTTGTCAAACAACTCACCTGGAATTCAAGGTTTAGTTGATAAAGAAGAGGCCATTTTAATATCGAAAAAAGCTAACGATAAAATGGCTGAAGCAGTTGCTAAATATCCAAATCGTTATGGTGCTTTCGCTGCTCTTCCAATGCAAGATCCTGATTCAGCGTCTATGGAGTTAACTCGCTGCATTAAAGATCTAGGGTTTTACGGTGCCTTGGTGAATAGTTTTACACAAAAGAATATTGAAAAATCAGCAATATATTATGACATACCAGAATATCGAAGCTTTTGGGCTACTGTCTCAGAGTTAAATGTACCATTTTATCTTCATCCCAGGATGCAATTAGAGTCTTACGCCCCAATATATGATGGTCACCCTTGGTTAAAAAGCGCACCTTGGGGTTTTGCCGTAGACACGTCGATTCACGCCCTTAGGATGTGTGGATCAGGTATGTTTGAAGATTTTCCTAACTTAAAAATAATTTTAGGACACCTAGGGGAGCATATTCCTTATGACCTTTGGAGAATAGATGCGCGGATGAAATTTTCACCCAGAGGATATCGAGGTAATCGACCACTAGGTGAATACTTTTTAAATAATTTTTTGGTGACAACTAGTGGAAATTTTAACGATCCTGCTTTTAAATGTTGTTTGGATGTTCTAGGGGTAGATAAAATATTTTTTTCAACAGATTACCCATTTGAAAATATGGAAGATGCATGTTATTGGTTTGATAATACTCAAGTTATTGATGAAAATGAACGTCTTAAAATAGGACGAACAAATGCTATTGATCTTTTTAATTTAAACTTTCTCAATGAATAAATGTTTTGTTTCATTATTAACAGAATTTAGAGGTAAAAATGAATGAACCATTCGACCTTTACTCTAAAGAAATTGATGCGAATCCCTACCCTTCATATAATATTTTAAGAGAAAGTTATCCTTGTTTTTGGAGTAAAGAAGCTAACATTTGGATATTATCTCGATATGAAGATGTACTAAATGCTTCTAAAGATTGGAGAACTTTTTCTTCAAGAAAAGGAAACCTCATTGATGAAATATCAGAAAGAACTGGAGGAACGCTAGGCACTACTGACCCTCCAAATCACACTAGACTAAGATCTCTAGCACAACTAGCTTTTAATCATAAACCAATAAATGAAATTGCTAAGCCTTCTTTAGAAATAGCTGAAAAAGCCCTTGATGATTTAAATGATAAAGTTACCTTTGATTTTGTTAAAGAATTTTCAAGTGTAGTAACAGTTAAGAGTCTTTTGAAAATTATTGGTTTACCTGATCGAAACCCTACAGAACTTCGAAATGAGATAGTTTTGGCAGTTTCAACTGACAAAGAAAAACGAGGTAGAAATAAAAAACTTGATCAAGCATTTAAAAACATTGCCGCCTTTATTTCTGAAGAAGTTAATAATCGCAGAAAGAACCCTTCTGATGATTTTATAACCCGGTTGTCAAAAGTCGAGATAAATGGCGACCAGTTATCAGATCGTGAAGTTACTCTCACCACTTCCATGTTTCTTATTGCTGGGGTTGAATCCCTTTCAAGTTTTATGAGTATCTTTGCGTTAAACCTTGCTGATCACAATCATGCTAGGCGAAGAATTTCCTCAGACCCTAACCTTATGGAACAAGCTATTGAAGAATCTTTACGTTTCAATACTTCGGCACAAAGATTTAAAAGAGTTTTAACAAAAAATCATTCCCTTCATGGTCATACTATGAAAACTGGAGATAGTGTAATTTTAGCATTTGGATCAGCAAACCGTGACAGAAGAAAATTTCCAAACCCTGATAATTATGATATTGACCGAAAACCCAAAGGTCATTTGGGCTTTGGCGCAGGCATCCATTCTTGCGTAGGAAATTCACTTGCCAGGATGATTACAAAAGAAACAATGAATAAATTTCTTGAAAAAATACCAGAATTTAAAATATCAAATAAAAATTGTGGTTGGGTAACATCCTCTAACTTTAGAAGCCCTGTAAGTTTGCCTCTTGTAATTGATTCATAATTTA
>CAZCWO010000069.1:0-1426 GCA_964502335.1 uncultured Rhodobacterales bacterium | reverse complement strand
CCATTTTAGCAGGTAAAAGAGTTTCAACTGGATAGCAAATTACAGGTTTTATTGATTTGCGCTTAATTGAATCTGTGGGTTCATTTTTAGGATTATAATTTTTCATAAACTAATTTTCACTCAAAAACTCTTTTAAAATTTTTACTGTCAAATCTGGATCCTGCAGTGGGGGGACATGCCCTATTCCTTCCAATGTTTTAAAATTTGAGTTTGGAAGCAGCCCAGCTAACTCCTCTCCTAGTGAAGGGGGGGTAGAGATATCTTTTGTTCCATTTACAACTAAAGTTTGACATTTAATTTTTGGCAATTCATCTGTAAAATCTGCTAATTGAATGGCCTGACATGCACCAACATAGCCTTTAACTGAATTTTTTAACTGCTGACTTCTACATTCATTCATCAAGTCTGGAGATTGAACTCTAAACTCCTCAGGGAACCACCTTTCAATTGCCATATCAACAATTTTTTCTAGTCCTCCTGAATTAACCATATCTATCCGTTCTTGCCATAAGTCATAATTACCAATCACATGACCAGTGTCAGATAAAATTAATTTTTTAATAGGTATAAACTTGTTAACAGCCAAGCTCATTGCAATCATTCCACCAATAGAGACACCCATAACATGAACAGGACTTTCAAAACTAAAAGTAGATGATATGTCATTAGCCATTTCTTTAATTGTATAAGGAGGCTCCGGTACCGGAGACTTCCCATGACCCCTTATATCTATGGAATAGCAATTAAAGTCATTTTTTATGCTATTAATAACTTTGTCAAAAACCGAATGATCCGCGCCTAAAGGGTGAATAAACAATACCGTCTCATCGCAATTGTTCTCTTCGGATCTATAATTAAGTTTCAAATTTTTCATAAAATATAAAACAATCTAAAATTCAATTTCACATAGATCATATCCAGCGGTAATTTTCCCATCCCAAGTAGTTTGAGCGGCCTCTACAAAATCCGATCTTGAAAAAGATTTTATACCATGCGGTACATAGTGATTTAAAACTAAATGTTTTACATTAGCTTTTTTGGCAATCTTGCCAACATCCTCAGCAAATGTATGGCTCGTTATTAGATGCTCCTTAAGGTTTGGTTTAACTTTACTTAACCGCTTGCAAATTTCATCTATTCCTTTCTCTAGCATCACTTCATGCACTAAAACATCAGCATCTTTAGAAAAGTCTGCCAGCAAGGGAGAGTAAATGGTGTCCCCAGAAAAAACTACTTTTTTATCTTTTGTCTCAAACTTAAAGGCAAAGCAATTTTCAAGCAAACCGTGAACGACCTTTAAAGCTGAAACCTTTACTCGTTCATCCTCCATAACGAACCCTTCAGAGATTTCATTGATATTAATAATTTTCTCTAAATCTCTTTGCTTTTCATCTTCCACTCTTGTTTCAATATCGATTTTTTGTGA
>CAZCWO010000068.1:0-10154 GCA_964502335.1 uncultured Rhodobacterales bacterium | reverse complement strand
AATTTATAATAGTTTTGTTGACACATTATTTATTACTCAATCAATGATAAGAGGGATTGGCAAGTTATTATCAGGTAATGTTCAACAAGGTGAAATAGGTGGTCCAGTTAAGATTGCAGAACTTTCTGGACAGGCGTTAGTATCAGGTGTGTTGCCCTTTATTTTTTTTGGAGCATTAATTTCACTTAATTTGGGTTTGGTCAACCTGCTACCAATACCTGCTTTAGATGGAGGTCATATTATGCTATATTTAATAGAAATAATTTTTGGTAAGCCGTTACCTAGTTATGTTCAAAACCTTTTAATGAGAGGTGGCATCACCTTTCTTTTATTTTTAATGATAGTATTTACGATAAATGATATCATCACATAATTTCCATTTTTTGACATTTGTATAATTTAAGAATTATAATATATCCACTAATATAATTAATGGTGAATAGTATGAATATTTTAAGAAAATTAAACATTATAACTTTTATTTTTTGTATTATTTATATGTTTAATATCAATTTATTGTTTGCCGACCAAAAAGTTTCTAAAATTATAATAGAAGGAAATTTAAGAGTAGATAACGACACTATTCTTGCATATATTTCTTTATCTGAGGGGTCTGAATTCTCTGAGAGTTCCCCTAATGTTATTTTAAAAGAATTATACAATACGGGTTTTTTTAAAAACGTTGAAGTGTCGAATAAAGACAAAGTCTTTATAATAAAAGTTGAAGAAAACCCAATTCTTAATTTAATTGGGTTTGAGGGAAACAAAAGATTTACAGATGAAGTTTTATCTGAATTGATAAGTCTAAAAAAGAATCAAATTTTTTCAAAAAGAATAATTTCTGATTCTACAGATAAACTATTAAGTGCCTATAAAGCTGAAGGGAGGTTTGGGACAAAAATAGTTCCAAAAATTGTTGAACTTGAAGGTAAAAGAGTGGACTTGGTCTTTGAAATAGAAGAAGGGCCATTGTATACTGTCAGGAATATAAGCTTTGTTGGAAATAAAAGATTTTCAGACAGAAGGCTTAAGGAGGTAATATCTACAAAACAAACTGCTTGGTGGAGATTTATTACTTCTTCAGATAATTATAATACTGACAGGCTTGAGGTTGATGCATCAAAATTAAGAGAGTTTTATTTTACTAGAGGGTTTGTAAAGTTTAATATTTTAAAAAAACAAGGTGATTTACTCCCTGATCAAAGTGGGTTTTCTGTTCTTTTTGCTTTAACTGAAGGTGAAAGGTACAAAATTTCATCAATTAAAATTAAATCTAAGTTAGAAGGATTGCTAGATTCAAATTTTAGAAATTTAATACCTCTTAATGATGGAGATTGGTATAATGTTAAAAAATTAGAAAAAGGCATTTCAAATATAATTGATGCTTTAGCTGATCAAGGTTTTGCTTTTTCTGAAATTAAGCCTGAATTTAATATTAATGAAAAAGATCTATCTATAGATTTAATCTTAAATCTTAGTGAAGGAACAAAAAACTATATAGAGCTTATTAATATTACAGGTAACTCAAGAACTCTTGACAGTGTTATTAGAAGGGAAATTGAATTAGTTGAAGGAGACCCTTTTAACAGGTTAAAGATAAGAACTTCAGAAAAAAATATTCGAAATTTAGGGTTTTTTAAAAATCTAGTTGTCAAAGCTGAGCCTGGTTCAAAACCTAATCAAGCAAAATTAAATATTGAGGTTGAAGAACAAGCTACCGGAGATGTGACATTGGGTGTTGCATACTCTACATTTGATGAGTTTAGTACTCAATTTGGTATTTCTGAAAAAAATTATTTGGGCAGAGGGCAAAGAGCAAAGTTCAGTTTATCTTTATCAAATAATAAACAAAATTTTTCTGCGGGTCTTACACAGCCATATTTATTTAATAGAAACTTAAAAGGCAGCTTTGATGTGTTTCATAATACTTACACAGACGATTCAGCTGACCAAAGAATTACAGCTTTAGGATTTACTTCCGGAGCTGGATTTAGTTCGGCCAATGATTTCTTCCATAATTTTAGTTATACTTTAGAAAATGTTGAAACTGAAAATTTAGATAATAATGAAAATATAATTTCAACAGATGGAGGTAAAGTTTTATCCTCTTTAGGATATAGTATTTCAAGAGACACTAGAGATAATAGATTTAATCCATCGAGTGGTTATTATTATTCTTTGTCTGAACACTTTGCAGGGCTTGGTGGGGATGTTAATTATATAAGTTCTGTCGCTAGAAGTAGTTTTTATTATAAACCCGATTATGTAGACTTAGTCATAGGACTTGGTGGAGAATATGGCAATATTGAAGGACTTGATGAAAACGTAACAAAATCAAATAGATTTTTTCTAGGAGGAAGAAAAGTAAGAGGGTTTGATTCATCAGGCATTGGTCCTAGATCAAGTGCATCATCTTTAGCCTCTGCTATTGGGGGAAATAATTATTATGCTGGTCGTTTAGCCATTAGGTCAGGAATAGGTTTGCCTAGTGAAACTGGTATTCAATGGACTATTTTTACCGATTTTGGCTCTTTATGGGGAGTGGATGACACTGCAGAAAATTATGCGATTAGTACAGATCAAAATAGTTTACGAATGTCTATTGGTTATGGATTTCTATGGGAAACACCTATAGGGCCCCTTACTTTCTCTTGGGCAGATGCTATCAAAAAAGAGGCTTACGATCAGACCCAAAGGTTTGAGTTTAGATTAGGTTCAACATTTTAAATTTTATGATCTATAAAACTTTATTTGTATTTATCTTTTTAATTGTAAATTCTTCTTTGCATACTTATGCATCTGAAATAGGATATATTGATTTTAAATATATTTTAAAAAACGCCATTCCTTCTATAAACCTTCAAAAGGAACTCGATAAAGGGAGAAATTTATTTCAAAAATCTATTAACGAAGAAGAAAAAGCTTTAAGGCAAGCTGAAAAAGAATTAAATCAAAAAAAAGATAATATAAGCAATGATGAGTTTCAAGAGTTAGTTAAGGATTTTGAAAATAAAGTAGCTTCCATTCAGAGATTGGTTCAAAAAAGCAAACAGCAACTTGAAACTAATTTTCAAGTTTCTCAAAAATTAATAGCTGATAAAGTAAATGAATTAGTTGCCGAATTGGCAAAAAAAGAAAATATACTAATAGTGTTTAAAACAAACAATATTATTTATGCAAATGAGAAAATTGATTTGACCGACATAATATTATTAGAGCTAAATAAAAAAGAAGGAGAATTTAATTTTCAAAAAATTTATACTGATATGATAGAAAATTTAAATAAATGATCATTGACGAAAGATTTTATGGTAAGGGCAAGCCTTTGAAATTGTCTAATCTGATTAAAAAGATAAAAACAAAGTTTCCAAAACAATACCATTCTAAAATTTTTAATAATGATTTTGTTGTTAATAATTTTTCAACTATTGATAAAGCTCGTCATAACGATTTAGTATTTTTAGAAAATAAAAAATACTTAAAATATGTAAAAGATTCTAATTGTGGCTGTATGATTATCGCACCTGATCATATGCAATCTGTTAACAAGAACAATTCATATATATTCACTCGATCACCAAGAAGGGTTTTTGCTTTCTGTTTGGGGTTAGTCTACCCTGATATATTTGAAGCAAGTGGTAAAAATAGAATTTCCCCTAATGCAAAAATAAAAAATGGTGCAGTTCTTGGCAAAAATGTTGAAATCGGTAAAAAAGTTATAATTGGAGAAAATACTGTAATTGGTGATGGCGTCATTATTCAAGATGGGACAGAAATAGGTTCTAATTGTTCAATAAACTATAGTGCTATAGGTAAAGATTGTATAATTTATCCTGGAGTGAGAATAGGAACTACTGGTTTTGGATTTAATTTTGATAATGATGGGGTTTATAAATTTCCTCATAGAGGAAGAGTTATTATAAAAGATAACGTTGAAATAGGTGCTAATTCCACTATTGATAGGGGTTCTCTAGGGGATACTAAAATTAACAATTTCGTTATGATAGATAATCTAGTTCACATTGCACATAATGTTAGTATTGGAAAAGGGTCAGTAATTTGTGGTCAATCAGGAGTTGCAGGTAGTACACATATTGGCGAAAATGTAGTCATTGGAGCCCAGGTTGGAATTTCAGGACATTTGCATATTAAATCTGGAGCTATATTATCTGCTCGTTCAGGTGTAACTAAAGATATCTCTAAAGCTGAGTTAATGGGAGGCTTTCCTGCAATACCTATAAAAGAATTTAGGAGACAAAAAGCCACATTAAGCTTTCTAACTAGAAATAAAATTAGGAAAATAAAATAAAATGAATGAAAATATAAATCTAGATTATAACGCAATAATCAATTTGATACCACACAGACTCCCATTTCTTTTAATTGATAAGGTTGAAAATTTAATACCCAATATTTCCGCAATTGGAATTAAATCTGTTACTGCTACTGAACCACATTTTGCAGGCCACTTCCCAAACTATCCTGTTATGCCGGGTGTTTTAATTATAGAAGCTATGGCCCAAACAGCTGGGTGTTTGGTGTCATACAGTGAGGGTTATGGAAGGGAAAAATCTTCAGAAGGAAAATTAGTTTATTTTGCTAGCATTGATTCTGCAAAATTTAGAAGACCTGTTCGTCCTGGTGAAACTTTATATCTTGAAATTAAAAAAATACGTGGAAGAGGCACATTATGGAAATTTTCTGGTGTTGCGAAAATTAATGAACAAATCGTTTCAGAATGTGTTTTCTCAGCTATGATAGTAGATGCAGGTAAATAATGAAATCAAATGTCCATCCTTCAGCATTAATTCATCAAAATGCTAAGATAGATAAATCTTCTGTTATTGGTCCTTTTTGTAACATTGGTCCAAATGTAAGAATAGGAAAAAATTGTAATTTGCACAGTCATGTTGTCATAGATGGTAATACTGACATAGGTGATAACTGTAATTTTTTTCCTTTCTCAGTAATTGGTATGATACCGCAAGATTTAAAATTTAAAGGTGAGGATACTTCTCTTTCTATAGGTAATGATAATACCTTTAGAGAACAATCCACTATTCATTTGGGCACTAAAGGTGGAGGTGGTGTTACAAAAATAGGAAATAATAATTTAATTATGACTGGGGCGCATATTGCTCATGATTGTAGTATTGGTAATAATATAGTTTTGTCGCATCATGTCGCTTTGGCAGGGCATGTTCATATTCATGATCATGCAGTTTTAAACGCCATGGTAGGAGTTGTTCAGTTTAGAAGGATTGGACCATATGCTATGATTGGCGGTTTATGTGCAGTTGATGCTGATGTTGCTCCATTTGCAATCGCTAGTGGTGTAGATGGATCTCGAGCTTTTATTAATGGAATAAATATCATCGGAATGAGGAGGAAAGGATTTTCAAAAGCAGAGATAAATATAGCAATAAATACTTTAAAAAGCTTTTTTAATGATCCTAACCCATTTCAGGCAAAAATTGAAAAACTAAAGCTAGTTAAATCAAATAAAATCAACAACATTATAAAAAACTTTCTTTTGGAAGATACAAAAAATGGAATATGTCACCCTCAAAAACCTCTATAATTAAAAAACTTGCTGTTATTTCTGGCTCAGGAGGCTTGCCTCTTAAGGTTTCTGAAAATGCCTTCAAACAAGGTTGGGATGGAATTATAATCAACCTTACAGATTTAAATATGAATAAAATCAGGCCTAATTGGAATGTTTTTAATATTAAAATTGGCAAAGTAAGCCAAATCTTTAAAAGACTTCATATTGAGAAAGTTACTCATATAGTTTTATGTGGAGGAATAGAAAGACCAAAATTACAACAAATTAAATTTGACTTAAAAGGCTTGGATATAATGTCTAAAATAGCATTTAAAGGTGATGATGCTGCACTAAGGGTTTTATCTCTTGAAATTGAAAAAGAAGGTTTCATAATTTCTTCTGCAAGTGACTTTCTTGACAACTCAATAGTTCCTAAAGGTCATTATGCTGGTCCAGAACCTTTAGAAACTATGTATAGAGAAATTGAAAGGGGCTATAATGTGTTAGTAAATCTATCACAAAGTGATGTTGGACAATCTGTAGCAGTGCAAAATGGATTAGTTTTAGCAGTTGAAGCTATTGAAGGAACTGATTTAATGCTAAAAAGAGTGCAGGCATTAAAATTGCCTGGGACTGGACCGATATTGGTAAAAGCACCGAAAGTAAATCAAGATTTAAGGTTTGACCAACCAGTAATTGGTATTCAAACTGTCAAAAATGCAATTAAAAGTGGTTTCTCTTGTATAGCTTGCAAACACAATGAAGTTTTAATTGTTGATATCGGTAAAGTTATTAGATTAGCTAATAGTAAAAGCTTAACTTTATTTGGTTTTTAATTCATGACAAGTAAATGTGTAATCATTGCAGGAGAGATGTCAGCTGATGTTTTGGGTTCTGAAATTATTTCAAATAATCAAGAGGTTGATTGGTATGGAGTTGGCGGGCCTTTAATGAAGGCTAAGAATTTGAAAAATATTATTAATTGGGAAAAAATTAGTGGTTTCGGGTTAACAGATGTTATTTTTAAGTTGCCTTTACTAATATTTAATGCATTTTTCCTCGCCAATCAGATAATAGATATCAAACCAAAATTAATAATTACTGTTGACACTAAGGGTTTCAACTTTTTTTTAATAAAGATCATAAGAAAAAAAATTAAAAATATTAATTATAAACCTAAGTTTATTCACCTGGTTGCCCCTACTGTTTGGGCATGGAGACCCAATAGAGCGAAAAAGCTATATGGACTTGTTGATAAACTTCTTTGCTTGTTTCCAAACGAAGAAGATTATTTCAAAAAATTCAAAGTTAATACAGAATTTGTTGGGCATCCGGCAGTTCAAAACTTTTCTATGAATAAAGATAGGAAATCTCTTTTTGCATTTCTAGGAATTCCAGATAATAAAGAAATAATTATTTCTCTTCTTCCTGGTAGCAGGGCTAGCGAAGTGAAAAAAATATTACCTATTTTAATTTCAACAGCTGGTTTATTAAAAAATAAAATCAAAACACCCATTTTATTTGTTCTTCAAGCTGCATCAAATCAAGAAAAATTGATTAACAATTTACTTAATAATTCAAGTGAGAATATTATCGTTTTGGGTCAAGAAAGTAATGGTTTGCTTTTAACGGCATCTTCTGATTATTCAATAATAACATCAGGAACTGCAACTTTGGAGTATGCTCTATCAGGAGTGCCTAGTATAGCAATCTATAAGACTAACATAATATCTGCTACTATTGGAAGAAAGATTATTAATATGGACAAAATTATTCTCCCAAATTGGATTTTAGGGAAAAAAGTTATGGATTTCTTATTTCAGGAAGAATGTAATGCAAAAACAATATCTGAAAAAATGCTTTCATTGATATTAGATAAAGAAAAACATAAACAAATTAATAATTTTTCATCTGATTTGAAAAAGTTGTTAACTGCTAATAATAAAACTTTTAATGAGAACCTTTCACAAATTATTAAACAAGCTTTAATTTAATAATATCATTAATTTCTTTTCTCTACTTTAATATAATTCCTTTTTTTGGGTCCTGTATAAAGTTGTCTAGGCCTACCAATCCTCTGGTTTGGGTCTTCAATCATTTCTTTCCATTGGGCTACCCATCCAACTGTCCTTGCAACAGCAAACAAAACTGTAAACATACTTGTGGGGAAACCAATTGCTTGCAAAATTATACCAGAGTAAAAATCAACATTAGGATATAACTTTCTTTCAACGAAATACTCATCTTCCAAAGCTATTTGTTCAAGTTTCATTGCTAATGAAAGTAGAGTGTTATTTTTTATACCTAGTGAATCTAAAACTTGATGACATGTTTTTTGCATTACTTTTGCTCTGGGATCATAGTTTTTGTATACTCTATGACCAAAACCAAATAGTCTAAAGGGGTCATCTTTGTCTCGAGCTTTTTTTAAAAATTTTGAAATGTTATCACTGTATTGAATTTCATTAAGCATATTTAAAACTGCTTCATTTGCACCTCCATGTGCAGGCCCCCATAAAGATGCAATCCCTGCTGAAATACATGCAAATGGATTGGCGCCTGATGAACCAGCCAATCTAACTGTAGAGGTAGAAGCGTTTTGTTCATGATCGGCATGTAAGATAAAAATTTTTTCTATAGCATCAGATAAAACTTTTTGTGTTTTATATTGTTGTGTTGGAACTGAAAAACACATTTTTAAAAAATTTTCAGGATAAGAAAGATTGTTATCAGGGTATATGAAAGGCTGGCCAATAGAGTATTTATAAGCCATTGCTGCTAAAGTAGGTATTTTTGCTATAAGCCTATTTGAAGCTATTATTCTTTGTTGAGGATCATTTATATCTGCGCTGTCATTATAAAATGCTGACATTGCACCAGTGGCCGCACATAATATTGCCATTGGATGAGCATCTCTCCTAAAGCCTTGATAGAAGTTAAGGAATTGCTCATTAACCATTGTATGATTAATAATATTATTTGAGAAGATTTTGTAATCCTCTTTGTTAGGAAGTTCTCCTTTAAGAAGTAGATAAGCGACTTCTAGAAATGTTGAATTTTTCGCTAATTGTTCTATTGGGTACCCCCTATGAAGAAGAATACCTTTATCACCGTCAATAAAAGTAATGGAAGATTTACATGAACTCGTTGCACCATAACTAGGGTCGTATGTAAAAAATCCAGTTTGGTTGTATAGTTGCCTTATATCAATGACATCAGGGCCAAGGCTGCCTTTTAAAATATTTAGATCAGCTATTTTATTTTTGTTTCTTGTAAGTTTTAAACTTTCAAAATCACTCATAAGCTATACCAATAAACACAGAGCTAAACACCAACTTCAGTCACACAATTTATATTATAATCTATTCTTTTAATTATTTCACTGCATCCTAAAAGGTAGAAAATTGACAGCAAGTCAATAGAAGAACCTGTACCTGTTAAACATAACCTAAGATGACGTCCAATTTCCTTTATTTTGATATTTTCTTTTTGTAACCAAGAATTAAAATGATTTTCAAATTCATTTTTTGAAGTAATTCTAAAATGATTTAAGCTATCTTTAAATGAAACAAGTCGCCTCAAGTCAGTTTCATTAAAACTAGGAGTTTCTTGAAAAATATTTCTATAATCATCGGTACATATCCACATTGATGAGTTGACTAGATCATTTATAGTTTCTGCTCTTTCAAGTAAGTAGGGAATAGCCTTATTTAGACGATCATTAGAATATTGTGAGGGGTTTTGAATATTTTTTAGTATTAGTTTCGTTAAGTCACATACACTTAGTTTTTTTAATAATTGAGAGTTAATATTTTTTAATTTTGAAAAATCGAATCTTGAAGGTGATTTTCTTATATGATTTAAATCAAAAATTTTTGATGCTTGATTTAATTCTAGGATGTTATTTTCAAAGTTTGTCCATCCCAAATTCATTAAATAAGCATTTATGCCATTTGGCAAGAAGCCCATTTCTTTGTATTCATTTACACCAAGAGCACCATGCCTTTTTGATAATTTTGCCCCATCTTCTCCATGTATAAGGGGTATGTGAGCAAATTTAGGGATTTTCCAATTTAAAGCTTTATAAATCCAAAATTGTCTAAATGCGTTATTTAAATGATCGTCCCCCCTAATTACATGAGTAATGCCCATGTCGTAATCATCTGCTACTACTGCTAACATGTAGGTTGGTAAACCATTGCTCCTCAATAAGACAAAATCATCAAGTTGCTTATTAGATACTTCAACTTTACCTTGAACAATATCATTAATTATAGTTTTACCATCATTCGGCATTCGTATCCTTAATACAAAAGAATTTTTTTTGCTGCTTTCTTTGTCTCTCCAGGGGCTCCTAAAAGGCAGACCATTGTTTATGCATTCTTGTCTAATATTTTTCTGTTCGTCTTCATTTAAGTAACATTTATAGGCATTTCCTGATTTTAAAAGCATTTCTGCAACTTGCTTATGTCTATGAAGATTTTCGGATTGAAAAATTGTCTTTTCATCAGGGGTTAACCTTAACCAATTTAGTCCTTTATTAATAGCGTCAATGGCTGTTTCAGTGGACCTTTCTTGATCTGTATCTTCAATTCTTAATAAATACTTA